>JBKJTB010000258.1:0-2535 GCA_046594305.1 Devosia sp. | reverse complement strand
TTCTAGCAATCACCATGATCCAGAATCACTTAGGCGAACCGCCGGTGCCGAGTATGCCCGCACCTTCAATGCGTTGGGTCCTCCGTCGGCGAGAACTAACACGGGTCGGCCCCAGCCTCGAGTAGTCTCCAGCTGCGGGAAAAATGCAGGCCTTCATCACTCAGACCCGCCGCCGGTCTAGACATCTGCCCGTGGCGGCGATGACAAATGCCAGCGGCAGGTCGCGGCCGCAATGAAAGTGGCGCTATCGGGCACTTTGAGAAGTCCCGGTTTTCTGGGGCTTTCGGGGCGCCTCCGATGAAAGTCATGACTTTCATTGGCTTTCATCCGCCGATCGAGCTATCCGCCGCGCCGACCGATACAATTGCGTGGCGGCAGCAATTTCCGGGGGTTTTTGCGGACGAGGGATGGGACGAACTCAATTCATCGCAGCAAGTCGTCGCAGGGACCGTCGAAACCGGCTCAGCCACCGACGAGCACTGCCATCCAGCACGCTGTCGTCCTCGACGATCCACCACCAAACTGCCTCGAACTGGATGGCCAGCTCAGCAAGTTGCCGCGCCTGTTGCCGCGACATCGCTTCGGAGATTCTAAGGGCCTCATCCACCGAGTCGGACCACGCCTGATGCGCTTTTGCGGACGCAGCGGAGTCAACCTGTTCGTCGACCGCTTGGTAGCTCTTCCACAGGCGGCGGGCGCGGGTTCTGCACCTGGTGAGGTCGCGAGCAAGCAGGGTCACGGCACGGGCGTCGTCATCGGCGACCTTGCGGAGGTGGCGATGTCGATGTGCAACCATTGTTGATCCCCGACGCAGATGTTCTGCGCACACAAGGGGCGCAGTGTCGGGACAAGTCTAGTCGTTGTGGGGGCAGGGGATAACTGCAATGCCGCATGACGCAGCAACGCTCGAACGTTTCCAGGGCGGCGTTACAATATAATTCTAGTGCGGCCGGCGACTCGGCAGAACACTTAGCCGAATCGCCGGTGGCCGATATGTCCGCACTTGCAATACGTCGGGTCCTCCGTCGGCAAGGAATAATGTGGGTCGGCCCCAGCGGCACATAGTCTCCAGCTACGGGAATTTATGCCTGAGCTTAGCTACTGGCGCCCCGACGATGGGGCTATGTACCCATCGGGGCCTGATAATGCCCCGCCGACGCCGCAAATCAGTGTGGAAATGCGGGTATTTATCGCGCCCGCAAAGGCCCGGAACCCTACGCAAAGTGAAGTGATCAAGGGGTCACAGCCACATCGCCGGAGACGCCCGGAACGCCGCACATCCCAAGTGACCCCCCTTGACGTGGCCGAACGGAGCGGCGTGTAGTTGCTCGGAGTGCGGCCCAGCCGCGCCTAGCTGAAGAGCCCCAGCCCGGCTAGGTACCCCATGGCGACCGGCGCGGGGGAGCGCGCTGCACAGGCAGGCTGGCCCGGCCCACCCGCGGTGACCTTTCGATGATCGCGCCGCCTAGCGCTAGCTCGGTTTCCTCTCCGATCGCCAGGCGCAGCAGCCGGCTCACCACGTCATCATCGGTCTCGCCGGGGAGGCGGGCGGCAGCGATGCGGTCGAACACCTCGTCGTCGACCGGGATCGTCCAGCGCCCATCCGGCAGTCGCGTCGCAGTCCGGCGGACATCGTAGCCGGGTAGCGCCTGTGCATCGATCAGGTGCTTGGTCTCGTCGCTCACAGTGATGACTTTCATGGCGCGTCGTCCTCCGTGTCATGGAGGTCAACACGCTTGCGTGAGCCAGCAAGACCAGTGCTTTCTGCGAGGTCGTGGTTAGCGGCAGTCGAAGGCCGCCAGTCGTTCGTGTCGACCGACTACTCCACCCGCGGCGCTGCAAGGGCTGCGAGGGTGCGGCCGAAGGCGAGCACCTGCTCCCGCGCCGTGTCGTCGATGACCGTGTTGTCGTCGATCAAAGCCCACCGCAAGGCGCGGAACTTCACGGAGAGGTCGGTCAGGTTGGGGGCGGGCATCTTGGCGATTGTGCCAGCGACACTCTCGAGTTCGCTCACCGCCGTCGACCACCGCTGCCACGCAGCGTCGGCGCCGACCTCGGCCCGGACGGCGTCGATCGCCGGGTTGCGCCGCCCGTTCGACAGGTGTTGGGCAATGCCGCGCTCGGCCATGACCGCATCGGCACGGTCATCCAGCCGGCGCATTCGGCGCTGTAACCGGCCGCAGCGCCGAACCAGCCGGTCGAGCTGCTGGCCGAGTGCGACAAGAGCTGCATTGGGGACCGCATGTCCTGGCTCTGCGGCGTGCGATGGTGGTGGTTCGAGCGACGCGGTCGGTGTGGACACGCCGAGTGAGGCTGCGGTGGCGACGGCGCCGAGGATCATGGATCGGCGGGACATTCGCGATGCAGATGCTTTGCGACCGGCCATGCTTTACACCCTTCGTGCCGACACACCGTCTCGGTGACGTTGCCCCCTGGGCTTAATCCAGTTTGAAGTAGGCTCTGGCCCCCAGAAAGGACCAGAGATGAAGCGCAGCAGGTTCACCGAAGAGCAGATCATCGGGATATTGAAGGAGC
>JBKJTB010000164.1:0-6203 GCA_046594305.1 Devosia sp. | reverse complement strand
GTTCGTCGCCGAGCGCGGCGAAATCTGGCGCCCGTGGGTCGGCCTGTCGGCGATCTCGGCGCAGTAGCGATACGCCTTCAGGGCTCCGCCGTTCGGCTGCCTTGCTTCCGGCAAGAGGCGGTGGCTATAAAGGCCGGGGAAGACCTCGGCACTCTGGAGTAGACGATTTGGACCTGAAGCGGATCGATGACCACGTCAGTGTGTCCCCGCAGATCAGCCCCGAGGACGTAAAGGCCATCAAGGCCGAGGGCTTCGTCGCCATCATCAACAACCGGCCAGACGGGGAATCCCCGGACCAGCCGACCAACGCGGCGATCGAGAAGGCCGCCCATGATGCTGGCCTTGCCTATCACTTCATCCCGCTCGGCCGCGACGGGGTCAGCCCCGAGATGGTCGAAGAAACCAGGCAGGTGCTCGAGGGGAGCGCAGGCCCGGTGTTCTGTTTCTGCAGGTCGGGCACGCGCTCGACCACGTTGTGGGCTCTCAGCCAGGCCGGCAAGCATCCGGCATCGGAGATCATCACGGCGGCAGCGCATGCGGGCTACGACATGTCCCATCTCGCGGGGCATCTGAGCCAGAAGTAAGGGCCACGAGGCCCTATTTGACGTCCCTAGCCGGCACAGCAGTGCCACGTCCCCTCCCGCTTGGGTGAAAATCGATGTCGATCAAGAAAATCCTTGTCGCCAACCGCAGCGAAATCGCCATCCGGGTGTTTCGCGCGGCGAACGAGCTCAATATCAAGACCGTCGCCTGCTATGCCGAAGAGGACAAGCTGGCGCTGCACCGCTTCAAGGCCGACGAGGCCTACCTGATCGGCAAGGGCAAGGGCCCGGTCGAGGCCTATCTGCAGATCGACGAGTACATTCGGGTTGCTCGCATCTCCGGCGCCGATGCCATCCATCCGGGCTACGGGCTGCTCTCCGAGAGCCCGGAGTTCGCCGATGCCTGCGAGGACGCGGGGATCATCTTCATCGGGCCGCGGGCGCAGACGATGCGCGACCTCGGCAACAAGGTGGCGGCGCGCAACATGGCGATCGCTTCGGGCGTGCCGGTTGTGCCGGCGACCGAAGCACTGCCCGACGACATGGACGAAGTGCGTCGGATGGCGGCCGAGATCGGCTACCCGCTGATGCTGAAGGCCAGTTGGGGCGGCGGCGGCCGCGGCATGCGCCGGATCATGGACGAGCAGCACCTTGTCTCGGAAGTCTCCGAAGGCAAGCGCGAGGCCAAGGCGGCGTTCGGCAAGGACGAGATGTATCAGGAAAAGCTGATCGAGCGAGCCCGCCATGTCGAAGTGCAGCTGATCGGCGACAGCCACGGCAACCTGGTGCACCTGTTCGAGCGCGACTGCTCGGTGCAGCGGCGCAACCAGAAGGTGGTGGAGCGGGCTCCGGCGCCGTATCTGAGCCAGGCAACGCGCGACGACCTGACCGGCGCCGCCATCCGGCTCGGCAATGCCGCAAACTATCGCGGTGCCGGCACGGTCGAGTTCCTGCTCGATGCCGACACCGACAAATTCTACTTCATCGAAGTGAACCCGCGCATCCAGGTCGAGCACACGGTGACCGAAGTGGTCACCGGCATCGATATCGTCAAGGCGCAGATCCATCTGCTCGAAGGCGCGGTGATCGGCACGCCGGAATCGGGCGTGCCGCTGCAGCAGGATATCCGGCTCAACGGCAATGCCATCCAGTGCCGCATCACCACCGAAGACCCGGAAGAGAATTTCATCCCGGACTATGGCCGGATCACTGCCTATCGCGAGGCGACCGGATTTGGCGTGCGGCTCGATGGCGGTACGGCCTATGCCGGCGCCATTATAACGCGGTTCTACGATCCGCTGCTCGAGAAGGTCACCTGCTGGGCGCCGGGGCCGGAAGAGGCGATTGCCCGCATGCACCGCGCGCTGCGCGAGTTCCGTATTCGCGGCGTCAACACCAATCTCGCCTTCCTCGAAAACATCATCACGCATCCCGACTTCGTCAACAACCGCTACACGACGCGCTTCATCGACACGACGCCGGCGCTGTTCGACTTCAAGCGCCGCAAGGACCGGGCGACGAAGCTGCTGACTTACATCGCGGACGTGACCATCAACGGCCACCCCGAAGTGCGCGACCGTCCGCGGCCGCCCGCCGAGGCGCATGAGCCGGTGCCGCCGCTCTATGAGCCTTTGATGCTTGTCGAAGGATCGCGGCAGGTGCTCGACCGGCGCGGACCGAAAGGTCTTGCGAGCTGGATGAAGCAGCAGAAGGGCGTGCTGTTCACCGACACGACGATGCGCGACGCGCACCAGTCGCTGCTCGCAACGCGCATGCGCTCGCACGACATCACGAGCATCGCCGAAGCCTATTCGCGCGGGCTGCCGAATCTCTTCTCGCTCGAATGCTGGGGCGGCGCGACGTTCGATGTCGCCATGCGCTTCCTCAACGAGGACCCGTGGGAACGGCTCGCCGCGATCCGCGAAGGCGCGCCGAACATCCTGACGCAGATGCTGCTGCGTGGCAGCAATGGCGTCGGCTACACCAACTACCCCGACAATGTCGTGAAGTTCTTCGTTCGCCAGGCGGCGAAGGGCGGCGTCGACGTGTTCCGCATCTTTGATTGCCTCAACTGGGTCGAGAACATGCGCGTCTCGATCGACGCGGTGATCGAGGCCGACAAGGTGGCCGAGGGCGCCATCTGCTACACGGGCGACGTGCTCGATCCCAACCGGGCGAAGTACGACCTCAAATATTATGTCGCGCTGGCCAAGGAACTCGAGGCGGCGGGCGCGCATGTGCTCGGCCTCAAGGACATGGCCGGGTTGCTGAAGCCGCAGGCAGCCAAGAAGCTGATCGCGACGCTGAAGCAGGAAGTCGGCATCCCGATCCACCTCCACACGCACGATACATCCGGCGCCGCGTCGGCGACGATCATGGCGGCGGTGGAAGCCGGCGTCGATGCTGTGGACGCCGCGATGGACGCATTCTCGGGCACCACCAGCCAGCCGACTTTTGGCTCGCTCGCCGCGGCGCTGGCCGATACCGACCGCGATCCGGGTTTTGCGCCCAAGGTGATCCGCGAAATCTCGTTCTACTGGGAAGCGGTGCGCACGCAGTACCGCGCCTTCGAGAGCGATCTCAAGGGCGGTGCGTCGGAGGTGTATCTCCACGAAATGCCCGGCGGCCAGTTCACCAATCTCAAGGAGCAGGCGCGTTCGCTCGGACTCGAGTCGCGCTGGCACGAAGTCGCCAAGACTTACGCCGACGTCAACCAGATGTTCGGCGACATCGTCAAGGTGACGCCGTCGTCGAAAGTCGTCGGCGACATGGCGCTGGCGATGGTGTCGTCGGGGCTCAATCGCGCCGATGTCGAGGACCCGAACAAGGATGTGTCGTTCCCCGATTCCGTCGTCGGCTTCTTCGCCGGCGATCTGGGCCAGCCGCCGGGCGGCTTCCCCAAAGCGCTGCAGGCGAAGGTGCTGAAGGGCCGCGTGCCGCTCACGGAGAGGCCGGGCTCCTATCTTAGGGATGTCGACCTCGAGGCCGAGCGTGTCAGGATCGAAAAGGAGAGCGGCGAAAAGATCGACGATCTGCGCCTCGCTTCGCACCTGATGTATCCAAAAGTGTTCGCCGACTTCCTCAAGACGCAGGACAAATACGGCCCGACCGCGGTGCTGCCGACGCCGGTGTATTTCTACGGCCTCGTGCAGGGCCAGGAGATCTTCGTCGAGATCGAGCGCGGCAAGACGATGGTGATCAACTATCTTGGCCGCGCCGAGACCAACGAGAAGGGTCAGGTCCGCGTCTTCTTCGACCTCAACGGCCAGCCGCGCACCATCACCGTGCCGGACCGCCTCAAGGTCGGCGAAGTGCAGGTCCGCGCCAAGGCGGCGCTGGGCGACATCAAGCAGGTCGGCGCGCCGATGCCGGGCGTTATCTCCGGGCTGCAGGTCAAGGTCGGCGACAAAGTGTCAGCCGGCGACGTGCTGCTCTCGGTCGAAGCCATGAAGATGGAAACCGCCATCCACGCCGAAGCGGACGGCGTCATCGCCGAGGTGACGGTGAAACAGGGCGATCAGATCGATAGTAAGGATTTGCTGGTCAGGTTCGAGTAGCTAAGGCGTACCTTCTGGGACGCGCATCAAGAGCGCTACCAGCGGGCCGTTGATATAGTAGTTGTGCCGGCCTTCTTGATGCTTTTCTACGAAGCCTGCTTCGGCAAGCTGGTCCAGGTATCGTGCGGCGGTCTGACGGGTCACACCGAGTTCGTTCTGAACGAACTCGATACGCGTGTACGGATGCCTGAACAGATTGTTGAGCAAGTCTTGAGAGTAGTGACCCTTGGGGTGATCGCGCAGGCGCTTCTTGTAGTCGGCCATCAGCCCTCGCATCCCTTCGATCAGCTCGAGCGTCTGTCGGGACGTGCTCGAGACGGCCTCGAGCATGTAGAGAAGCCAGTCCTCCCACATGCCGTCGTCACGCACCGCCTGCAGCAGACGATAGTACTCAGCCTTATGCGAAGTTATGTATCGGCTGAGATATAGGATCGGGCTATCGAGCAAACCGGACCGCACGAGGAAGAGCACATTAATTATGCGGCCGACCCTGCCGTTTCCGTCCGAGAAAGGGTGGATGCTTTCGAATTGATGGTGGATGAGCGCCATCTTGATCAGTGGATCGAGGTCGCTGAAGGTATCCTCGTTTATGAAGCGCTCGAGGTCGTCCATATATCGCTGAATATCTTGGGCGGTTTGCGGCGGCACATAAACCAGTGTTCCAGCGGCCTCGTTCCGCAGGGCAGTTCCGGGGACGTCGCGAAAGCCCTCGGTGGTACGCTTCAATAAGCGAAACATCTCGACGATTGTATTGTTGGTCAGCAGGCCGCCGCTCTGAGTGAGTCGATCGTACCCGCACTTCAGCGCATCGCGGTAGGACGCAACCTCCTTGGCTGCGGGAGAGCCCGGTCCGTCGGGAAATAGGCTCGCTTGAAAGAGTTCGTCCTGCGTGGTGACGATGTTCTCAATCTCCGAGGATGCCTTGGCTTCCTGAAGCGACAGTGTGTTGATGAGAATTTCCTGGTTGGGGATGGTGGCAGCCCGACCCTTGAGTTCGGCAAGGTGTCGATGGGCTACCGCCACCGCCTTCAGAACCCTTGTTGTTTCAAGGTCGCCCTTTGGAGGGAGCGTGGGGATCCGGTAGGTGGGAACTAACATGTTCCGACTCACATGTTCGAAATATCACGAATTTCTAACATGTAGTGCCGATAATGTAAGCGGAACTTACATTGCAACGGTTAGAGCCGTCGGTAATCCCCGTCGATGATCTGGCCGTTTGCGTCCCGCCGCTGGTACGTCCGGCGGACTTCCACCTTCTGCGGCAGCATGCTGACGATCCAGCTGACCAGCAGCGGGATGACGACGAGGTCGTCGAGCCAGCCGAGCACCGGGATGAAATCGGGCAGGATATCGATCGGGCTGATCAGGTACGCCGGGATCAGCAGCATCAGGCCCTTGAGCCAGGCGGGAGTCTCGGCGGCCATGAAGGCGCGCCACAGGATAACGAGTTCCCGGCGAAACTGCAGCAGACGGCCCATGAGCGTTCTCCCTGTCCCAAACAGGACATAAATGGGAAAGCGCGCGGCCGGGTTCAAGGTTCCCTAGGTCAATCCGCCGCGGTCCTTGAGCAGCTTGACGATCGCCATGGCGTGGCCGTGGCCGAGCTTGTAGTCGGCCTTCAGCCAATCGGTGATGGCAGTGGCCCTGGTGCCGGGCTTGGTGAGCCCCTTGGCCTTGGCGAGCTTGATCCACTCGTCGGGCGTAACGCCGGTCTGCTTCTCGATGTTGTCGAGACGCAAACCGGTGTCACCCCGGACGAATGGATCAAGCTGGCCAAGGCCAAGGGGCTCACCAGGCCCGGCACCAAGGCCACCGCCATCACCGACTGGCTGAAGGCCGACTACAAGCTCGGCCACGGTCACGCCATGGCGATCGTCAAGCTATTGAAGGACCGGGCGAATTCCTGATCGCCGCCGCCTCTTGAATCGCCGCACCGCAGGACCATCTATTTGGGGACACGAGGGAGGACCGCCGATGGGCCGCTTGCTTCAATTCCGCCGCGAACTGGTAACGCTCTGGCGGGCTTTCTTTGCCGCCGAGACGCCGATGCACCTCAAGGTGCTGATGCTGTTCGTGCCGCTTTACCTCGTGAGCCCGATCGATT
>JBKJTB010000150.1:0-20264 GCA_046594305.1 Devosia sp. | reverse complement strand
GGCCGATCCACCTTCTCCCACGAGGGGAGAAGGGAGAGGCGGCGACCAATGTGGCAAACCTTGCCTTCTCCCCTCGTGGGAGAAGGTGCCCGAAGGGCGGATGAGGGGGCCTTCGCGATGGCCCGCATCGACGCTGGCGGCCGCCCCCTTCTGTCAGCTCCGCTGACACCTTCCCCCCCTCGCCGGGGAAGGGGCGCCGACTGCGACCTCCGCGAAGGGGCCCTACGATGACCAGCATCGAAGAACCCATCGCCCCGATGTCGCCTGCCAAGGAACGCGTCGACAACCGGCGTGCCGCTATCGGGCGCACGCCGCTCGAGCGGATCGAGTATGCGATCATCGTCTCGACCCTGTTGCTGATGGTCGTGCTGACCGTGCAGCCGATCCTCAATCTGCTCGCCATCTCGTTCTCCGCCAATGCGCGCGTGCCGGGGGTGAGCGGGCTTGCCATCATCCCGGACGGCTTTTCGCTCGACGTGTGGACGGTGCTGATCAACCATCCGCGCGTCCAGCAGGGCATGCTCAATTCGATCTTCATCACTGCGGTGGGCGTTACCATCAATGTGGCCCTGACGACGCTGATGGCCTGGGGCCTGTCGCGGCCCGGACTGCCGGGGCGGCGTTTCGTCTACGTGATGGTGCTGGTGACCATCGTGTTCGAGCCGGGCATGCTGCCCGACTACTTCTTCAACAAGCACTTCGGCCTGATCGACACCTACTGGTCGGTGATCATGTATAAGGCGGTCAACGCCTGGTACCTGATCATCCTCGTCCGCTTCTTCGAGGAAATCCCCGAGGATCTGATCGAGGCGGCGCGCATCGATGGCGCCAATCCGTTCCAGACGTTCTGGATGGTGGTGCTGCCGCTGGCCAAGCCCGCCATCGCCACCATAGCGCTGTTCTACATCGTCTTTCACTGGAACGAGTTCTTCCGGCCGCTGCTCTATCTCAACGACCAGAACAAATGGCCGCTGCAGCTCGTGCTCAGGCAATTCGTGGTCGAGGGCGACAAGCTGTCGATCGTCGGCATCGAGGACATGGGCAAATACACCAATGCCAGCCAGATTGATCTGCGCGCCTTCAAGGCCGGCATGATCCTGCTGACCATCGCGCCGATCCTGCTGATCTACCCGCTGATCCTGAGGTTCTTCACCAAGGGGACGATGACGGGGGCGGTGAAGGGATGAGCATTCTCGCAATTGCCACCACCGTCATCCCCGCGAAGGCGGGGACCCAGGGCAAAGGTCGCTGTGCGATGGGTGGGGCACTGGGTTCCCGCCTGCGCGGGAATGACGGTGTGGATAAGGTGTCGCTTCGCGTCCGACTGCGGGCTTCGGTGAAGTACGAAGCAGTCTCCAATCTCTCGGTCGTCATGGCCGGGCTTGACCCGGCCACCCAGCGACGTCCTCGGCAAGCGGCGAACTTCGCTGGGTCCCCGGGCCTTCGCCCGGGGATGACGGTGGGTGGGGCGGCAGCGGGGATCGTGTCGACACCAGTTTCAGCGTCAAAGCCAACCAACAACCAACAAGCATAACAGGAGGACATTCCATGCTTAGACGACACCTGCTGATGGCCGGAACGGCGATCGCACTGACGGCCGTGATGGTCGGCACGGCGCTGGCCGATCCGGTGGTGCTCCGCATCGTCGCGGGCGACCTGGTGCCGGACGATCCGGCGTCGGAGAATTACATCAAGAACATCGAAGCCGGCGTGCTGGCGATGGATGGCACCGAGGTCGATCTGCAGATCGTGCCGATCGCGGCGTCGTCCTATGCCGACAAGCTCAGCGCATTGCTGCTCGGCGGCGACATCCCGGACATCATCTACTTCCAGGGTGGCGACCAGAAGATGGTGGAGCAGGGCATCCTCGCCGACCTCAACCCGCTGATCGCCAATACCAAGTTCTTGAAGAGTGAGCTCTACGGCCACAACGTCGAGCGCATGAAGAACTACCCCTACCTCGTCTATGATTTCCCGCCGCGCGCGCCGCAGCCGGTGATCCGTGCCGACTGGCTCGAAAAGCTCGGCGGCAAGAAGCCGGAGACGGTCGAGGAATACACCGCCTTCTTCCAGGCGATCCATGACGGCGATCTCGACGGCGACGGCACCGCCGGCAACACGCTGGGCCTGACATCCTACGTCAACACCAACGAACTCGACGACATCTTCAACCAGGCGTTCGGCGTGACCGGCACCTGGATGAAGGATGCGAGCGGGGCGTGGGTGAGCGCACGCGTCACCGACCAGGAAAAGGCCAAGCTGACCTACTATGCCGACCTCGCCGCGAAGGGCCTGTTCGACAAGGAATATGTGACCAACAAGTTCGACGTGAAGGAAGACAAATTCTACACCGGCAAGGCCGGCGTGATCTTCGGCTCGTCGGCTGAAACGGTCGGCATCTACGGCGGCAAGATGGCTGCGGCCCATCCGGGCGAGAACATCACGCTGACGCTGCTGCCGGTGCCATCGGGTCCGGGCGGCCAGGGCCTCCAGGCCGTCGACGTGAGCAAGGAAAGCCGCGGCTGGGCGATCTCGGAACTGTCGCCGAACAAGGAAGTGGCGATGAAGGTCATGGACTTCCTTGCGAGCCCCGCCGGTCAGATCGTCGACCGCATGGGCTTTGAGGGGACGCACTATACCAAGGCCGCCGACGGCACCGTGACGGTGACGCCGGAGATGGCGACGTGGTATGCGCGCTTCTCCTATGCACCAAGCTGGGTGCCCCCGGCAGAATGGCGTTCGCAGGCGTCGCTCGACTTCCTTGCCAGCGTCAACAAGTGGTTCAAGCCGGACAACAGCTTCGTGTGGCCGGCTGACTATGCGCCCGACGTCGACGCCGCCGAGAACGTCTACCGCTCGTGGGTCGCCAAATTCATCACCGGCGAAGCGGGCATCGACCAGTGGGACGCCTATGTCGCCGAATGGACCGCCGCCGGCGGCCAGAAGCTGACCGACTACGCAAGGACTGTGCTTAAATGACGAATGAAGACGAGGGTCTTTCCCTCAAGGGACGGATCCGCGCGCTTCTTTACGGCGTCGCCCTCGGCGACGCCCTCGGTGCCCCGGTCGAGAAACTCTCGGCCGGGGATATCCGGAAGCGCTATGGCCGGGTCACCTCGCTCGATACGCGGTGGCACAAGATGGATCTGCCCGGCGCGGCCCGCAACGGACGCGTGCGCGGCAACGGCATCGTCACCGACGACACGCTGATGACGCTGGCGGTGATGAACGTCTACGGCAAGGAGAAGCGGCCGCTCGACGCCTGGGACATGGCCCACGGCATGGTGCACGAGATCGGCTGGCTGCCGCGCTGGATCCCGGAACTGCAGCGCGAGGCGCTGCTGGTCGAAAGACTGTTCTACCCGGAGAAATGGATTTACCAGCGCCATCAGCTATCGGGCGTCGACCCGCGGCAGGGCGGCATCGGCAATATGGTCAACTGCGGCGCCGCGATGTACATCGCCCCGATCGGTGCGGTGAACGCCTGCGATCCTCGCGCGGCCTATGACGAGGCGATTGCTTTTGCGTCGGGGCATCAGCAGAGTTTTGGCCTCGAAGCGGCGGGCGTGATGGCGGCGGCAGTGGCCGCGGCGTTCGTGCCCGGCACCAGCGTCGACGATGTGGTGGAGGCTTCGATTGCCGTCGCCAAGGATGGCACGCGCAAGGCCATTGCCGATATCGCGGTGGCGGCACGGAAGCTGAAGACGGCGGGCAGCGAACATGCCGAAGTCACGGCGGTGTTCCACGAGATCATCGCGAAATATTCGCCGATGGGCGACGACGTGAACCATTCGCCGGACAAGGCGGGGATGCCGACGGATGCCTACCAGCCGTCGCGGCTGCACGCGATCGAGGAACTGCCGCTGGCGCTGGGCTTTGCCATCGTCAATGGCGGCGTGTTCCGCCGCTCGATCGAGGACGGCATCAACTCCGGCCGCGACACCGATTCGATCGGCGTGATGACCGGCGCCATTCTCGGCGCGCTCCACGGCGAGGCCGTGATCGACGCGGGCGACCTCGCGCTGCTCAACACATCCAACCGACTGGATCTGGTCGCCGAGGCCGACCGCTTTGCCGATGTGGCCGAAACCATCATCACTCAACAGACCCGGCGGTTCGCGGACATCGCCAACGACCGCGGCCTGCTGCTTGCCCCTGTCGCGGCCGACAAGGTCGCCTGACTCTTGACTGAAGGAACTTACGTGAATACGCGGGACATTTACGAGCGCATCTATGCCGGCTTCATCGCCAAAGCCATCGGCGTGCGGCTGGGCGCGCCGGTCGAGCCGACCATCTGGACGCTCGAGCGGATCGAAAAGACCTATGGCGAGGTGAAGCAATACCTCCACGATTTCAAGAACTTCGCGGCGGATGACGACACCAACGGCCCGGTCTATTTCATCCGCGTTCTTCGCGACTATGGATTGGACTTCACGGCCGAGCAGGAAGGCAAGACCTGGCTCAACTATGCGGCGGAAGAGCACGGCATGTACTGGTGGGGCGGTTTTGGGCGCTCGACCGAGCACACCGCCTACCTCAATTTGAAGAATGGCATTCCGGCACCGGCCTCGGGTTCGCTCGCCATCAATGGCGCAGCGATTGCCGAGCAGATCGGCGGCCAGATTTTCATCGATAGCTGGGGCTGGCTCAATCCGGGCAATCCGCAACGGGCTGCCGACATGTCGGCGCGGGCCGCGAGCGTGGCGCATGACGGCAACGGCTTGCATGGGGCGCGCTGGGTGGCCGCGGCGATCGCGCAGGCGTTCGTCGCCAAAACGATCGGCGAGATCGTCGACGCGGCGATGGCGACGATCCCCGGTGATAGCGAATATGCGCGGGTGGCGAAGGCCGTGATCGCGCATCACAAAGCGCACCCGGATGATTGGCGCAGTTGCCAGCATATGCTGATCGCCGATTTCGGCTACGACCGCTATCCGGGCGTCTGTCACATCATCCCCAATGCGGGTGTGCTGATCATGGCCGTGCTCTACGGCGCGGGCGATCTGCCACGCACCGCCGAGATCGCGACGATGGCGGGCTGGGACACCGACTGCAACGCCGGCAATGCGGCCGCGATTGTCGGCACCTTCCAGGGCCTGCAGCCGGGCTGGGACAAGTACAGGAAGCCGATCAACGATTTCCTCGTGACCTCGGGGGTGCTCGGAACCGTCAACATCCTCGACATCCCGACCTTTGCGCGCGAACTGGTGGTGACCGGCCAGCGGCTGAATGGCGAGACGCCGGACGCAATGTGGGCAGAAGATTTCGAGCGGCGGGGCCTCCGTTTCGACTTCGACGCGCCGGGCTCGACGCACGGCTTCCGCACCGACGGGCTCAACCGCATCCTGCTGCGCCACACCGATGAAATGCACACGGCAACGTCGCGCGGCGCGCTCGAGATCCAGCTCGACCGGCTGGAGCGCGGGCAGGGTGGACGGGTGTTCTACAAGCCCTGGTACCGGCAGAGCGAGTTCGACGACGAGCGCTATCGCCCGATGTTCACGCCGGTGGCGGACAATGGGCAGATCGTCAAATTCAAGCTGAAACTCGACCCGTGGAACGGCGACGGCAATCTGCGCGTCGTGCCCTATGTGCGCCGCGGCATGAGCGGGACGATCGAGGAAGTTGGTTCGTGGCAGATTCCTGCCAATGCCGACTGGCAGCAATACGAGTTTGCGATCCCCGACACGAGCAGCGAGGCGGTCGACGAGATCGGCGTCTCGATCGAGTACTTCGGCCGCGTGAAGTTTTTGGGTCGGTTGTTCCTCGCGGACTTTGAAGTCGGCGGGCCGGGCAAGGTCGCGATCGACCCCAAGCTCGAGAAGCTCGAATGGGGCGGTGTCACGCGCTTCACCTGGAACCGCGGCTACTTCACGCTCGAGGACGGGCGGCTGCATGTGCACACGGCGTCGAACGCCGATTTGTGGACCGGCAATGCGTATCTGCGCGATCAGCGGGTGACGGGCTGGATCAATCCGCTGGCCGGCGGGTCGCACCTCGTGACGGCGCGCGTCCAGGGGACCAGTCGCTTTTATGCGGCGGGTTTCGACGGCGGCAATGTCGTGATCCTGAAGGAAGATCACGGGACGAGCGTGCTGGCGAAGGCGCCGTTCAAGCTGGAACTGGGACGCGAGTATGCGATCGAGCTCAAGGTGATCGGCGACAAGCTGACGCTGGCGGTGGATGGTAAGGAGCCGTTGTCGGCGAACGATGGTGCGTATCGCTACGGCATGGGCGGGCTGCGGCTGGCCTCGGCTGGACGCATGAGCGTGGGTCGGTTGGAGATCGAGGACTACTGATGGGCCTCGGCAAGAGCAGCCCCCTCCCCCGGCTTCGCCGGTACCTCCCCCGCTCTGCGGGAGAGGGTGTCCAGCTTCCCGGCCTCGCAGTCGAAAACCTCTCCCGCTTTAGCGGGAGAGGTGGCGGCGAAGCCGACGGAGGGGGCTGCTCTTGAGCGAAGCCATCCATTTCGACCCAACCTCACAAGGTCCACTCCGCGGCATCCGTGTGGTGGACCTCTCCCGCCTTGTCGCCGGCAACATGCTCAGCCTGCAGCTCGGCGACTTTGGCGCCGACGTCATAAAGGTGGAGCCGCTCGAGGGCGATCCGCTGCGGCAGTGGAAGGACGAGGGGCACGCGCTGTTCTGGAAGGTCTACGGCCGCAACAAGCGCTCGCTGGCGCTGAATTTGCGCGAGCCGGACGGCATGGCGGCGCTGAAGACGCTGCTTGGGACGGCCGACGTGTTCATCGAGAATTTCCGGCCGGGGACTCTCGAGCAGATGGGGCTCGCGCCGGATGCGCTACTGGCTGAGAACCCCGACCTCATCATCGTGCGCATCTCGGGCTTTGGGCAGACCGGGCCCTATGCGCATTTGCCGGGCTTTGGCTCGATCGTCGAAGGCATGAGCGGCTTTGCGCATCGCAATGGCTACGCGGACCGCGAGCCGGTGCTGCCGCCGCTGGCGCTGGCCGACATGATTGCCGGCATCTATGGCGCGAACGCGGTGGCGATGGCGCTGCTGGCGCGGGAGAGGGGCCTCGCGCAGGGGCAGGTGATCGACTTGAGCCTGCTGGAGCCGATTGTGTCCGTGCTCGGTCCTGAAGCGGCGCTCTACAAGGTGACGGGCAAGACCAAGATGCGCTCGGGCAGCGCATCGAACACGTCAAGCCCGCGCAATGTGTATCGCGCGCGCGACGGCAAATATCTCGCGGTGTCGGGGTCGACGCCGCAGGTTGCGAAACGGATTTTCGAGCTGATCGGGCGGAGCGACATGCTCGCCGATCCGCGCTTTGCGACCAACGAGGCCCGCGTAAAACATCGCGAGCTGGTGGATGAGGCAGTTGGCGCGTGGTTCGCTGAGCACGATCACGACGAGGCGCTAAAAATCATGCGCGAGGCGGGGGCCACAGTTGGCCCAATCTTCTCGCCCGCCGACGCGGCGGACGATCCGCATTTCACGGCGCGCGGTGTGACGGTGGAGGCGGACGATGCCGACTATGGCGCGCTGCCGATGCACAACATCGTGCCGCGGATGAGCGCGACGCCGGGCGTGTGGCAGCGGCCCGCGCCAAAAATCGGCGAGCACAATGCCGAGATCTTGAAGGAGCTCGGGCTATGAGGCTGCGCTCGATGCTCTATGTGCCGGCCAGCTCCGAGCGGTTCCTCGCCAAGGCGCACGAGCGCGGCGCGGATGCGATCATCCTGGATTTGGAGGACGCTGTTGCCGACGCCGACAAGGATGCGGCGCGCGCAGGACTGACTGACGCGGCGAAGTCGGCGGGCCGCAATGGTGCGAAAGTGTTCGTGCGGATCAATTCGGGCGAGCGGCGGCGCGCGGATGCGGCGGCCGCGGTGCAGGCCGGGGCGATGGGCATCGTGCTGGCGAAGGCAGAGCTCGGCGAACTCGGCGACTTCACGCTGCCGCTGATTGCGATGCTGGAAAATCCCGGCGCGGTGCTCGACGCACGGGCGTATGCCAAGCATTCTGCGGTGATGGGGCTGCTGGTGGGCAGCGAAGATCTTGCCACGGAACTCGGCGCGACGCCGACGCCTGAGGTGCTGCGGACGCCGAAACTGCTGGTGCATTATGCTGCCAAGGCCGAGGGCAAGATGAGTTTTGGGCTGCTGCGCTCGGTGGCCGACTATGCCGACCTTGCGGCGATCGAAGCGGCGGGGCGCGAGGCGCGGGCGCACGGTTTCGACGGCGCGACGTGTGTGCACCCGACGGTCGTGCCGCTGCTCAATGCGGCGTTTGCGCCGAGCCCGGAGGAGACGGCCTGGGCCGGGCGCGTGGTCGAGGCAGCGAAGGGCGGCGCCGGTGCGTTCACGGTGGATGGCCGGATGGTCGATGCTCCCGTCATCGCGCGGGCGCGAAAAATTCTCGATCTCTGATGGCGTCGCTCGGATTCAATCCTTACGTGCCGCGGCCGATCGACAGGCCGACGGCGGTGCCGCTGGCGCCGGACGCCGATCTGTCGGGGCTTGATGAAGCCAAGATTTTCGCGGCACCTGACGATCCCAAGGACTGGCCGGCGTGGCGCGCGGCGCTGACGCGCTGGCGGACGGAAGCGCGGGCGAAGGTCGCGTATGACGATGCGCGCTACCGGGGCAAAAATCCCTCGGCGCGGGTGATGAATGTCGCGTGGCTCTGGGACGAGCTGCTCTATGATCACGCGCGCGGCGTCTTCACCGTTGATCGCTACCTCGACGCGGCGGAGCGCGAGTTCGGCGGCTTCGACGGGATTACGCTGTGGAACGCCTATCCAGTACTCGGCATCGATGAGCGCAACCACTTCGCATATTTCGAGGACGTGGCCGACCTGCCGGAGGTGGTGCAGCAGTTTCAGGCGCACGGGGTGCGCGTGTATCTGAGCTATTATCCGTGGGAGACGGGGAGCGGCGCGGAGGCGATCGACACGGTCATCGGGCTTGTCAACAAGCTCGGCGTCGACGGCGTGTTCCTCGATTCGTCGAAGGAGGCGAGCGGGGCATTGCGGGCGGCGCTCGATGCGATCGATCCGTCGCTGACGCTCGAGGGCGAAAGCAAGGTGCCGCTGCCGAAAGTCGCGGCGCAGACGATGAGCTGGGCGCAGTGGTTTGCCGACAGCGACCCTCCGGGCGTGCTGCGCACCAAATGGCTCGAGCGGCGGCACGAGCTGCATCACATCAGGCGCTGGAATCGCGACCATCTCGACGAGCTGCATTCGAGCTGGCTCAACGGCACGGGCGTGCTGGTGTGGGAAGTGGTGTTCGGCGTGTGGGTCGGCTGGAACGCGCGCGACCGGGCGACGCTGAAGGCGATGTCGGCGGTGTATCGATCGCACGCGGACTGGTTCACGAGCGAGGACTGGACGCCGCTGGCGGAGACGGCAGCGCCGCAACTGGTGGCCTCGAAATGGGTGCATGAGGGCGTCCCGGTTTGGACGATCGTCAATCGCGGCGGGGATTATGAGGGGCCGTGGGTTGCGGGCGAGGGGCTGGTGGATTTGGTATCCGGTGGGCCGGCGCGGGGGTTCTTGCCGGCGGGCGGAATTGCGGCGGTGACGGTGGCCCGCGAAGGCGGTCCAGAGTCCTCGGCAGGAGCAGCCCCCTCCGTCCCGCTACGCGTGCCACCTCCCCCGCTGACGCGGGAGAGGGTGTCCAGCTTACTGGCTTCGCAGTCGACACCCTCTCCCGCGTTAGCGGGGGAGGTACCGGCGAAGCCGGGGGAGGGGGCTGCTCATGCAGAGGGATATCCGTCCTCAACCTTCCCCGCCCGTCCCGCAACTCGCATCTCCGCACCTTTCGCCCGCCACTCCTCCGCTCCCGCCGGCATGGTCGCAATCGACTGGGCGGGCGGCGATATCGAGGTTGCCTATCGCCTCCGCGAGACCGGCCCCTATGGCGAGGCGCCGTTTGTCGATGAGTGGAAGCCGCTGCCGCCGCGGCTGCATGCGATGGCGACGATGATTCGGCATGTGCCGGCGCGTCGCTTCGCCATCGGGGTGCGCGAGGTGACGGCCGAGGCGTTCCGCCATTTCCTCGACGACAGCGGCTATTGGCCGGTGCGGGCGGAGCGGTTCGCCCTCGCCACGACAGGACCGGCGACCTACGTCGAACTCGCCGATGCGCGGGCCTATGCCGCCTGGGCCGGGTTCCGGCTGCCGACCGAGGATGAGTGGCAGATCGCGGCGGAGCGGGGGCTGCTCGAGCGGGCGGCGGACCCGCTGGTCCCGCTGGTGTGGAACCTCACTGAAAGCGAACATATCGACGGGCGGTCGCGGTTCCACATCCTCAAGGGCGGCTGTGCGCCGCTGCGCGCGCCGTCCGACTGGTACGTCGAGAGCGGGGCGATGCCGCCGGAGCGGTCGGTGAAACTGCTGCAGTGCGGGGCGGGGCTCAATCGCTCGCCGCTGATCGGATTTCGCTGCGCGGTGGATTTGTGAGGCAAGCGCACGCGCGGGCAATTGTGCACGTACCCGGTTTCGACTAAAGCCAGTTTGGTAAATATTTACCCCGGACCGGCGGCAGGCGCGGCGGGGCGCTGGGAGGCATCATAAAGTGGCGAGCAAGACTTCACCCATCCGCTGGGGCATCATTGGTGCGGGCGGAATTGCCAGGGCATTTGTGCTGGGGCTGAGCGGCACCGACAGCGGCAAGCTGGTGGCCATCGGCTCGCGCAATCCGACCAAGACGTCGCTGAAGACCGATTTTCCCGGCGCGCGCATCCACGATGGCTACGAGGCGCTGCTGGCCGATCCCGACGTGGACGCGGTCTATATCGCGACGCCGCACCCCGGCCACGCCGAATGGGCGATCAAGGCCGCCGAAGCCGGCAAGCATGCGCTGATCGAAAAGCCGATGGGGCTGACGGCGTTCCAGGCCGAGGCGATGTTCGACGCGGCCAGGAAGCACGGCACCTTTATGGGCGAGGCGTTCATGTATCGCCTGCATCCGCAGACGCAGTTGCTGCTCGATGTCGTCAAGTCCGGCGCGATCGGCGACGTGCGCATGATCAAGACGAGTTTTGGCTTCGCGATGTCGAAGTTCATGCCGGAGCATCGGCTTTATGCCAACGATCTGGCGGGCGGCGGCATCATGGATGTGGGCTGCTACGTGGCCTCGATCGCGCGGCTGATCGCGGGCGCCGCAGCGGGCAAGCCGTTCCTCGATCCGACCAAGACGCTCGGTGTCGCGCATCTGGGGCTCGAGGGGACGGACGAATGGGCCGCGGCGGTGCTGAAATTTCCCAACGAGATTCTCGCCGAGATCAGCTGCTCGGTGTCGGTGCAGCAGGAGAACGTGCTGCGCGTCATCGGCACGCTGGGGCGGATCGAGGTCAAGGACTTCTGGTTCGTCAGCGGTCCGCGCGACGGCGCGCCGGGGACGTTCACCACTATCCTCCGCGACGGCACGACCAAGACGCACGGCGGCCAGCCGGGCAAGCCGCTCTATGCCTATGAGGCGGACGCTGCGGCAGCGGCGATCCATGCCGGAAAGCAGGAGTTCGCTGCGCCGGGGATGAGCTGGGCCGACACGCTGGGCAATATCCGCACGCTCGACAAATGGCGCGCCGATGCGGGGCTCGAATTCAACCTGGAGAAGGCCTCGAAGAAGGGCGGCCTCACCATCCGCAAGGACAAGCTCAAGGCGCCCAAGACCGGTGGGCTCGAGCATCGGCAGATCAGCGGCGTCAGCCAGCCGACCTCGCCGGTGGCGATGGGCTTCGAGTATTTCCCGACCTTCTCGGCAGCCTCGATCCTGCTCGACGCGTTCTACGAGCGCGGCGGCAATCTGTTCGACACGGCCTGGGCTTATGGCGCGGGGCGCAGCGAGAAATTCTTCGGCCAGTGGAACAAGAGCCGCGGCGTAAAACGCGATTCATATGTGCTGATCGGCAAGGGCATCCACACGCCGCTCAACTATCCCGACCAGATCGGCAAGCAGCTCAGCGAATCGCTCGATCGGATGCAGACCGACCACATCGACATCTACTTCATGCACCGCGACAACGAGGACGTGCCGGTGGGCGAGTTCGTCGATGCGATCAATGCCGAAGTGAAGGCGGGGCGGATCAAGGATCTGTTCGGCGGCTCGAACTGGAGCCGGGCGCGCATGGATGCCGGGATCAAATACGCCAACAAGCACGGGCTGATGGCGCCCAACGCGCTCAGCAACAATTTCGCGCTGGCCGAGATGGTGAACCCGGTGTGGGACGGCTGCGTCTCGGCCTCGGACGATGAGTGGAAGGCGTGGCTGAAGCGCAGGAAGATCCCGGTCTTCTCGTGGTCGAGCCAGGCGCGCGGCTTCTTCACCGATGCTGCGGGACGCGACAAGTTCGACGTTCCGGAGATCGTCAACTCCTGGTACTCGCCCAAGAACTTCAAGCGGCGGGATCGGGCGGTGAAGCTGGCGGCCGAGATCGGCAAAACGCCGATCCAGGTGGCGCTGGCCTATGTGCTGAACCAGCCGCTCGACGTGGTGCCGCTGATCGGGCCGCGGTCGATCGCGGAGCTGGACAATTCCATCGAGGCGACGACGATCAAGCTGAGCAAGGAACAGGTGGCCTGGCTGGAGGGCTAAGCCCTCAGGCGCCGGCCGCCGACAGCATTTGACCGGTTCGGGGCGCCGTGCAAGACCTGTGGGAGCCAAGCTCTCTTGTGGTCAGTGTCACATGTTCGTCGAATACAGCGGTACCGAGGAAGTCCTCAAGGCCCTGGCCGATATCGGCCGCACCGAGGACGTGCAGTTCTCGCCCGACGGCAAGCGGTTGGCGATCGCGGGGTTCTACGAAAACCGTATCCTCGTTCTCGAGGTCGAGCGGATGACGGCGGAGACCGCGCCGGCTATCCACTTCTCGCGAGCGACGATCCTCAAGTCGGATGCATTCAAGGAGCCGCACGGTCTGGCGTGGGCCGACGACGAGGTTTTGCTGGTTGCCAACCGGGAGGGGCAGGTTCCAGTCATCAGGGTGCCGCGCTTTGTCAACGCGCCCGAGCTGCTCGTCCATCCTATCCATATGCTCGGTGGCAGCGCGGCCGATTTCATCGCCTCCCCCGGTTCCGTCTCGCTTCGGGCGCTGGGCCCGGATCTTGTCGAAGTCCTGATCTGCAACAACTATATCCATACCGTGACGCGGCATCATCTAAGCCGCGAGGGGCTTTCCATCCTGAGCAGTGAAACGGTGTTCCGGAAGGGACTGAACGTTCCAGACGGGGTGGTCTTCAGTCACTCCGGCGAGTGGGTTGCGATCAGCAACCACAACGACCACAGCGTCTTCATCTACCGGGCCAACGAGATCGGTACTGTCGATCAACCGGCCGGCATGCTGCGTGGCATGGGCTACCCGCACGGCATCTCGTTTACCCCCGACGATCGTGCGCTGTTTGCGGCTGACGCGGGTGCTCCTTTCGCTCACCTGTTTGCCGCCAAGGACGGTGATTGGTCGGGCACGCGCATTCCGGCCGGCTCCGTAAGGGTGATGGACGAGGCGACCTTTGTGAGGGGCAATTACAATGCCGAGGAAGGCGGCCCCAAGGGGCTGACGGTCAGCCCGGACGGGTCTCTTCTCTGCGTGACCGACGAGGAGCAGCCGCTCGTGTTCATCGACATTCGCGAGGATCTCGAGCGGGCCGGTGTGACACCGCGGGGCCGCGCGACGCCGCGCGAGTTCGGACCGGACAGTGTGAGGACGGTGCTCGTCGGGACGATGCAGCGCATGCGGGACGAGTTCGCTGCGACGCTTCAGCGCGAAGCGGCGGCCGGACAGCGGGTCGCCGCCACCGAGGCCCGCGCGGTTGCGGCGGAGGGCGCCGCGGCTGCCGCAAACGAGCGGATCCTGACGCTCACGCGACAGGCAGAGGGGCTCGAACAGAAGGTCCAGGGTCTCAAGCAGGCGGCGCAGGGCCTCGTCCCGACGCACCAGATGCATGCGCTCGAGCAGCGATCGGAGCGCCTCAAGCTGCGGCTGCAATCGACAAGGGACAAGGCCGATGCCGCGACGGCACAAGCGTCTGACGCCAAGCGGCGACTGCGGGGGCTGCTGCGCAGCTCGTCGTGGCGGCTGACGGGCCCGTTCCGTGCGATCAAGCGGCGATTGTCGGGCAAATAGGCTCGAACCCGCCGGCGTTCGCGGGCTCTACCAGTGGAACTCTTCGACATTCTCCCGCGCACCGAGCAGGAACGCATCGGCCACCAGCCGTAGCGGCGCGTCCGACACCTCGGTCTTGCCCTTCTTCAGGAGCTTGGCGAAATGCTCGTAGATCTGTTCGTATTCCTCGGACGGGTTTTCGATGGTGACGTTGCCGTTGATCCGCAACACCGTGCCGCCCTTTTCGAGCTTCAGCTCGTCGTCCTTCAGCGTCTCGAAGCGGATGGTCCAGATCTCGCCGGACTCTTCGAGCCAGTTGAAGCCGGCGCTCATCTGCGGTTGATGCGCTTGGGCTGACTTGAAGGCGATTTCGACGTCGACCGGGGTCTGCCGATTGGCCGGGAATTTGAGGTGCGCCGTCTCGACGAAGACCGGGAAGGGCACGACCTTGGTGAAGATCGACAGCGCATTGATGCCGGGATCGCAGACGCCGAAGCCACCGGGCTCCCACACCCAGTCCTGGCCGGGGTGCCATTTGCGCACGCTCTCGCGCCAGTCGATACGGGCGGATTTGAGCCCGTCCTTCTTGAGGATCTTCTTGGTCGCATCGACCGCTTCGTTGTAGCGGCTGTGCCAGGTCTGGAACAGGATTCGCTTCTTCTTCCTGGCGTAGGCGACGAGGTCGTCGAGTTCGCTGATCGTCGGGGTCGGCGGCTTTTCCATCAGCACGTGCTTGCCGGCGTCGATCGCCTCGCGCACAAAGGCGTGGCGGACGCCGGGCGGCGTGCAGATGGCCACGAGCTTTACCTCGGGCATGGCCTTGTAGAGCTCGGCGGCGGTCTTGAAGACCGGCAAATTGCGGTGCTGCACGCCGCGGCCCGAGACCGTTGCGGCGACCTCGAAATCCTTGCTCTTGTCGATCACCGGCAGGTGCTGGTCGACCGCGATCTTGCCCACGCCGATGACGGCGATCTTCTGCTTGGCCAAGGCTGATCCTCCACGTTTGGCGGCGGCACTTAAGACGAAACGGGTGTCATAGGGAAGCGCGGTGAGAGCTGTCAGACAGGCACTAGGATCCTGGACGAATCTTTAAATACCGGAACTCTGGAGGTAGAGTATGCCATTGCATTGCGGTGCGCAGCCGCTAGCTTCGCCGCAGTTTTCGAGGAGGGCGCCCGCGGACGGCGCCGTACACCATGCCCAACCCCAAAATCACCTTCATCGGCGCCGGCCCGACCGTGTTCATGAAGAACATCGTCGGCGACGTGCTGCAGCGCGCCTCGCTCGCCGATGCGCACATTGCGCTGATGGATATCAGCCCGCAGCGGCTCGAAGAGAGCGCAGTGATCGCCGGCAAGCTGGTCTCGACGCTGGGCACCAAAGCCACGATCGAGACCTTCTCCGATCAGCGCCGCGCGCTCGATGGGGCCGACTTCGTCGTCGTCTGCTTCCAGATCGGTGGCTACGACCCTTGTACCATCACCGATTTCGAAGTGCCCAAGAAGTTCGGCCTGCGCCAGACCATTGCCGACTCGCTCGGCATCGGCGGCATCATGCGCGGCATCCGTACGGTGCCGCATCTGTGGTCGATCTGCGAGGACATGCTCCAGGTCTGCCCAGAAGCGATCATGCTGCAATATGTGAACCCGATGGCGATCAACACCTGGGCGATCGCCGAGAAATATCCGGCGATCAAGCAGGTGGGGCTCTGCCACTCGGTGCAGGGTACCGCGTACGAGCTGTCGCGCGATCTGGAGATCGATCCGGGTACGCTGCGCTATCGCGCCGCCGGCATCAACCACATGGCGTTCTATCTGAACTTCGAGCAGCGGCTCGAGGATGGCACGTACAAGAACCTCTATCCCGATCTGCACCAGGCCTATCGTTCCGGCAAGGCGCCCAAGCCGAGCCATTGGAACAGCCGCCAGAACAACAAGGTGCGCTACGAGATGATGACGCGGCTGGGCTATTTCGTCACCGAAAGCTCGGAGCACTTTGCCGAATATGTGCCGTGGTTCATCAAGGAGGGCCGCGAGGATCTGATCGAGAAGTTCGGCATTCCGCTCGACGAGTATCCGAAACGCTGCATCGAGCAGATCGCGCGCTGGAAGGCAGAGGCGGAACGCTACAAGACCGCCAACACCGTCGAGATCAAGGAGAGCCACGAATACGCCTCCGAGATCATGAACTCGCGCTGGACCGGCGCGCCGTCGGTCATCTACGGCAACGTCCGCAATGACGGGCTGATCACCTCGCTGCCCAACGGCTGCGCGGTGGAAGTGCCGTGCCTCGTCGATCACAACGGCATCCAGCCGACGTTCGTGGGCGATCTGCCGCCGCAGCTGACGGCGCTTATCCGGACCAACGTCAACGTGCAGGAACTGACAGTGGCGGCGCTGATGACTGAGAACCGCGAGCACATTTATCACGCGGCGATGATGGACCCGCATACTGCGGCGGAGCTCGATCTGGACCAGATCTGGGCGCTGGTCGACGAGCTGTTGGTGGCACACGATGCTTGGCTGCCGGAGTGGGCGCGGATGAGCACGAAGGTGGCGGCGGAGTAGGGTCGCCCTAGCGGGAGGTGCAGTCGGCGTCCTCCCCTATGGGCAGCATGGGGGAGGTACCGGCGAAGCCGGGGGAGGGGGTGCCCAAACATCGGTGCCAGTTTTGCCACCCCACGCTCAATGCAAGCGGCGCCCCCTCCGTCGCCTAACCGGCGCCACCTCCCCCATGCTGCGCATAGGGGAGGGACCCGACTGCGGCGCTTGGTAGGAAACGCGCTGCTACTGCACCACGCCCGTCTTTACCGCCTTCGCCTCGTCGTACCACCACACCTGCGGGAAGCCGACCGAGAACTCCGGCAGGACGTCGGGGTGGCTGAAGCGGTCCCAGCGGGCGACGCGTTCGTTGCGGAGGGTGTAGCTCGGGGTGACGAAGTAGTTGAACAGCAGCACGCGGTCGAGGGCGGCGCTGGCGGCCAGAAGTTCGTCGCGGTCCTTGGCGAAGACGACCTTTTCGATCAGCGCGTCGACGCCGGGGTCGGCGATGCCGGCGTAGTTGGAGCTGTTCTCGTCGGTGGCCGAGCCCGAGCCGAAGAAGAAGTTCTGCTCGTTGCCCGGCGACATCGATTGCGACCAGCCGGAGTAGATCATGTCGAAATCGCGCGAACGGACGCGGTTGATATACTCGGCGGAATCGACCGAACGGATCGTCGCTTCGATGCCGATGGAGCGGAGGTTGGTCTGCCAGGCGGTCGCCACCGGCTCGATCGTCGGGCCATTGAGCAGGATCTCGAAGGTGAGCTGCTTGCCGCTGGCGTCGACCAACTGGTTGCCGTTGAGCGTGTAGCCGGCGGCGGTGAGCAGATCGAGCGCCTGGCGGAGGTTCTCGCGCAGCTTGGCCGGATCGCCGCCGACCGGGCTCACATATTGGGTGGTGAACACCTCAGGCGGAATCTTGTCCTTGACCGAATTGAGAATGTCGAGCTCGGCCCCCGTCGGCAGGCCCTTCGACGCAAACGGCAGGCCGAAGAAGTAGGAGCTGATGCGCTCATACTGGCCATAGAACAGCGTTTTGTTGAGGCTCTCGAAATCGAAGGCCAGCATCAGGGCGTGACGGACCTTCGGGTCCTTGAACTTATCGATCCGCAGATTCGGGATGAAGCCGACCATCAGGCCGCTGTCGCGATAGGTGTTGGGGAACAGCTCCTTGACCACGCGGCCATCCTGCGCGGCGGGGAAGTCGTAGGAATTGGCCCAGCGCGCGGCGCGATTCTCGAGCCACCAGTCGAACTGGTCGCCCTTGAACCCTTCGAAGGCGACGTCGAGGTCGCGGAAATATTCGAAGCGGATCAGGTCGAAATTGTACTGGCCGAGGCCGATCGGTTCCTTGGCGGCCCACCAGTTGGGGTCGCGCTCATAGGTGATCGAGGAATTGGCAGAGTATTCCTTCATCTTGTAAGGGCCCGAGCCCATCGGCAGCTCGAGCGTCGAGGCGCTGATGTCGCGTGTCTTGCCGGCGGCGTCGGTGCCTTCCCACCAGTGCTGGGGCAGCACCATGATCTGGCCGAGGATGGTCGGCAGTTCGCGATTGTTGGTGGTCGAAAAGAAGAAGGTCACCTCACCCGGGGTGGTCTCTTCGACCTTGGTGACGTCCTGGTAGTACTGCGCCATGTTGGGGTTGACCTTGATCGAGGTCTGGTAGGACCAGATCACGTCGTTGGCGGTGATTGGCTCGCCGTCCTGCCACTTGGCTTTCGGGTTGATGCGGAAGGTGGTGGAGGAGATGTCGGGCGGGTAGGCCCAGGCTTCGGCGATGTGGCCGTAGGAGGCGTTGGTGTCGTCGAGCGGCGTTTCGGTCAGCGTCTCGTAGGCGAGACCGAGGCCGGTCGCCGCTTCGCCTTCGGGCAGGATCGGGTTGAAGGTGTCGAAGCTGCCCTGCTCGTCGAGGCGCACGAGGCCGCCCTTGGGGGCGTTGAGATTGACGTAGTCGAAATGCGGGAAGCCTTCGGGGTATTTCGGCTCACCCAGGAGCGACGTGGCGTAGTGCCAGGGGCCGTTCTGCGCCGGATCGGCGAGGGCGGGGGCCGCAGTGAACAGCAGGGCGGCGGTGAGCAGGGATGCGCGGAGGATCGGGGTCATGGCGGGCCTCTCTCTAGGCGGTGAGTGGGTCACTCTTGGGCGGCATTTCGGTCGAGCCTAAAGCACTTCACCGTTTCGAGGAAACGCCGAAGTGCTTCAGGTTTTATGTTGGTCGCGTTTCCGAATCGGAAAGCCGGGGCCACCTTTCCTGGAAACGTTCCTGCACGCCGTTTGCCGGCGGCGGAACCAACACATCGGTGAGCGCCGCGGACATCAGTTGCTGGGTGTAGGGCGATTGCGGATTGGCGAAAATCTCGGCGGCCGGGCCGGCCTCGACCACCTTGCCGTCCTTCATCACGATCAGGTCGTTGGCGAGGGCCTTGATGACCCGCAAATCGTGCGAGATGAAGAGGTAGGTCAGCCGGTGGCGGGTCTGCAGCATGCGGAGGAGATCGACCACTTGCGCCTGAACGCTCATGTCGAGCGCCGAGGTGGGCTCGTCGAGCACCACGAGCTTCGGCTCGAGCACGAGGGCGCGGGCGATGGCAATGCGCTGGCGTTGGCCGCCCGAGAATTCGTGCGGGTAGCGATTGACCGAAGACGGCTCGAGCCCGACTTCGATGAGGGCGCGGCTGACCTTGCGGTCGCGCTCCTCGTGGGTGAGGCCGGGGAGGTGGACGTTGAGCCCTTCGGCGACGATTTCGCCGATGGTCATGCGTGGCGAGAGCGAGCCGAACGGGTCCTGGAAGACGATCTGCATGTCCTTGCGGATCGGCCGCATCTCGCTCCAGCCGTAGGATTCGAGCTCATGGCCGAGGAAGACGATGCGGCCTTCCGATTGCAGCAGCCGCAGCATAGCGCGGCCGAGCGTCGTCTTGCCGCTGCCGCTTTCGCCGACGATGCCGAGGGTCTGCCCCTCGCGCACCTCGAGGCTGACGCCATCGACGGCCTTGATGTGACCAACGACGCGGCGGAGCAGGCCACGCTTGATCGGGAACCAGACGCGGAGGTCTTCGGTCGAGGCGATCACCGGCGCATCTGGATCGGCGATGGGCGGGTGGCCCTTGGGCTCGGCGGCGAGCAGATGGCGCGTGTAGCTGTGCTGCGGATTGCCGAAGACGTCGGCGACATCGCCGCGCTCGACGATCTCGCCATTGGTCATCACGCAGACGCTGTCGGCGAGATGGCGCACGATGCCGAGGTCGTGGGTGATGAACAGCATCGCCATGCCGAGCCGCTGCTGCATCTCCCGCAAGAGGCTCAGGATCTGCGCCTGCACGGTGACATCGAGCGAGGTGGTGGGTTCGTCGGCGATCAGCAGCTCGGGTTCGTTGGCGAGCGCCATGGCGATCTTCACGCGCTGGCGCTGGCCGCCCGAGAGCTGGTGCGGATAGTCGTCGAGGCGCGACTCGGCATTGGGCAGGCCGACGATATCGAGCAGCCGCAAGGTCTCGGCGCGGGCCGCGGCTTTGCGGAGGCCGCGATGCGTGGTGATCGCCTCGCTCACCTGCTGCTCGACGGTATGGAGCGGATTGAGCGAACTCATCGGCTCCTGGAAGATCATCGAGATGTCGTTGCCGCGAATGCCGCGCAGCTCGCGTTCGCTCATGC
>JBKJTB010000254.1:0-24760 GCA_046594305.1 Devosia sp. | reverse complement strand
CTTGAGCTCCTCGCGCCGTGGATGGCCGGTCGTGTGCACCAGCCCATCCTTCTGCGCGAAGTCATCGACATCCAGAACATGTTCATCGACCGCGGCATCGAAGTCATCACGCAGAAGGATGGGCTGGTGCACACGACCGGCCATCCACGGCGCGAGGAGCTCAAGCGGCTCTACGACTGGCTGAAGCCGCAGACCTTGATTCCCGTCCATGGCGAGGCGATGCACCTTGAGGCCCATGCGGCACTGGGACGTCAGCACGGCATCCCGAACGTCGTTCATGCCCGTAATGGCGATATGGTGCGGCTCTTCCCGGAGGTGACGCACTTCCCCGGCGAGGTGCGGACCGGCGAGCTCTATCTCGATGGCAATATCCTCTGCACCCCCGAAGAGTCCGGCGTGAAGGAACGGCGGCGGCTGAGCTTTGGCGGACAGATTGTTGTCAGCCTCTGCGTCAACGGCAGCGGCGCGGTCGTGTCCGGCCCCGATATGAGCATCGAGGGTCTGCCCGAGGTCCAGGACGACGAGGAATCGATCAGCAATCTGGTCCGCAAGGTCGTCAACGGAACGCTGAAGTCGATCCCGCCCAAGCGCCGCTCGGATCCTGACGTGGTCGACAACGCCCTGCAGCGGGCGATCCGCGGCGAAGTGAATGCGTGGTGGGGCAAAAAGCCCAATGTGACGGTGTTCGTTCACCGCATATAGGGCAGGTCATGATCGCTCCGGCCACCTTTGTCGCCATCTACGCCATCGTCTGGTGGGTCTGCCTGTTCATCGTGCTGCCGTTTGGCGTGCGGAATCAGGTGGACGCCGGCGAAGTCGTGCGGGGCTCTGATCCAGGGGCGCCCGTGGCGCCCAGGTGGCGGCGGCGGGTTCTTCACACCACGCTGTTGTCGATCCCGATGACGGTGCTGTTGATGTGGGCGCTGTCGACCCCGTGGCTGCAGGAATACTGGAGCTAGGGCTACTTTGCCCGGCCGTGCTCCCACGCCATTTCGAGCGCAGCCTTCAGCTCCGCTTTACTGATCGCCTTGAGTTCGACGCTGGTCCAGCCTGACGCACCCCATTTGTTGGGGAGCGGAGCGAACAGGTCGGGAGCCAGCATGGTTTTGAACTCCTGCTCCTCGGGCGTGAGGTTGAGGTTGAGCGATTTGCCGTCCGCGGCCAGCGTCGCGTAAATGCGCTTCACCTTGAAGGCGGCACGGTCGAAATGCGCGTGCTCAGTGGTGCCGTCGAGGCCGAGGGCCAGCTTTCGGACGTCTGTGGCGGTCGCCATCTCCACCTCCAAAAAGAAAAAGCAGGGCGCGAGGCCCTGCCGAAATAGTTTGATCGACAATACGCTGGTCTTAGGCACGCTTTCGCGGCGGCCAACGCTCCTCCCTAGACGTTGTCGACGTCCGGCAGCTTGTGCGCTGCCTGTAATTTATTGCGGGCGAACCTAACAACAAGGAACATGGCTGTCACCTGGAATCTGCGACCTTTTTGCAGCCTCCGCTAGGCTGGACAGGGCTTGACTGATGCGCTTTGAGTACACCGCCGAAAGCCCAAGATTCGCGGGTTTTTCCGAGGAGTTTCCATGCGTCTGAGCCGCTTCTTCCTGCCCGTTCTCAAGGAGTCTCCCAAAGAGGCCGAGATCGTCTCGCACAAGCTCATGCTGCGCGCGGGAATGATCAAGCAACAGGCTGCGGGCTCCTACTCCTGGCTGCCGCTCGGCTTCAAAGTGCTCGAGAAAATCAAGAGGATCGTCGAGCAGGAGCAGGACCGTTCCGGTGCCATCGAACTGCTGATGCCGACGCTGCAATCGGCCGACCTCTGGCGCGAGTCGGGGCGCTACGACGCCTATGGCGAGGAGATGCTGCGCGTCAAAGATCGCCACAAGCGCGATATGCTCTACGGGCCGACCAATGAGGAGATGATCACCGACATCTTCCGGACCTATGTGCGGTCGTACAAGGATCTGCCACTCAACCTTTACCACGTGCAGTGGAAGTTCCGCGACGAGGTGCGGCCGCGCTTCGGCACGATGCGCAGCCGCGAGTTCCTGATGAAGGATGCCTATTCCTTCGACCTCGACAAGGACGGCGCGACGCAGGCCTTCTACCGGATGTTCGTCGCGTATCTGCGCACCTTCCACCGCATGGGTCTGGTGGGCATTCCGATGCGGGCCGACAGCGGCCCGATCGGCGGCGATCTGAGCTATGAGTTCCACGTGCTCGCCGATACCGGCGAGAGCGCGGTGTTCCTCCATGCCGATCTCGTCAACAAGCCGATTCCGCCCATCGACATCGACTACCGCAGCGACCTCGCGCCGATCTTCAAGGACTGGACGTCGCTCTACGCGGCGACCGACGAGATGCTGGACGACGCAAAATTCAAGGCCGACGTGCCCGAGGACAAGCGGCTCAGCGCGCGCGGTATCGAGGTCGGCCACATTTTCTACTTCGGGACCAAGTATTCCGATCCGATGAAGGCGACCGTGACCGGGCCTGACGGCAAGGAAATCACTGTGCACATGGGCAGCTACGGCATCGGTCCGTCGCGGCTGGTGCCCGCGGTCATCGAGGCCAGCCACGACGATGCCGGCATCATCTGGCCGGTGTCGGTGGCGCCGTTCGAGGTGATGTTGATCAATCTCAAGGCCGGCGATATCGGGACCGACGAAGCCTGCGGCAAGCTCTACGGCGAGCTTCAGGCCGCCGGGCTCGACGTGCTCTACGATGACCGCGACCAGCCGGCAGGCGCAAAATTCGCGACGGCCGATCTCATCGGCATCCCGTACCAGCTCATTCTGGGGCCGCGCGGGCTGAAGGATGGTCAGGCCGAGATCAAGCACAGGAAGACCGGTGAGCGCGAGACGCTGCCGCTGGCCAATGCGGCCGAGCAGTTGAGGTCGCTGATCGAACCGCAAAGGCGGGACAAGGTTTGACCGATAGCACGGCCGACTCGACCCAGACGGCCGGTCCGTTCTCGCGCTTCGAGTTCATGCTGGCGGGCCGCTATCTGCGCGCCCGCCGCAAGGAGGCGTTCATCTCCGTCATCTCGTGGCTGACGCTGATCGGCGTTGCCATCGGCGTTGCCACGCTGATCGTCGTGATGAGCGTTATGAACGGGTTCCGGGCGGAGCTGCTGACCAAAATCCTCGGGCTCAACGGCCATTTCACGGCCTATCCGATCGACGCGAAGTTCAGCGACTACGACGAGACGGCGCTCAAGCTCGAGACCGTCAACGGCGTGCTGTTCGCCATTCCCTACGTCGAAGGCCAGGCGCTGGCGTCGGGACAGCAGGAATCGGCGGGCGTATCGGTGCGCGGCATCGAAGCGTCCTCGATCGACAAGATGACGCTGCTCAAGAATGGCGCCGTGCTCGGCGGCTGGGACCAGTGGGACCAGAGCATGGGCGTCGCCATCGGGCAGCGCCTCGCCGAGAAGCTGGGGCTGACGATCGGCGATCCGATCACCATCGTGAACCCCAACGGCGCCAACACGCCGTTCGGCAAGACGCCCGCGATCCGCTCGTTCCCGGTCAACGTCATCTTCGATCTGGGCATGGTCGAGTTCGACAGTTTTTACGTCTACATGCCGATGCAGGCGGCACAGACCTACTTCAAGATGTTCGAGGATGTGCTCCGGCCAGGGGCCGTCGAGCCGGCGCCGGATGCGACCGACGAGCAGATCGATGCCGCCTATGAGCGGAAGTATCAGGCGACGGCCGTCGAGGTGTTCATCGACGACCCCGACAACGTCAACGCGGTCCGCAACCGCATCCAGACCGACGTCGATCGCCCGCTGATCCTTTATGACTGGCAGCAACGCAACGAGACCTTCTTTTCGGCGCTGCAGGTCGAGCGCGTGGTGATGTTCACGATCCTGTCGATGATCATCCTCGTGGCCGCATTCAACATCATCTCGAGCCTCGTGATGCTGGTGAAGGACAAGGCCAGCGACATCGCGATCCTCCGCACGATGGGCGCGACGCGCGGCGCGATCATGCGCGTCTTCTCGATGACAGGCTTTGCGATCGGCCTGATGGGCACGGTCCTCGGGCTGGTGCTCGGGGTGATCGTCGCCTCGAACGCCGAGCCGCTGCGTGCCTTCATTTCCGGGCTCACCAACATTCCGATCTTTCCTCCCGAAGTGTTCTTCCTCTCCAGCCTGCCGTCGAAAATCGACGCCGGAGAGGTGACGGTTGTCGCCTGCCTGGCGCTTGGGTTGAGCTTCCTCGCGACGCTCTATCCGGCCTGGCGAGCGGCGCAGTACGACCCGGTCGAGGCGCTGCGGTATGAGTGAGCCGCATCTGAGGCTGAGCGGCGTCCACCGGCATTTCGGCAAGGACGAGACGATGGTGCGCGTGCTCGAAGCCGCGGACTTGACCGTCGAGAGCGGCGAGTTGGTAGCGATCGTCGCGCCGTCCGGCGCCGGCAAGTCGACGCTGCTGCACCTCTGCGGCCTTCTCGAGCGGCCGCAATCGGGCGAGATCACGATCACCGGCACCCCGACGATGGGGCTCAGCGAGCGCGGCCGCACGCTGCTGCGGCGCGGGACCATCGGCTATGTGTACCAGTTCCACCATCTGCTCCCCGAATTCTCGGCGCTCGAGAATGTCTCGATCCCGCAGATGATCGCCGGCAAGACCATCGCGGCGGCGGCAATCCGGTGCCGCGAGCTGCTGGAAATGCTCGGGGTGGCGCAGCGGGCCACGCATCGGCCGGCCGAATTGTCGGGCGGCGAGCAGCAGCGCGTGGCGATTGCGCGGGCGGCGGCCAACCATCCCAAGGTCATCCTCGCCGACGAGCCGACCGGCAATCTCGATCCGGCGACCAGTGATCTGGTGTTTGCGGCGCTGCAGGCGCTGATCCGCGGCGAGGGGGCGGCGGGGCTGATCGCCACGCACAACCACGACCTCGCCCGTCGGGCCGATCGCATTGTCACGCTCAAGGATGGGCTGGTGCAGCCGCTGACGCTGTAGCGGCGAAAAATGAAAGGCCCGACAGGAGGTGGAACTCATATCGGGCCTAAGCCAACCAGGCGGCGAAGCCCGGCCAGCGGCGGTGCGATAGCACGTGAGCCGGGCAGGGTCCACCGCTAAGCCAACCGCTAACGCCGCATCAGATCATTGAGCCAGCCGGTCGTGACGATGTCGTCGGCGAAACGGAAGGTCCCGGTGGCCTGGATTTCCTCGCCGGCCTTCTTGAGCGCCGTGAGCGCCACGCGGGCCAGTCCGCCGCCAGTGCTGACACGGCGGACGCCGGCCGCCTCGAGCTCGGCGAGGGGAATACCACCAGCGGTCTGGACGACATTGAGCGGCTTGCCCACGGATTTGACGACGGTGCGGATCGCCTCGATGCCCGGCAGGCCGGGCGCGAACAGCACCTCGGCGCCCGCCTTCTCATAGGCCTGCAAGCGGCGGATGGTGTCGTCGAGATCCTTCCTGCCGTGCAGGAAATTCTCGGCACGGGCGACAAAGGCAAACGGGAAACTCAGGGCGCGTGCCGCTTCAGCCGCGGCGGCCACGCGTTCGACCGCAAGGTTGAACTCGTAGATCGGGTTCGCCGGATCACCGGTCGCGTCCTCGATCGAGCCGCCGACGAGGCCGATCGCAGCTGCGGCGCGAATGGTCTCCGCCGCGTCCTCAGGACGGTGACCGAAACCGTTCTCGAGGTCCGCGGCGACCGGCAGATCGACGGCGTCGACGATCAGCTTGGCATTCCACAGCGACTCCTCGCGCGTCACGCCGTTGTCGGGTTTGCCGATGACGAAAGCGAGGCCGGCGCTCGTCGTGGTCAGCGCCTCAAAGCCCTGCGAGGCGAGGAGCTTCGCGCTCGCGCCATCCCACGGGTTCGGAATGACGAAGAGTTTCTCCCGCTCATGCAGTGCCTTGAAGGCGCGCGCTTTGTCAGCCTGGTTCATGGTGTCCTCCGTGGATGGTGGTCTAGCGTCATTTGCACGGACGTGCGGGCGCGTCCATCGGCGAAGTTCGCCTCCGGTTCAGCGCGGCGATCGCCTGGCTGAGTTAGTGGACGGAGCCCCGGCGCGTACGCCTCGATGTGTAAGTGCAATAGAGACGCAAGCGCCTCGGGGCGCGGGATTTCAGGATCACGTGCGCGATCGGGCTGGGCATTCACCCAGTACTGCCACCGCACGGCCCAGGGAAGCCGCGAAGCTCCCCCACCCGCTGGTCCATCGCGTCGTTCGCGTCGACTACCGTCCGTGCGATGAACTGAAGGGATCTTAGCACAGGCCGGAAGTAGCGTGGATAAGTCGGAGAAATAACGCTGGAGATGCCTGTGTTCTCAGGCGTCTCCGGGCGAAACTTTTGGTTCCTGAACGCGATGTTTGCAGTCGGAGTCTTCCCCCATTCTGCGCACAGGGAGGACCGACTGCGGACGTCGGGAGTGCCGTGGTCGCGCCTACTTGATCGCGTCAGCCTCGAGCCATGCGGCGCGCAGCTTCTCCACCGTAAACCCCGGCGCCCGTGCGGCCTTCAGCACCGGCACTTCCTTGCGCATCACGATATCGATCGCATCAGGCATCCGCTCGATGTGCGCCGCCGGGATCACCACGCCACCGTGGCGGTCGGCGTGGATCAGGTCGCCCGGCCGCACGGCCATGCCGAACACGGTCACCGGCACATCGAGGTCCGTCACGTGCACGAAGGCATGCGAAGGCCCGACTGAGCCGGCGATCACCTGGTAGCCCGGATCGAGCATGCCGAGGTCGCGTAGAACGCCGTTCGTCAACGTGCCGGCGACACCGAGGCCCTTGTGCTGGGCCACCTGCATCTCGCCCCAGAAGCCGCCGATGCAATGCGGCCAGTCTGTGTCCTCGATGACGACGACATTGGGGCCATCGCCCGCCGACACATATTCGTAATATTGCATGCGCAGCGCCCGCACCTCTGCTGCCGGCTTCTGCGCCGGCGACGAGGCGCGGATCTTCGCGGTGCGCGCAAAACCGACAACCGGCGGCAGCGCCACATCGGCACAGACCACAGGAGTCTTGGTGAAGCCCTCGGCGGTGCGGCCGCCCATCACATGCTCAAGCGCATTGCAGATGGTCGGCGTGTCGTGCCGGCGGAGGATCGCGAGCGTTTCGGCGGAGATGGTCGGCATGCTGCCCCCTAGTTCAATTTCAGCCGTTCGCTCACCAGATCGGCGCCGTCGCGCAGCGCCTGCAGTTTCAGCCAGACGATCGTCGGGTCCACCGCACCGAACCCGGCGAAGGTCGAGAAGCCGCAATCGGTGCCGGCGATGACGCGGTCGGCGCCGACGATGTCGACATAGTGCATCAGCCGCTCGGCGATCAGTTCCGGGTGCTCGACGAAATTGGTGGTCGAATCGAGCATGCCGGGGATCAGCACATAGTCGTCGGGGAGGGCAAAATCCTGCCAGTCCACCCACTCATGCGCATGCCGCGGATTGGCGCCCTCGAACAGCAGCGCCCGCGGCTTGGCCTTGAGGATCGCGGGCAGCACCTTCCTCAGCGCGATGTCGCAATTGTGCGGCCCCTCGTAATTGCCCCAGCACACATGCATGCGGACCTTCTCGCCCGGGATGTTGCGCAGCGCGTGGTTGAGCACCTCGATGTGGCGCTCGGCGCGCTTCACGAACCCGTCGTCGTCGAGCTCCTTGTACATCATGTGCCGGCCGAGCCCGAGATCGGGACTGTCGAGCTGGAGGATCAGGCCGGCGGCAACGATGCCCTCGTATTCGGCGCGCATCCCTTCGGCGACGGCCTCGAGATAGCCGTCCTGCGTCTTGTAGTATTCATTGGGCTGGAACAGCGCGATGACGCCCGGCGTTGCCGAGTTCATGAAACCTTTGGCGAAGCCGTTTGCGGTGAGCGCCGCCTGGAAATTGTCGATGTCGTCCTTGAGCGGCACCATCGTCTTGACGGCGATCTCACCGACGCATTTGGGACGCTTGTAGGACGGAGTTCCACCAGATTTCGTCTGCCGCTCGAGAAAGCTCGGCACCAGTTCGAGATCCTTGGGCGGCTTGCGCGAGCTGTCGCCGGCAAAGCCGGTGAGGCGGTCCTTGATGTAAGTGGCGTAGCTGATCTTCGAAAGTTCGCCATCGGACGGCAAGTCGACGCCCGCTGCCTTCTGCTGGGCCACGATCTCGACGATGGCCGCGCCGACGATGCGGTTGAAGCCCTCCTCTTCGACCGGCACACCGGCCTCGCGTGCGAACACAAGGTCGGTGATCTGCTTGGTGCGGGGCAGGGACCCCACATGCGTGGTCTGGATGCGACCCATCTACGCGGCCGCCACGCGGTTTTCCGCAAAAATCGGCGCGGCAGGGGCCGCGGCTCCCCGGATGACGAAGGCAATCGTGTCGGCCGAAGCCGGATTGCGGTAGCCGTGCACGAGGCCAATCGGCACGGTGAGCGTGTCGCCGGCGCCGAGCACCAGCTTGCCCCCATCCCAGTTGAACTCGAGCGTGCCCGACTGCACGAAGATCACCTCCTGCTCGGCGCGCGAATGCGGCGCGATGGTTGCGCCGGTCTCGAGCTTCAGCCGGCGCAGCGCGAAGCCGTGCTGCCAATGGCCGACGATCGGGCCGGCCGCAAAACCGTCACCGGCATCGACGTCGCCGATCAATGCGTCTTCCTCGACGCCGGGACCTGCCAGCGGCGAGTTGGGATTGCCCTGCATGTCGGCGGCCTTCACCGCATATTTGCTGAGCTCCGACATCGGCGGCGTCGCCAGCTCCTTGAGTTTTGCAGCATCGGGCGGCACTTCCATCTCGGCGCCCTCGGGCACCGTCTCGCCGATGGTGGTGTCAACGAGCTTGCCGCCCTTCAGGAGCTTGAGCCCAAAATCCTCGGCCATCTTGAACACCGACGGCGCCCAGACCACCTTGCCTGGATCATCGTGACCGAGGACGACCGCGAGAAAGCCGGTGCCCTCGTCGCGCTTTTCAAAACCGCGGAACATGTGGGTGGGGACCGTCGCGACGTCGCCCGGCTCGACGTCGAGGTAGCCCTCGTCCTTGTTGGCGCCGAACACGAAGCGCCACTTGCCGGTGTGCACCAGGAACGTCTCGGCCGTGAGGTGGCTGTGCTGCGAATTGGTGCAGCCGAAGGGCTGGCGCGCGGCGCCGAAATTGAAGCCATGCGCCTCGGGGATATGCACCACCTGCGCTTTGTTTTCGGACACGCCCGGTCCGATGATGGTGAAATTCTCCTTGCGGTCGCTGCCCGGCGTGCGGGCATCGATGAAGGCGTTGCGCAGGCCCTTGAGGTCGGCGTAGCGGACGAGGCGCTTCTCCATCGCCTCCTGGGTCCAATTGGTCATCGGGGTATTCCTTTCCACTTCCCTCTTCGGTCTCATTTTGCATACGTATGCAATCATTGCAAGAGCGAGTGGGACGCTTTGCGCTGCACCCGCCCGGTGCCGGGTCAGCGCGGCGGGTGCGGCGGCCGCTGGGCGGCGTGGTCGGTGGCGCGCTCGAACGCATCGCCGATCTGGCAGAGGCGCGCCTCGCCATAATGTGGCCCGACGATCTGCATGCCGAGCGGCAGGCCCGCGTGAAAGCCCATCGGCAGCATCAGGGCGGGGTGGCCGGAGATATTGAAACCAATGGTGCGCATCGGCGTCCACACCGAGCCCTTGCCGAACAGCGCGACGGGCAGGGCAGGGGTGAGCGTGCCGACAGTCACGATGGCGTCGAAGCGGCTGAACATTTCGCGGTCGAGCGCGTCGCGGAACGCGGCACCGGCGCGCTTGGCTTCGCGGTACTCAGCCTCGGTGATGGCGGCGCCGGCGACGATGGACTGGAACGTCTTGCGGCCAAAACCTTCGGGGTGCTCTGCCAGTTCGCTCGCGTGCCCCTGAAAACCCTCGTAGTGGAGCACCGCGGCGGCAGCGACCTCGATCGCGTAATAGTCGGGCAGGTCGACCTGCTCGATCACTGCGCCGAGTTCCGACAGTGTCGAGATCGCCTCGTCCATCGCGGCGATCACCGCCGGATGCGCCTGCGGGTCGGCCGCGAACCAGCTGCGGGCATAGCCGATGCGGAGGCCGCGAATGTCCTCGTCGAGATAGCGCGCTGCGGACTCATCGCCACGGCGCGCCGAGATCACGTCCAGCGTCAGCGCCGCCTCGGCGGAGGTGGCACTCATCGGCCCCTCATAGTCCATGCTCGGCGACATGCCTAGCGTGCCATCAGTCGGTACCAGTCCGAACGTCGGCTTCAGCCCGACGATGCCGCAATAGGCCGCGGGCCCACGCACCGAACCGCCGGTGTCGGAGCCGATCGTCGTGCGCAGCAAGCCGCCGGCCACCGCGACAGCGCAGCCCGAAGACGAGCCGCCGGTGATGTGCTCGAGGCTCCACGGATTTTTCGCGGGCGGATAGAGCGTGTCATAGGCGGGGCCGACCGTACCCCACTCGTAGGTCGCGAGCTTGCCGATGATGATCGCGCCGCCCTCGATCAGGCGATCGACGAGCGTGGCGTTCGAGACCGGCACATTGTTCTTGCGGCTTACGGAGCCCGCAGTCGTCGGCACGCCCGCGACATCGATCATGTCCTTGATGCCAACAGGGATGCCGTGCAGTGGCCCGCGATCCTTGCCGGCAGCCAGCTCCGCATCGGCGCGGCGCGCAGCGTCGAGCGCGCGCTCGGCCATGACGACGTAGAAACTCAGATAGTCCGTGTCGCGCTCGGCGATCCTGGCCAGCACAGCCCGCGTCAGCGCCAGCGCGGTCAGCGTCCCATCGCGCAGCTTCTTGCCCGCTTCGACGATCGACAGATCGGCTGCGTCGGTCGTGATCTCGGGCTCGGCCGGAAACGCGTCGCCCAATCCGGCGACGCCCTCGCTCAGCCAGTTCGCCAGACCATAGACGCTGTCGGCTTCGTCCTTGCTCAGGACGAGGCCCTGCGCCTTGAGGCGCGCGGCAAAATCCTCACGGCTGAGCCGACCTTCCGGCGTCTGAACAGGCATGGTCTTGGCCATCACGCGGCGATCCGCGCGCCGGTACTCTGATCGAACAGGTGGCACGCATTGTCCGGCACCGTAACAGAGATGGGCTGTCCGATCTCGGCCGAATAATCCTTGCCGGTCTTGACCGACACCAGCTCGCCGCCGACCCGCATCGACACCATCGAGGCTTCGCCCAGCAGTTCCAGCGAGTAGAGCGGTGCATTGATCTGGCCCTCGTGATTGACGACCGCGGCGTCCTCGGCGCGGAAGCCCAGCGTCACCGGACCGTCCTTGCCCGCAACACCGGCCACGCGGATGTGCTCGCCGCTGAACACGCCACCCTGCAATTGGCCCTTCACGAGGTTCATCGCGGGCGAGCCGATGAAGCCGGCGACGAACGTATTGGCTGGCCGGTCGTAGATTTCCTTGGGCGAGCCGACCTGCTGTACGACGCCCTTGCTCATCACCACGACGCGATCCGCCAGCGTCATCGCCTCGATCTGGTCGTGCGTGACGTAGATGGTGGTGGTCTTCAATGTGTGATGCAGATTCTTGATCTGCGCCCGGGTCGAGACGCGCAGCTTCGCGTCGAGGTTCGACAGCGGCTCATCCATCAGGAACGCATTGGGTTCGCGGACGATCGCGCGGGCAAGCGCCACGCGCTGGCGCTGGCCGCCGGACAATGCGGCGGGCCGCCGTTCGAGAAAATCGCCGAGCTCCACCATCGTCGAGGCGCGCATCACGCGCTCATGGTGCTGCTCCTTGGGCACCTTGCGCACCCGCAGCGGGAAGCGGATGTTTTCGTACACCGTCAGGTTGGGGTAGAGCCCGTAGCTCTGGAATACCATCGAGATATCGCGGTCCTTGGGCTCGAGCCGGTTGACCATGCGGTCGCCCAGCCAGATCTCGCCGCTCGTCACATCCTCGAGCCCGGCGATCATTCGCATCGTCGTCGTCTTGCCGCAACCCGAGGGGCCGAGGAACACCACGAACTCCTGGTCGGCGATATCGAGGCTGATGTTGTCGACGGCAATGAAATTGCCCCAGCGGCGCGTGACGTTCTTGAGCTGGATGCGCGACATGAGAGCTAACCCTTCACTGCGCCGGCGGTGAGCCCGCTGACGATCTGGCGTTGGAAGAAGAGGACGAGGATGAACAGCGGCACCGTCGCCGAAACCACGGCGGCCACCGCATACATGACGTTGCCCGCATCGTTGATCGAGCCGAGGAAGCTCGAGATCTTTGGGATCATCGTCTGGTTGTTGGAACTGAGCAGCATCGCGGTCACCGCAAAATCGTTGTAGCCGAGGAGGAAGCTGAACAGCCCCGTCGTCACCACCCCCGGCCACATCACCGGGATGACGACGCGGCGGAACGCCTCGAAGCGCGAGCAGCCGTCCATCATCGCACTCTCGTCGAGGTCCTTGGGGATCGACAGGAAGAACGAGTGCAGCATCCACAGCGTGAACGGCTGGTTGATCGCGACCAGCACGATAATCGAGGTGGGCAGATGCCCCCAGATATTGAGTTCGAAGAACGGCAGCATGTAGCCCGACACCAGCGTGATGTGCGGCATGGCGCGGAACACCAGCGCCGCAATCAGAATCCAGAATGCGTAGCGCTGGCCTGAGCGGGCGAGGGCGTAACCGCCGAGGGTGCCGAGCGTCAGCGAGATCACCGTCACCGACACCGTGACGATCGCGGTGTTGCCGACGGCGCGCCAGAAATCGTTAGTGACCCAGGCGCCGTAGTAGCCGGCGCCGGTGAACGCCGCGCCGGTTTCGCGCACCGTGCGCGTGCCCCAAATGGCGTTCCAGAAGCTCTCCCGCGAGAAGAAATCGGCTTCGACCTTGAACGATCCCCACACCGTCCACAGGAACGGGAAAGCGGCAACGATCAGCCACAACACGACGAAACCCGTGGCGATGGCGTTGAGGGTGAGCGGGCGGCGGGTGGCGGCGGAATCGGTCATCTCTGGTTCCTCAGCTCTTGCTGCCATATTCGCGCCAGGTCCTGACCAGCACCGGCATCAGGAGAATGATCACACCGATGATGGTGAGCATCGAGGTGGCGCCGGCCGAGCCATAAAGCTGGCCGTTCTGGTTGCGGAGGTCATTGAAGATCGCAAAGCTCAGCGACGTGGCGTTCGCCGCGGCCGAAAAACCGACGATCGGCTCGAACACCCGGAAATTGTCCATCAGTTGCACCAGCGCCACGAACGTCGCGAGCGGCATCAGATGCGGGATGATGACGAAGCGCACGCGCTCCCAGCGCGAGGCGCCGTCGATCATCGCGCTCTCGAGCGTGTCGCCCGGCACCGTCTGCAGCCCCGCATAGAACACCACAAACGAGAACGGCGCATTGGTCCAGATGCCGTAGGTGAACAGCGTCACCCAGGTCAGCACCGGCGAGGCTTTGAGCGACAGCGTCGGGTCGTGGAAGACGTTTTGCAGCGTCGCGCCGATGATGCCTTCCGAATTGATCATCCAGAACAGGATCAGCGAGCCGACCAGCGGCGTGATGATCATCGGCAGCAGCGAGAAAAAGATCACCGGCCCCTTGAGCAGCGCCGGCACGATGTTGACCGCGAGCGCGATGGTGAAGCCGAGGATGATCGCCAGCGGCGTGACGATGAAGGTGTAGGCAAGGGTGAACACCAGCGCCCGGTAGAACGGCAGATCATAAATCCGCGCCACCGTGTCGGCGAAGCCGGTATTGTCAGCCACGATCGTCGCGATCTCGGCGAAGGCCAGATGCGCGCGGTTGGTGTAGGTGCCCAGCCCGTTGAACTTGCCCAGCGGCTGTTCCTGGCGGAGCTCTTCGGTCGCGGCGTTGTCGACCCGCGTCTCTTTGGTGCAGCCGCCGAAGGGCTGGCAGTTCTCGACCGTCACCAGCACCTTGTCGTGCTCGACATAGAGCGATTGGACGACCACCGAAACGATGGGGAGCGCGATGAACAGCAGCATCGCGACGATCGAGGGCAAAATGAATGCAAGGAAAGTTCTATGCGGCACGGGCGGCCCCCGGTTCGTCTATGTCGCTTGGGTCGAACGGTACCGGGGCAGCTTAGGCCGCCCCGGCGAAGTCTACGAGGGTCCTTAGAGGAATCCGCCTTCCTTGGCCGCGGCAGAGTAAGCCGCGTCGACGTCGGCGAGCGCCTTGGCCGCATCTTCCTTGCCCGCCACAAAGTCCGCGAGTTCGGTCGACAGCGCCGTGTGGAGCAGACCCATATAGGGGGTCATCGGGTAGGCACGGGCACCGCCGGTGGCGTTGCCGATCACACCGATCGCGGCGGGGCCGGGGGTGTAGCCGGCGACCAGCCAGGTGGCGGCTTCGGTGTTGGCGGCAATCACTTCGGGGCTGATGGCGTGCATCATGGCCTGGAACGACACGGCCGCATCTTCGTCCGTGATGTTCTTCGCGATCGTAAAGCCGTCCCACCAGAGGGCTGCGGCCGGGATAGTGCCGCCATTGATGGTCGGCGCGGCAGCCAGCACCGTGTTGGCGACGACACCGTCGGCAGCGCCCTGGTCATCGAGGATGGCGCCCGCGATCGAGCCCCATTCGTTCATGATGGCGACGTTGCCGGCTTCGTATTCCTTCTGGATTTCGCCAGCATCGAAGGTCAGATAGTCGGGGTCCATGAAGGCGATCTGGGCGCGCATGGTCTCGAGCACCTTGAGGCCGTTGGCGTTGTTGATCGCAAGCTTGGCCGAACCGGGCTCGAAGAAGTCGCCGCCGGTGCCGAGGTAGTCGTTGACGAATTCGGCAGCGAGGTCCCAGCCAGGCTTCACCGAAGCCGCCAGCGGGTATTGCATCAGGCCCTTGTCCTTGATGATCTGAGCGGCGGCGAGCACTTCGTCATAGGTCTTGGGCGCGGCGACGCCGGCCTTCTCGAGGATGTCCTTGCGGTAGAACAGATGCTGGCCGTTGCCCATGAAGGCGATGGCCATCACCTTGCCGTCGATCTTGATCAACTGGTTGGGCTGCAGCTGCTGGCCATACTTGGCGACCAGGTCGTCGAGCGGGCGGATCAGATCGTCGTTGAGCAGCGGCACGATCGAATTGTTGGCAACCGCGGCCACGGTGTATTCGGCCGGGTTCACGGTGAGCGCTGGGCCCTGGATGTTCTTGTGCTCGGTGGTCTGGTTGACGGTGACCGTCACGCCATCGGCCGCGCAGGTGGAAGCAGCGTCGTTGATGACCTTGAGCGCGGCGAAGTCGTTGGTCAGGATGCGTACCGAACCGGTCCCCTCGATGCCGCAAGCGGCCATCACGCCGGAGGCGCTGAGCGCGAGGACGGCGAGCGAAACGCCTGCTCCCAGAATATGCTTCATGTTGTTCTCCTGTTGGCGAACCGTCCCTGTCGGGTTCGCGCTAGCCTGTTCGTTCGCACAGCGCTCGGGGCCTCCCGTGGCCACCCCGTCACTCGCTCCCGGCGAGTATCGGCGCCCTGCACAGCCAAAAGCTAGACCAATCTTGCATACGAATGCAAACTGATTCTGCATTCGTATGCATCACAATCCGTCGGTGCCCAATTTCATGGCGTGCATCAGGCACTTAGCTGCCATGCAGCGGGTGCATTCTGCGCAACAAAAAGGGCGGCCCGAAGGCCGCCGATACTATGCGGATATTGCGGATTGGGCTCACCCCTCATCCGTCTCGGCCTACGGCCGATCCACCTTCTCCCACAAGGGGAGAAGGTGCCCGAAGGGCGGATGAGGGGTGGGCCACACGCACCGGCTCATCCATCCCGCGCGAGGGATGACACCGAGTCCCGGGCTCCTTCAGCGACCTAACGATGGATCTGCATCAGCGCGCCGAACTCGTTGAACACCGTCCACTCCTTGGTGACCTCGCTGTTCTCGATCACCCAGTGCGTGACGCCCCAGAGGTTGACCTCGCGGCCGGTCGGCCCGCCATAGCGGCCATTGCCGCGATGCGTGCCGTCCATGCTCCAGCGGATGGCGACGAGGAAGCCGTCCTTGGCGTTGCCCATCCAGTAGAGATCGTCGATCGAGTACAGCATGTCGGGGAACATCGCGACCTGCGACAGCATGAAGGACCGTAGCTGGCCGACCCCGTGATAGGCGCGCCCCGCGGTGCCCTGCATCTGGATGCCGGGCGCATAGACGCGCTCCATGATCGCGAAATCGCGGCGGTTCCAGATGTTGTGCAGCGCGGCACGCACGAACTGTTCCGGATCGTCGCCGATGCTCGCCGCAATCGGCAGACGCTCGGGCTTGGCCTGACCTTTAGTGCGTTGCGGCTCGCTGGCGAGGAAATCGCGCGGCAGGCCGTCGTCGGTGTTGGCCATGCGCTTGGCCGTGGCGACGACATCGTGCCCGAGCTGCTGGATCAGGCTGACGAAATCGTAGACCACGTGCTCGTAGAAGATCTCGTTGTCCTTCATCACGCAGTTGGCGATGCACCAGAACTGCACCTTCTTGCCGGTCGGCTCGCCATACTGCGAATAGCCGGTGTTGGTGCCAAAGATCTGCGAGCGGTGCGACGAGTGAAACGCCGTGGCATCGCTGCCGGCCCAGATGCATTCGTCGGCGATGACGCGCGTGTCGGGGAAGGCGTTGAGACTGCCCACAGTATGCGCCACCACGCGGTCGCGGCCGGACCCGAGGCCGAAATCATCGTACACCAGGCAGTCCTGCGCATAGGTGTCGTAGATGTAGCCGACGTCCTTTTCTTCCCAGATCCGGTGGGTGATGCGGATGATGTAGTCGACGATGTTGACGTAGGTCGGCTCAAACCCCTGCATCGAGTGGCGCACCGCATGGTCCGGTGCCTTGTCGAGATAGGCATCGGTGCCGCCGCGGCGGTAGGCGTCGAGCGAGATCGAGAAGTCGCGCGGCATCTCGGCTGGGGTCAGCGCGCGATATTTGGTGCGACCCTCGGCTGCCACCTCGCGGGCAGACAGCATGTCGACAGCCTTGGGTTTGCTTTGCGTCTCGCTCACTTGGAACCTCTCTTGCATTCGTATGCAAAAATAAGCAGACTTGCCGCGTCCGGTCAATCTGTAGCAGCGTTCCGGTCGACTTAAGCGGTAGGGCGATGTCCGGAAACGACTTTTACGATGTGGCCATCATCGGCGCCGGTGTCGTCGGCTGCGCCACCGCGCGCCGCTTCGCGCTGGCCGGCCTCAAGGTGCTGCTGCTCGAAAAGGGCGCCGACATTCTGTCGGGCGCCAGCAAGGCCAACAGTGCCATCCTCCACACCGGCTTCGACGCGCCGACGGGCAGTCTCGAACTCCAATGCATGCAGGCGGGCTACGACGAATATCTAGCTCTGCGCGAGGCGCGGAACCTGCCACTGCTGGAAACCGGCGCACTCGTCGTGGCGTGGACTGAAGCCGACGAAGCGCGGCTCGACGCGCTCGAGGCCCAGGCGCATGCCAACGGCGTCCGTGACGCCCACAGGATCGGTCAGGGGAGCTTGCGGGCGCGCGAGCCCCACCTTGCCGGGACGGGTCGCGCGGCGCTCCACGTGCCGCGCGAGCACCTGATCGATCCATGGTCGCCGTTTCTGTCCTACATCATCGAAGCCCAGTCGCTCGGCGCGCGCATCGAACGCAGCACAGCGGTCACCGGCGGCCATTTCGACGGTGCGCTGTGGTCGCTGGAGACAACCAAAGGCCAGTTCTCGGCGCGTTGGGTGATCAATTGCGCCGGCCTGTTCGGCGACACCATCGAGCAGCTCCTGCTGGGCGATGCGAGCTTCACCATCAAGCCGCGCAAGGGCCAGTTCGTGGTCTTCGACAAGGCCGCCGCGAAATTCCTCACCAGCATCATCCTGCCGGTACCGAACGAGCGCACCAAGGGTCTCGTTCTGACGCGGACGGTATTCGGCAACATCCTCGTTGGTCCCACTGCCGAGGAGCAGGAGGACCGCACGCGTCCCAGCGTCACGACGCCCGAACTCGAAATGCTCGTCGCCAAAGCGATCGAGATCCTCCCCGCGCTCGACGGTATGCCGGTGACCGCGACCTATGCCGGTCTTCGTCCGGCAACCGAGGAGAAGCACTATCGCATTCGCCACGAGCCCGATCGACACTGGCTCACCGCGGGGGGAATCCGCTCCACCGGCATGACGTCGGCGCTCGGCCTCGCGCAGCATCTGCTGAAGCTCTACGGCTGCGACGTCACGGCCGCCGAAGCCGCGCCAAAAATGCCCAATCTCGCCGAGCATGTTTCGCGGGACTGGCAGCAGCCGGGCTATGGCGAGATCGTCTGCCACTGCGAAATGGTCACCCGCCGCGAGATCGACGCCGCCCTCGATGGGCCGTTGCCGCCGGACGATTTCGGTGGGCTCAAGCGCCGCACCCGCTGCGGCATGGGCCGCTGCCAGGGCTTTTACTGCAACGGCCGCCTCGCCGAACTGACGCAGGGGCGCTTCACCGAACCACTGGCCGTCCCATGAGCGCGCTCGATGCCGATGCGATCGTGATCGGCGGCGGTCCCGCCGGTCTCGCCGCCGCCACCGAGCTGCGCAAGCTTGGCCTCGGTCGCGTTGTGCTGCTCGAACGCGAAGGCGTCGCCGGCGGCATCCCCCGCCACTGCGCTCACTCGCCCTTCGGCATGCGCGAATTCGGCCGTATCCTCTCCGGCGGCAGTTACACCGCCCGGCTGACCGAGCGCGCGACAAGTGCCGGCGTCGACATCCGGCTCCGCCACAGCGTCACCGCCGTCACCGGCACCTCCGTCGAGGTCGCAACACCCGACGGCACAGCGACCCTCACTGCCCGCCGTATCGTCGTCGCCACCGGCATCCGCGAGACCAGCCGGGCCGGCCGCCTCGTCACCGGCACGCGACCGCTGGGCATCCTCACCACCGGCGCGCTGCAGGACTACGTCCATCTCCGCCACCTCGCCCCGTTCCGCCATCCGCTCATCGTCGGCTCGGAACTGGTCACCATGTCGTCGATCCTCACCTGCCGCTCCGGCGGCATCGAACCGGTCGCCATCGTCGAGGACGAACCTCGTCCGCGTGTCGGCTACCCTCTCGCTTTGTTCCCGCACCTCATGGGCATCCCGGTTCACTACCGCACCAGCATCGACGACATCATCGGCACCACCCGCGTCGAAGCCGTCCGCCTCCGTCACGCCGACGGCACGCTCACGATCGTCAAGTGCGACGGCGTCCTCTTCACTGGCCGCTTCACCCCGGAATCGTCGCTCGCCCGTCTGGCCGGCGTCGCTATCGACACATCCACGGGCGGGCCGTCGATCGATGCCGACGGCCGCACCAGCCTCGCGGGTGTCTATGCCGCCGGCAACGTCCTCCGCGCCGTGCACACCGCCGGCCAATGCTGGAGCGAAGGCAGGGCCACCGCGCGCGCTATCGTCCGATCGCTGGAGTCCGCATGACCCGCATCGGCGCCATCGACCAGGGCACGACATCGACCCGCATCCTCGTCGCCGAGGGCGAGCGCCTGGAGATCGCTGCGAGTTTTACCCACACCACCCGCTACCCCCAGCCCGGCTGGGTCGAGCAGGATGCGCTCGAGATCGCCGCCAACATCGAAAAATGCATCGCCGCGGCCGGCCCGCTCGACGCGCTTGGCCTCGCCAACCAGGGCGAAAGCTGCCTTGCCTGGGACGCCATCACGCGCCAGCCGCTGTCCCCCGTCATCGTCTGGCAGGACAGCCGCACGGCCGGCGTGCTCCCCCTCGACGCAGCGCAGACCGTGGCACGCATCGCGCACCTGCCGCTCGACGCCTATTTCTCCGCCAGCAAGCTCGGCTGGCTGTTGCGCGAACTGCCCGAAGTGCAGGCGGCTCACCGCGCCGGACGGTTGCGCCTTGGCACGACCGACGCGTTCTTCCTCGATCGTCTCGCCGGCAGGTTCGCCACCGATCGCGCCACCGCCTCGCGCACCTCGCTGCTGGATTTTCGCTCCGGCGACTGGAGCCCGGACCTCTGCGCCCTCTTCGGCGTCCCCATCGAGTGCCTGCCGCCGATCCTCCCCAATATCGCCGATTTCGGCGCCATCGGCAGCGTCCCGGTCCACGCCTCGATCGTCGATCAGCAGGCCGCCCTCTACGGCCATTGCTGCCGCGCGCCCGGCGACGCGAAGATCACCTTCGGGACTGGCGGCTTTGCGCTCGCGCTCACCGATGGCCCGGTAGAACTCGCATCCGCCGGAGGGCTGCTGCCAACAATCGCCTGGGATCTGGGCAATGGTCCGGCCTACGCCATCGACGGCGGCATCTACGACGCCGGGTCCGCCATCGACTGGGCAGTCCGCGCGGGCTTTGCGGATGGCATCTCCGACTTCCAGCAGTTCAGCGCGCCGTCGGCGATCGAACGGGGGCTGGTGTTCGTTCCGGCGTTCTCGGGCCTCGCCGCCCCCGACTGGGATCGCCGGGCCGCTCCCCTCATTATCGGCCTCTCGCCCAACACGACCAGGCAGGACATCTGCCAGGCCCTGCTCGAAGGCATCGCCCTTTGCATGGCCGATGTCTGCGACACCATGCGCGCCGTCACGAGGCTCGGCGCCCCAATCGCTATCGACGGCGGCGTCTCGCGTTCTCCCTACTTCGCCCAATTCCTCGCCGATTGCCTCGACACCGAGATCATCGTCCGGCACTTCGCCGACCGCACCGCGCTGGGGGTGGCGCTCCTGATCGGCGAGGCCCGAGGCGGTGCGATCGTTGCGCCCGACGCCCGGCTAGACACGCGCTACGCTCCACGATCGTTTTCGCGCCATTGGCGGGAGAAGTTCCGACACGCGAGGCACCTCGCCCAAGGCTGGCGAGAGACTGAGCCTGTGCGCAGGTGAACGCTGACGCCGGCCGAACGAGGTTCTTGGCAAACGCGCCCGCAAAAGCCGGCGCCCCATCTTGCAACTTATTATAACGTGTATATAAGTAGCGGCGAGAGGGACCGATGCCGCGCTATCTCGAGATCAGGGACATGCTCGCAGACAACATCGCCGCCGGTGCACTGGCACCGGGGGATATCCTTCCGTCAGAGACCGAACTGATGCGCACCTGGTCCGTGTCGCGCATCACGGCTCGCAACGTCATCAAAGCGCTGAGCGCCGACGGGCTGGTCTACACCGTGCATGGTCGCGGCAGCTTCGTCTCCCAGCCGCGTGTGACCAACGTCCTGCCGACGCTCAACAGCTATTCGCACGATGTCGCCGCGCAGGGGATGCGCGCCGGCAGCAAGGTGCTGCAGTTTCAGCGGCTCGAGGCGGACAGCGATGTCGCGACGCGGCTGCACATCTCGCCGGGCAGCCCGGTTATCGCGTTCACGCGCCTCCATCTCGCCAACGACAAGCCGGTCAGTATCAGCCGGACCAGCCTGCCGGTGGCAGCGCTGGGTGCTGCGCATGAGAAGCTGACGCGCGACGCACTCGAAAATCACAGCCTCTATGACCTGCTGCGCGATCTCGGCATCGATCTCGCCGGCGGCGAGCAGGAGATGTCGGCATCTGCAGCCAGCCAGGAACAGGCCTCGTTGCTCGGATTGGCCACAGGCGATCCGTTGAGCACCGCAGACAGAATTGTCTTCCGCAAGGACCGGACGCGCATCGAGTTCACCCGCATGTGGACGCGCCCGGACCGGTCACGCTGGAAGGTCGAACTCGGGCCGATGCTGCCTGACGAATCCCGGGAAGGCGTCAGGCGGTAGTCACTGCCGCGTCGCCCAGGGGGGCGCGGTCAATCAACAGTCATACAGGGGAAGACCAATGCGTATCCTTAGTCGACTAGCCTCACTCGTTACCGCCGTGTTCGCGATCGCCATGCTGGCGATGGCCAGTTCTGCAGCCACAGCCGCGGATGTACGCGCCGTTCTGCTTCTCACCCAGCCGCTCAGCCCCTTCGAAGAAGATGTCTGGGCGCAGATGGAAAAGGCCAAGACCGATGGCATCGCCACCGAGGTCAAGCTCATCGAGATGAAGAACCCGACCGAATACGAGCAGACGATCCGCCAGGTGGCCGAGCAAGGCTACAACGTGATCGTCTCGACCTACTTCTTCGTCAAGGAAGCCTACGACAAGCTGGCGCCGGAATATCCGGAGAGCAATTTTGTCCTGCTCTACGAGCCCAACGACAAGAACATTCCCAACATGCGCGGCGTCGCCTACGACGTGCAGGAAGGCTCCTATGTCTGTGGCGTCGTGGCTGCGATGATGACCAAGTCCAACCGCATCGGCTTCATCGGCGGCAATGACAGCCCGTCGATCCTGAAGTTCTTCGCCGGCCTCGAAGCGGGCGCCAAATCGGTGAACCCGGACGTAGCGTTCGATCTCGCTTACGCCGGCACGTTCATCGATCCGGACAAGGGGCAGGAACTCGCCATTTCGCTGTTCGATCGCGGCGACGACGTCGTGATGCATGCCGCCAACATGACCGGCCTCGGCATGTTCTCGGCCGCCAAGGCTGCCGGCAAGTACACCGTCGGCGTCGACATCGACCAGAACAACCTCGCGCCCGACAGCGTGATCTGCTCGGCCCTCTCCAATCCCGGCCTCTCGGTCTACGCCTCGATCAAGGATGTGCATGACGACAAATGGACCGGCGGCAATGTCGACTGGGGCGTCAATGACGGCGCGCCGGCCGCCGCGCTCGCGAGCTGGTTGCCGGACGAGGTCAAGCAGGCCGCGGCCGATGCCGAGGCGAAGATCGTCTCGGGCGAAGTGAAGGTCCCGGCCGAGACCACGACACGCTAAATCGCAATCCGGGCGTTCGCTGCATCCAGCGAACGCCCTCCCTCCGCCAGTTCGAGTTCGCCATGCCTGCACCCGCAGTCGTCATGCGTAACATCACCAAGACCTTCCCCGGGCTCTATCGGCCCGTGGTCGCCAATGCCGAGGTCAATCTCAGCATCGACGCCGGGGAGTTCCACGTGATCGTCGGCGAGAACGGCGCGGGCAAGTCGACGCTGATGAACATTCTCTACGGGCTGCAAGCCCCCGATGCGGGCGACATCTCGCTCTTCGGGCGGCCGGTAACGCTGCACGGCCCCAAAGACGCCATCGCCGCCGGCATCGGCATGATCCACCAGCACTTCATGCTGGTGCCGTCCTTCACCGTCGCCGAGAACATCGTTCTGGGGCACGAGCCGGTGCGCGGTGGTCTGATGGACCGGCACCGCATTCACCACGACATTGCAGAGCTTGCCGGGCGGCTGAAGCTGCCGATCGATCCCGACCGCCGCATCGAGGACCTCTCGGTGGGCATGCAGCAGCGGGTCGAAATCCTCAAGGCCCTCTATCGCGGGGCCCGCATTCTCATCCTCGATGAGCCGACCGCGGTGCTGACGCCGCAGGAGGCCGAGCAATTGTTCGCGGCGCTCGCAGATCTGCGCCGCGACGGCAGCACCATCATCATGATCACGCACAAGCTGCCCGAAGTCATGGCCGTCGCCGATCGCGTCACGGTGATGCGCGATGGCCGCGTGGTTGCCGTCCTGCCGCGCGGCGAACTGGATGAGCGCAAACTCGCCGATCTCATGACCGGGCGGGCCTGGGAACCAGCCCGCCTGCCACGTGGCGCGGCTCCGGCACAGTCCCGCGACGTGCTGGTCGTCGAGGCGATAAGCTGCCGTGACGACCGCGGCGCCGAGGCCGTGCGCGACGTGAGCTTTGCGCTGCGGGCGGGAGAAATTCTCGCCATTGCCGGCGTCGCCCATAACGGCCAGGAGGAACTGGCCGAAGCCATCATGGGCCAGCGGAGCAAGACGGCCGGACGCGTGACCATCGCTGGCAGCGACGCCACCACGCTCCCGGTCAGCGGCATTCGCGCGCTTGGCGCAGGACAGATTCCGGACGACCGCAATCGCGAGGGCGCCGCACCCACCCAGAGCGTCTGGCGCAACATGATCATGGGCGCGCACCGCCGTGCGCCGATCGCGCGCGGGCTCAGCATCGACCGCCGCGCTGCCCGCCTCTGGGCCGGCGATCTGGCCAGGCGCTATGGCGTCAAGGCGGCGCATCTGGACGCGCCGATCAGCAGTCTTTCGGGCGGCAATGTGCAGAAGGCCATCGTGGCGCGCGAGATCGCCATGACGCAGTGCTTCCTCGTGGCCGAGCAGCCCTCCCGCGGCATCGATATCGGTGCGGCGGAATCGATCTACGAACGGCTCATCCAGCTGCGCGATGGCGGCGCCGGCGTGTTGCTGATCTCGATGGATCTGACTGAAACCCTGCGCCTCGCGGACCGCATCCTCGTGATGTATGGCGGCCGCATCGTCGGCGAGCGCCTGCCGGGCCACACCGACCAGCATGACCTCGGCCGGCTGATGGCGGGCATCACCGATCAAAGCGGAGCGGCGCATTGAGTGTCGCCGGCGCCGAAGCTGTTGGCATGCTGCAGCACCCGCGCCTGCGCGCCGGGCTTGTCGGCATCGCCCAGGCGCTGGCCGCGGTGGCTCTCGCGCTGCTGCTGGGCGCCGTGCTTATCGCCTTTGCCGGGCACAACCCGGCCGACGTCTATGGCGCGCTGCTGCAGGGCGCCGTCGGAAACTGGCCGTCGGTGATGCGCTCGTTGCGCACGGCGTCGCCCCTCATCATCACCGGACTGGCCGCACTCGTCGTGTTCCGCTCGGGCTTCATCTTCCTCGGGCTCGAAGGCTCGCTTTATGTCGGCGCCTTTACCGGCGTCATGGCGGGCATCTATGTCGCCCCTCTCGTTCCGCTGCCGCTGCAATGCTTCCTCGCGCTGCTGGTGGGCGCCGGCGGCGGTGCGCTCTGGGCGCTGTTTCCGGCGTGGCTGAAAACCCGCTGGCGCGTCGACGAGATCGTTTCGAGCCTCATGCTGAACTATGTGGCGATCCTCCTCGTCGATCACCTCGTCTTCTCCTATTTCCAGGACCCGGC
>JBKJTB010000322.1:0-9616 GCA_046594305.1 Devosia sp. | reverse complement strand
GATCACGGCGTTCCAGCTCGACGTGACCGAAGCGAAGGCGGCCGAGGACACCGGGCGGGCTATAGAGGCTAGTCTCGGGCCGGTCGATCTCGCGATCCTCAATGCCGGCAGCTATTTCCCGGCGACGGCGCAGAAGTTCTCGGTCGAGAATTTTCGGAAGACTGTCGACCTCAATCTGATGGGCGTCGTCAACTGCATGGGGCCGATCGTGCCGTCCATGGTGTCACGGCGAAGACGCCATATCGCCGTCATGGGATCGCAGACGGCCTTCGTCGGATTGCCGACTGCGGCGTCCTACGGTGCCACCAAGGCCGCGCTCAATTCTATGGCCGAGGCATTCAAGCCGGACTTCGACCAGTTCGGCGTAACCATTACGGTGATCAATCCGGGCTTTGTCAAGACGTCGGCGACCGACAAGAACCGCTTCCCGATGCCGTTCCTGATGGAAGCCGATGAGGCGGTAGGGTACATCATGCGCGGGATTGAAGCGAAACGGTTCGCCATCAACTTCCCCTGGCAGATGACGCTCGGCACCAAGTTCCTCCACGCGCTGCCGGGCTGGGCCAAGTTCGGCATCACAAGAAAGATGATCCCGAAGGACTAGCGTTTGCGCCTCTTGGGCTCAGCCTTCGGCTTGGGAAGGGGCAACTCCGCGACGGTGGTCCGCACCAGCCCTGTCATCCAGTTCGCATCATCCCACCGGTCGCTGTCGATCAGCAGATAGGTGGGTTTGGCGCCCTCGAACGGCGGTGCTTCGACATAGTCGCCGATGTAGGTTTTGGCGGCCTCTGTCGTCTTGAGAAAGAGCTGATCATCGCAGACCAGGGCGAAGATTTTGCCATCACAGTAGAGGCCGAACTCGCCGAACATCTTGCGGGCGGAGATATCGCCAGCCTCGACGATCTGCTCGACGATGAACTCGATGGTGCTTTGCGAGGTCGCCATAACCAGGAGGCTAGCGCCCCACGATGGTCGTCGCAACCTTCGCTGCCGCTGCGCGGTGCTGGAAGACGGGGACGCCCTTGGTCCACAGCTTCATTGCTTCCCAGTGGATCGCCGCCGTGACCTTCAGCGTCATAAGCGGATAGGCGAACAACGCGCGCAGTAGCGTCCCATCGGTCAGCGGCTGGCGCGCGCCCGCAAAACTGGCTTTGAGCAGGAGGCCCTGCGGGTCGGTCTCGTCGATCGAGACGAGCACCTTTTCGCCCGGCGGCTCGATGTGGAATGTGTAGGCGCAATCCATCGGCACGAAGGGCGAGACGTAGAGCTCCTTGGCGCAGCTCTGCTCGATCGCGGTCGCGCCCGGCGCGACGGGAATCACGTAGGTCCGCCGCTCGCCAAACGTGTTGTGGACCTCGTAGAGGATGGCTTTGAGTTCGCCGCCGTCGGCGCAGAACCAGACGGTGATCGGATTGAACACATAGCCGAAGATCCGCGGGTAGCAGAGCATCGTGATCGTCGGCGCTGCAAGCGCAATGCCCGCGGCAGCGAGCTGCGCTTCGACCCAGCCGCGCAGATTGCCGTTGCCGTCGCCGTGATCTTTGTCGTGGAAGGAGAACACCGCGGCCCGGTTGTGTCCGAACAGTTTCAGCTTCTGCGACAGCGCGCCGATCTCGTCGAGATCGAGCACCAGCGAGAACACGCGATAGACGAGCTTGTGCCGCCTGGGCCGCAGCCGCGCGTGAAAAACCTTGCCCGCATAAAGCGCCGAGTTCATTCGGCGGCCTCGAGCATCGGTGCCAGCGAGATGCGGTTGGATTCGCCCTCGACCTGCCACGGCCGGCGTACGCCGCCGATGGCTTCGGCCGCGGCGAGGCCCGATTGCAGCGCATCCTCGTGGAAGCCGGCACCAAAATAGCTGCCGGCAAAGAAGGTGTGGCGATTGCCCTGCAGCCGCCACAGATGCTGCTGCGCTTCCACCGCTTTGCGATCGAACAGCGGGTGCGTGTAGGCGAAGCTGCGGATGAATTTGTCGTCGGCGATTTCGCGCGTCGGGTTGAGCGTTACGAAGATCGGGTGGCGCGTGTCGAGCGACTGCAGCCGGTTCATCCAGTAGGTGACGCAGAGCGGGCGCTCGCCGGTGTCGGCGCTGTCGCCGATGTAGTTCCAGCTCGACCAGACGCGCTCGCGCTTCGGCATCAGCGCCGTGTCGCTATGCAGCACGGCTTCGTTGTCGGTGTAGTCGAAGGCACCCAGCAGCGAGGTTTCGGTGGCGTCGGGATCGGCGAGCAGCTTCAGCGCCTGGTCGGCGTGCGTGGCGATCACCACGTCGGTAAACCACGAGCGCTCGCCCGTGCTGTCGATGATGGTGACGCCGCCATGTTCGCGGCGGATCTGCGCCGCACCGGCGCCGAGGCGCAATTCATGCACCGCGCCGATCATGCGCTGCACATACGAGATACTGCCCCCGGTGACGGTGCGCCATTTCGGCCGGTCGACCAGATCGAGGAGGCCATGATGGATGAAGAAGCGGACGAACGCGACCAGCGGATAGTCGCGCATCTGCTGCGCCGTGGTCGACCAGATCGCGGCGCCCATCGGTAGGAGGTGATCCTCGATGAACGCGTCGGTGTAGCCATTGCGGTCGAGATACTCGCCGAGCGTCACATTCTGGCAGTCGGCCCGGCCGATGAGTTTGGGCGCTTCCACGTAGAAGCGGTAGATGTCGCGCACCATCATCCAGAAGCGGATGCTGACGCTGTTGCTGCGCTGGCCGAGCAGGCCCTTCAGCCCGGCGCTCGAATATTCGAGCCGCCCGCCATGGAGCGAGGCCGCAAACGACATGGCCGAGCGCTGCGTGGCGACGCCCAGATGGTCGAACAGCGCCGTGAGATTGGGATAGTTGCGTTCGTTGAAAACGATGAAGCCGGTGTCGACCGGCGTCTCGGTATCGCCGGTCGGCACCATGACGGTGTTCGAATGCCCGCCCGGACGACCCTCGGCCTCGAACAGTGTCACCCGGTGTTCGCGCGCCAGCAGCCAGGCGGCAGAAAGGCCGGCAATGCCCGAACCGATCACCGCGATATGGCGGATCGCCTGAGGTTCGCCGCTTCTGTGGTCGGTGCGCACGCCGTCATCCTTTGCATTACTTGACCCTTGCAGATACGGACGGCCCCAGGAAACGGACGCAGTGCTGACACAAAAATCGCTTGCTCCCCGTTACTTGCAGCACAGCTGCATTGGAGCCGAGCCTCATGACCTATGTCGTCGCCTATATCGCCACCGCCATCGTCTTCCTCGGGCTCGATGCCATCTGGCTCAGCAAAGTTGCGCTCGGCATGTACCGGCAGGAGCTGGGCGGCCTGCTGCTCGACAAGCCCAATCTGCCCATCGCCGCGGCGTTCTACCTGCTCTACGTCGTCGGCATCGTGGTCCTCGCCATCGTTCCGGCGCTCGGCGAAGGCGGCTGGATCAAGGCGCTGCTGCTGGGCGCGGTGCTGGGGCTCGTCGCCTACGGCACCTACGACATCACCAACCTCTCGACCCTCAAGGGCTGGTCGACCAAGCTCGCGGTGATCGACATCGCCTGGGGCACGGCGCTATCAGCCGTTTCCGCCACAATCGGCTACTGGGTGGTGAAGGCATTTAACCTCTAGTTTGCCGCCGCCGGACCATTTTCGCGCCGACCTTTTGTAGCTAAGGTCGCGCGCGGTCAGGGGTTTCGGGGTTCGGTCGCTAGGGCAGGTAGTTGGGCAAGATCTTCATCTCCCATTCGTCGGCGAACAACGCGGAAGCGTTGGCGATCAACGATTGGCTGGCCGAACAGGGCTGGGGCGACGTCTTCCTCGACCTCGACCCCAAGCGCGGGCTGGTCGCCGGCGACCGCTGGCAGGCGGCGCTGAAATCGGCCGCCGAGCAGTGCGAACTGATCCTCATCATGATCAGCCCGGAATGGGCGAAATCGCGCTGGTGCCTCGCCGAATTCCTGCTCGCCAAGCAGATGAACAAGCAGATCCTCGGCGTGGTGGTGAAGCAGACGCCGATCGCCGATCTGCCGGTGGAACTGACCGCCGAATGGCAATTGGTCGATCTCAGCGCGCCCGACACCGGCTGGTCCGTCACCATCTCGCCGCCGCGCTACGAGCCCGAAACGACCGTCAAGTTCTCCGGCACCGGCCTCGCCCGGCTGCGCTCCGGCCTCGAAAAGGCCGGGCTCGATGCCACCACCTTCCACTGGCCGCCGGCGCACGATCTCGGCCGTTCGCCCTATCGCGGATTGCTGCCGCTCGACCAGGACGATGCCGGCATCTTCTTCGGCCGCGACGGCGCGATCGTCTTGACGCTCGATGCGCTGCGCGGTCTCCGCGCCAACGCCGCGCCGCGCTTTGCGACGATCCTCGGCGCCTCGGGTTCGGGCAAATCGTCGTTCCTCCGCGCCGGCATTTTGCCGCGACTGCAGCGCGACAGCCGGCACTTCTACGTGCTGCCCATCATCCGGCCCGAACGCGCCGCGCTATCGGGCGAGCACGGTTTTGCCGCGATGCTCGAGGCTGCGCTCAAGGCGCGCAACATCACCCGCAACCGCGCCGATATCCGGGAGGCCGTGGCCGCCGGCGCCTACGCGGTGGGGCCGATCCTCAGCGGACTGTCGGCCCCGCTCGACAGCGACGGTACGAGCAGTACGGAGCCGGCGACGCTGGTGATCGCGGTCGACCAGGCCGAGGAACTGCTGACGTCAGACAACGCCGAGGCGGGCGCGTTCCTCAAGCTGCTCGCCGATCTCGGCCGCCGCGACGAACCGCCGGTTATGGTGGTGTTCACCGTCCGGTCCGACAGTTTCGACCAGTTGCAGTCGCGGCCGGAACTGGCCTCGACGCAGCCGCACCACCTCATCGATTTGCCGCCGGTCCCCGCCGGTAGTTTCGGCGACATCATCCGCGGCCCGGCGCGGCGCGTCACGGCCGCGGGGCGCAAGCTGCATGTCGACGAGACGCTGGTCGATGCGCTGCTCAGCGACATCGAAGTCGGCGGCACCAAGGACGCGCTGCCGCTCCTCGCCTTCACGCTGGAACGGCTTTACACCGACTACGGTGCGGACGGCGATCTGCAGCTCGGCGAGTACGAGCGGCTCGGCCGCATCCGCGGCGCCATCGAGGCGGCGGTCGAGCAGGCGCTGACCAAGGCCGACGGCAATCCGACGATCCCGAAGGACCGCGCCGCCCGGCTGGCCCTCTTACGTCGCGGCCTGATCCCATGGCTCGCCGGCATCGACCCCCACACCGGCTCGCCCCGCCGCCGCGTTGCGCGCCTCGCGGAAGTGCCGGCGGAGGCCCTGCCGCTGATCGAGCTGATGGTCGAGCAGCGGCTGCTGGCGACCGATGTCGACACCGCCACCAAGGAACGGACGATCGAGCCGGCGCATGAAGCGCTGCTCCGCCAATGGGGCGCGCTCGACGGCTGGCTGGTCGAGGATTCCGCCGATCTGGGGACGATCGAAGCGCTGCGCCGCGCCGCCACCGAATGGGAAGCCAACGCCCGCGCCAGCGAATTCATCGCCCACCGTGGGGCGCGGCTGCAGGCGGTCGAGCAGGTGGCGGCTGGCGACAAGTTCGCAAGCTATCTGACCTCGGGCGACCGGGCCTATCTCAGCGCCGCCCGCAATCTCGAAAATGGCGCGATCAAGAAAGCCCGCGCCACCCGGACGCGGCTGGCCATTGCCGCGAGCGTCGTCGGTGTCGTGCTCGTCGCCGGTGCCACCGCCGGCTATTTCATCTGGTCGGCCGGCGAGGCGGCCAAGACCCTCGCCCAGGCACGCTTCGACACGGCGCGTTCGGAAGCGGCGTTGCGCCTTGGCCAGCCGGAGCGGGCCGCCCAATATGCCTTGGCGGCCTACGACGCGCTGCCCGACGTCACCACCCAGACCGCCGCGCTCAATGCCGCAGTGCTCATCGAGCCGGCGCTGGTTGCGCTGGTCGACTGGGACGACCGCGGCGGCTTCCGCTGGTTGGACGAACATACCTTGAGGCTGGAGGGCCGCGCTGCGTCGTCCGACGTCGATATCCTTACCCGCAAGGCGAGCACGCCGGATGCCGCAATCATCCCGTCGGATGCCTACTACAGCGCCTATGACAAAAATGGTGGCGGCATCCTCATCTTCCGCGACGGGCAAATGACCGACCTCGCCGGCAACGTCATTGCCGGTCCCGTCGGCCCCGACTTCGCCGTGCGCACTCTTGCGGCGAGCGACGATGGCAAGGTCGCGCTGATGATCGGCCTCATCGGCGAGACGCTGCTGCGCGACTGTCGCACGCTGCCTTGCATCGATAGCCCATTGGTGGCTCCCGACGGTGCAACCGACATCCGGAGCGTCGATGTGAGTGCCGACGGCAGCCAGGTGATCGCCTGGTGGTCGGACGACAAGCTGGCGCTCTACGACGATCCGGCCACGCCGCAATTGCTGCCCTATCTGGAGCAGCTGGCCCCCCGGGGAGAGATCGAGCGCGTCGAACTGGGGACTGGCGGCCAGCTCCTCATCGTCGCGGGCGCTACGCTGGTGCGCATCGACCTTGCAACAGGAGCCACCGAGGAGATCGCCGACAAGATTGGCGAGACCTACGCGCTGTCACCGAGCGGGGACATGGTGGCGACCGACTGCGCAGACCGCTCGCTTTGTGTCTTCAAAGACCGGCGGCTCATCGGCAAGTACGCAGCGCATCTCGCTCCCCTGAGCGGGCTGTCCTGGAGCCCCGACAGCAAATATCTCGTCTCGGCCGCGCGAACCGAACCGCTTCATGTCTGGGCACCTGCCGACGCGCCCGGGGCGTGGCTGTCCATCCTCCAGACCGGCACACCGCTCAACCTCAATTCGCTGGCTGTCGATCGCGAGCGGGACCTTGTCGCGGCCGGCGACCAGCTGGGAAATGTGTGGATCTGGTCCGGCGATGCCGAGGTTCGGCGCTACGCGCGGCCCGAGGCCGTGCGGGAGACGCCGGTCTCGTCGCTGGCGTTCCTGTCCGACGGGAGATTGGCCGCGGTCTACCAGAATGCCGCCATCGGCATCATCGATGTGTCGACGCCCGACGAGGTCACCACCATTGCGATCGACAATGCGAGCTTCTCCCGTGTGGCGGCGATCAAGGGCGACATTCGCGCCGCGGTGCCATTGACCGACAAGCACATCGCGATCCTCTCCGGTGACCAGTTGCGGCTCACCTTGCTCGAGGGTGACCCCGACGCCCTGACGCCGTGGGGTATCGTCGCCGGGCCCGCCCCCAACACCGCGTTCATTTCGCATTCCGATGGCAGTATTCGCCAGCGGAACCTCGGCAATGGCGAGCCCGCAACGACGATCTTCGATGCGTCCAAGCCGGTCTGCGCGCCAGGCCCCACGACCGACAACAACGGCGCGCGCAGCCTCGACGTCAGCGACGACGGAAGATGGCTGGTCGCGACGCGGTCGGACGCCCAGATTGTGCTGCACAACCTCGCGGACCCTGCGCAGCCGCTGTGCCTGCCTCTGCTCACGCCCGACAGTCGCACCGTGGCGTTCTCGCCGGACTCGCGACGCCTCGCGGTGCTGAGCGCCACCGACCGTCTCTACACCTTTGACCTCACGCAGCCGAACGCGCCTCAGGTGATGGGCGGGCAGGTGCTGCCCGACAACCCCGCCTGGTGGGACAATCCGCTCGGTCCCGAGGCCATGCGTCAGCTCGGCTGGCTCGAGTGGACCGATGACCAGCAACTGGCGGTCGCTGACGCGGATGGAGCGGTGCTCAAACTCGATCTCGATCCGAGCGCCTGGAAGGCCCGGGTGGACACGCTCTTCGTCACCCCCTAGCATCGCGCGGATTGAGGAGGGCAGCTTGCAGCATCGGCGGATTTTGGCGGGTTTGAGCGTCGCGCTTGCGCTGAGCAGCAGCCTCGTGCCGCCTGGCGCAATCGCCGGAACGATGAGCATCGTCGACCCCGCTGAGCGCGCGCCCACGGCTGTGCCGGGCAGTGAACCGGGCGTGATGCGCGACTGGGTGCAGCTCGTCTGGAACCCGATCGGCCGGACGCTGGAGCGCATTGCCTACACGGCGTGGGACCCGGTGCCGTCGCTCGGGCTCGAACTGCAATGGGTGGCCGACGATCCGGCTGCTGCTGGCTCGGGGGCCATATCAGGCAAGGGCACGCTGACCTTCCGCAAGCCGGGCGCCGCCGCTTACGATCCGACGGCGACCGTCGCGCAGTATCGCGGCACGCTGGTCGACGGGCGCTTCGCGGGCGATGGCGAGTTCGTCGACAGTGCCGGCTTCAGCTATTCCGGCACCTGGCGCGACGGGCTGATGGAGGGTGAGGGGCGGCTGATGCTCGCCAATGGCGACGAGTATGTCGGCGTGTTCCGCAATGGACTCCGCGATGGCGGCGGCATCTTCACGACCGCGAGCGGCTTCGTTTATCGCGGCGGTTTCAGCGCCGGCGTGCCCAATGCTGCGGCGGTTCTCGCGCAGGCCGAAGAGGGCATCCGGATCGGCATCGTCGCCGAGCGGCGGCCGCACAATTACGAGATCGGGCTCGACCCGATGAGCTACACGTCGCGCTCCGACGGCGCGGTGCTCAATATCCTCCCCGACGACCAGCGGCTGCTCGATGCGTGGCATGGTACCGCGCCGATCAATCTGACCGACGACGAACTGCTGGCCTTCGACAACATCTCGACGACGCCGAGCTTTCTCGGGCCGGCCGAGCGCTTCGATCCGCTGTCGCTGGTGTTCGAGATCGAGAATTCAACCACCGACACGATCTCGCTGGTGGGCGGCTTCCTCCAGGTGGCCGACAGCAAGCGCAACCCCGAGCCCGCGATGCAGGTGCGGCCGTTCCCGCGCGATCCCTGCTCGGGCATCATCGAGTTCCTGCCGCGCTTCTTCATCGACAATTTCGGCTGGGTCCCTGCCGACAATGCAAGCCTCAACGTCCACGCCGCATCGCTCGATGGGCGTACCCATGGCACCTCGCTCAATGTCCCGCTCGGCAGCATCACTGACAGCGTGATGGCCGATACGACCGACCAGCTCAAATCGCTCGGCCTCAATACGGACTATGTGGCGACCAACAAGCTGGTCTGCACCAATCCCAACGACGAGCGGCTGTGCCTCGCCGAGCTCAAGCAGTCGGGCCAGTTCGGCCAGTTGAGCGACTTCATTTCGCTCGAGTACATGACGGTGACGGTCAACATCGCCGGCACGCTCGACTACGACTGGACCGGGTCGGATGGGGCTGTGTCGACCAAGAGCTCGCCGTTCTCGGTGATCCTGCCGATCGCCTCGGTCGCCAACGACGCCGAATGCGGCGAGGGCGGCGAGATCATCCCGGTGAGCCACGACCCATTCATGCTGCATCTCGACGATACCAACTACAAGATCGCCATTCCATTCGGCGGTGACGTCACCCCCGGCTTCACCTCGCGCTGGCGCATCGAACTGCAGGCGCCCGAAACCTCAGAGCACGATTTCCAGCTGGTGCTGCTGCTGACCGATGGCCGGCAGATCGCCAGCCGCCCGGTGCATCTGACGTATTTCATCCCGCCCAAGCGCGATGTGCTGATGAACTAGTTCGGCGCAAGCGGCCAGCCCCCACCCACCGGCTTCGCCGGTCCCCCCTCCCCGATGGGAGGGATACGCCAGATTACACCGCT
>JBKJTB010000183.1:0-14666 GCA_046594305.1 Devosia sp. | reverse complement strand
CATGAAATCGTCATAGGACGTCACCAGGCACTCGGTGGCTGACAGCGCCTTGACGGTTGCCGAGCGCGGACCCGGCTCGAGCAAACTCATCTCCCCGAACACCTCGCCGGCGCGCAGCGTCGCCACCGACTTCGCCTTGACCCCGGTCCCGACGACGACCTCGACCTTGCCGCTGACGAGCAAATACGCCGTCCTGCCCTCTTCACCCTCAGTGATGATAGTGGCCCCGCTTTCGAAACTAACCTTCTGCACGCTTCCCCCCAAATTCATAGTCGCCCGGCGCTCGCGGCGCGCGGCCTATGCTATCGTTATCAGTGTGATTGGCTCTAAGGAACCAGCACCGTCGCCCCGGTCGTTTCTCGCGCCTCGAGCGCACGGTGGGCCGCCTGGACATCGTCCAGCTTGAACCGCTGGTCGATGGTGGGGCGGATTTTGCCCGTCTCGAGCGCTTCGAGCACGGCCGCGACGGAGCGGCGGAAGGCGTCCTTGCTGCCCACATAGGCGGCGCCAGTGGGCCGGGTCACATAGAGCGAGCCGCGCGACTGGAGCATGCCGAGGGCGACGCCGGTGACCGGGCCCGACGCGTTGCCGAAACTCACCATCAAACCGCGCGGCCGCAGCGTATCGAGCGAGGCCTCGAACGTCGCCTTGCCGACGCCGTCATAGACCACGTCGACGCCCCGGCCGCCCGTCGCCTCGCGCACTTTTGCGGCCCAGCCCTCTTCGCGCGAATTGAATGCGTGCGCCGCACCATTGGCCTTGGCGCGGGCGACCTTGTCGTCGGAACCGGCAAGCGCGATGACGGTTGCGCCGAACGCCGCGCCCCATTGCACCAGCAGCGTTCCCGTACCGCCCGCCGCCGCGTGGACGAGGATGGTTTCGCCGGGCTGCACTGGCCAGGTGTCGAACAGCAGATATTGCGCCGTGGTCCCCTTGGTCACGAGCGTCGCCGCGAGATCGGTCGGCACGCCATCCGGCAGCTTCACCACCTTGTCGGCGTTGACGGCAACTTCGTCGGCATACGCACCCGACGCGCCATAGAGGACGCGGTCGCCGGCCCGGAACTCGCTGACCCCCGCGCCCACGGCCGTGACAATCCCCGCACCCTCGCCGCCCAAAACAAGCGGCAACGGCACCTTGTAGAGGCCCGTCCGCTGGTAGACGTCGAAGAAATTGAGCCCGATCGCCTCGTTGCGGATCACCAACTCGCCCGCTTCGGGCGCAAGCGGCGCGCGCTCCTCAAGCGTCAGGACCTCGGGTCCGCCGATCGCATGGATGAATACGGCGCGGCTCACGGCTTCTTCCGCGGCGCGGATTTTGGCCGCGACTGCGAGCGGGTCGCCGGGGTCTTGGACTTGGGCTTGGCGGCCGTCGCACTGGCGAGGGCCGACGCAGGAGCCGCCGCCGCCACGGCGAGCGGCTTGTGCGCGGCAACTTCCTCGCGCAACGCATTGCCGGCAGTCGCGTGGTGCGCGACCTTGCCCTTCTGGCGGCGCGACTTGGCGAAAATGTTGACCCCTTCGACCAGCACCGAGAAGCCCATCGCCGCGTAGATGTAGCCCTTCTCGATATGGAACCCCATGCCGTCCGCGACCAGCGACACGCCGATCAGCAGCAGGAAGGCCAGTGCCAGCATCTTGGTGGTGGGGTGCTTTGCAACGAACCCGGCGATCGGACCGGAGGCAACGAACATCACGCCGACGGCGACGATCACCGCCGCGATCATGACCTCGACCTGCTGCACCATGCCCACGGCGGTGATGATCGAGTCGATCGAGAACACCATGTCGATGATGATGATCTGGACGATGATCGCCGAGAACGCCGCCTTGGCGGTGCTCTTGAGGTCGGCCTCGTGCGGCTCCTCAATCTCGGCGTGCATCTCGTGCGTCGCCTTGTAGATCAGGAACAGGCCGCCACCGAGCAGGATCAAATCCTTCCATGAGTAGGCATGACCGAACAGTTCGAACAGTTTGCCATCGAGGCCGATGACCCACGAGATCACCAGCAGCAGCGCGATGCGGAAGATTAGCGCGAGCGCGAGACCAAGCTGGCGGGCGCGGTCGGCCTGCTCCTTGGGGAGCCGCGACACCAGCACCGAGATGAAGACGATGTTGTCGATGCCCAGGACGATTTCCATCACGGTGAGCGTCGCAAAAGCGACCCACACTGTCGGATCGGACAACAATTCGAACATTCAAAGCTCCCGCGGGACTATAGGTCGCCGCAATCTAGGTGGCGGGCGGTCAGGTTGGAAGTGTCAGCCGGGACGAAATCCGCACATTGCGATTGCTCCGCGACGACGCGCCGCGGAATAAATGCCTTTGCCGTCCGCTGGTTGGCCGATTGGGCGGGTGCTAGACTCGAGACAATCTCCCTCGGAGTCCAATGATGGAACACTTCTCTCCCGTCTCGGCCAGCATCGGCGGCGCCCTGATCGGGCTCTCGGCCGCCTTGCTCTGGCTGGGCAATGGCCGCATCGCCGGCATTTCCGGCATCTTCGGTCAGCTCCTGCCGCCCGCCCGCACCGTCGTGTGGCGGCTCGTCTTCCTCGCCGCCCTCGTCGGTGGCACCTTCCTCGCAGCCTACCTGTTCCCGGCGCTCGGCAACGCCCCGCAGCTCGCGGCACCGCCGAGCTGGTTCACCGCTGGCGCGCCCCTCTGGATCGCCGCGTCGGGCCTCCTCACCGGTTTCGGCACCAAAATCGGCAATGGCTGCACTTCCGGGCACGGTATCTGTGGCCTTGCGCGGCTCAGCCGGCGCTCGTTCGTCGCCGTCGGCGTGTTCTTCGTCGTCGCCATCCTCACTGTCACCATCACGGGGATCGTGTGATGAGCAAAGATCTCGACTTCCGCTATCTCGCCGTCGCGGCGATATCAGGCGTGCTGTTCGGCTTCGGCCTCTACATCTCGCAGATGGTCGATCCGATGAAAGTGCTGCACTTCCTCGATTTCACCGCCATCCCGACCGGCGGCTGGGACCCGAGCCTGGCCTTCGTCATGGCCACCGGCCTCATCGTCATGTTCGTCGCCGTCCGCGTCGGCCGGGCGCGCGGCAAGCCGGCGTTCGACGTCCAGTTCCATGAGCCTGAGTTCGTCAAAATCGACCGTCCACTGGTCATCGGCGCGGCGCTGTTCGGCGTCGGCTGGGGTATGTCGGGCATCTGCCCGGGGCCGGCAATCTCGCTGATCGCCTTCTGGCCGCAGAACCTCATCATCTACCTGCTGGCGCTGTTCGTCGGCTCCTATGGCGGCTCGTTCATCATCCCGAGCGGGCACGACAAGCGCCTGGCCCTCGCGCGATGACCGACGCCGTCATCGTCGGCGGCGGGCTGGCCGGGCTCGCCGCTGCGGTCGCCGTCGCCAAGGCCGGGCTCGAGACCGTCCACCTGATCCCCAAGGGCCCACCCGACCGGCGCACCTCGGCGCTGATGCTGCCGTCGGTCGACTATCTGCGCTCGGCGGGGCTCGTCCCCGACCCGGCCGCCATCGGCCATCCGTTGACGCAGATCCGGATCGTCGACGCCACCCACCGGCTGATCCGCGCACCCGAAACCCTGTTCGACAGCGCCGAGATCGGCCAGCCGGCGTTCGGCTGGAATTTCCCCAATGTGAAGCTGGCGGAGGCTTTTGAAGCGGCCCGCGCCGGGCTCCCCAATCTCTCGACCATCGAAACGACCCTCGACGATCTGGCGATCGCCCCGGATGGCGCCACGCTGAAGCTCGGCAACGGCGATATCCTCCACACCGCCCTCGTCGTCGGCGCCGACGGCAAGAAGTCGCGCGTCCGCGAAAGCGCCGGTTTTCGCGCCCGCGAGAACGGCTTCACTCAGGCCGCGCTGGTCTGCGATCTCGGCCTCGAACGGCCGATCGGCGGCACATCGATCGAGTTCCACTACGAAAACGGCCTGTTCACGCTGGTCCCCGCGGGCGGCAATCGCGCCAACCTCGTCTGGATCGACGACCGCGACACGCTCAAGGCGGCGCAGGACGGCGGCAAGGAGAAACTGGCCGCCCTGTTCCGCGAGAAGTCGCAGCGGCTGTTCGGCAGCATCGAGCTGCTAACGCCTGCCCACATGTTCCTGCTCTCGACGCTGTCGGTCGATATCGCCGGTAAGGATGGCGTCGTGCTCGTCGGCGAGTCCGCGCACGCCTTCCCGCCCATTGGAGCGCAAGGGCTGAATCTCGGCCTCCGCGACGTCGCAGACCTCGCCGCCTCGCTGGCTGACACCGACCTCAAAGCCCCAGGCTTCGCCCGTCCCCTCAGCGAGGACTATGCACGCCGTCGCGCCGGCGACCTGGGGCGCACCGGCACGATGGTCGATACCCTCTTCCGCTCGCTGCTGGCCGAGTTCCTGCCCACGCAGGCGGTTCGCGCCGGCGGCCTCTGGGCGCTGAAACTCTTGCCGCCGCTGCGCAAAACGGCGTTCGACGTCGGCATGGGCGTCCGCTAGCGCAAACGAAAAGGGTGCCCAATGGGCGCCCTCTCAAACTCAATGTCCGGAAGCCTTTACGGGGCTGCCGGTGCAGGCGCCGGGGTCGTGGTATCGCCCGACAGCTTCTGGCGCGCGGATTCGGCACGATCCTGCAGGATCTTTTCGAGCGCAGCTTCGCCCGACGCGTTCTTCGAGAACTCGTCGAAGGTCAGCGCCGCTTCGCCGTCATAAACGGTGGTGAAGCCACCGAGGTTGATGGTGATCGTCAAATCCTCGTTCTTGCGGTTCTTGGCGGTCAGCGTGAGCTTGCCGCCCTTCTTGAGGCTGTTGACGTAGGCTTCGTTGATCACGAGCTGCGTTGCGCACGACTGCGGATCGCATAGCATGTAGGGCACGCGGATCGGCTTGCCGCCGTCGATCTGCCAGGTCACGCCGAACGGCAGCAGCACCCCGAGCGGTACCGCGGCAACGGCGAGCAAGCGGCTCTCCTGGCCGGGATCGTCGCGCAGCAGGAATGAGCCGAGGAACTGATTGTTCTGGGTGACGACGACCTGGCGCATGATGCAGGCGCGCTTGCCGTCGGTGAGCGGGTCGCAAATCTTGAGCCAGTTCTGGTCCGGCGTCGAGGCAGCGGGGGTACCCGCCGTACCGGAGGGCGACAATACCTGGTCAGTGGCCGCGCCAGGAGCGACGGCGTCCTGCGCGAAAGCGCTCATCGGGAGCGCGAGCGCTGCAAGCGTCAGGCCGGCGGCAAGAAGCGATTTCAGATTCATCGATATTCCTTGGGGTTCCCGAGCGATCGTGCGGCTCTTGCGGCCGCCTTGCAGTTGGCGCCCCTTCAATGGGCGAATTCGGGCAATAACATGGCCGCTGGTGGTTTCCAAAGCTTTCTCCGGCATGCTGTTGCCCCGCTGCATGCGCGATCGCTCACGCTGCTGTCGATCAACGCAACCTGCACGAGATTCCCGGCACGAGTTTGACAGCGAGCGGGCGAATTGGGGCGGGACGGAGCGTTTCCAGGGAAGGTGGCGGACCGGCTTCCCGGTTCGGAACCGAAGGTCCGCGCTTCAGCGAACCGCGACCAACAAGAACGTGGAGCATGACGCCGTTGCCCAACGGCGGCATGTTCTACGCGGCTTGCGCGGTCGCCAGCTTGGCCATGCGGTTGAGGATCGCGGCCGTGCCCTTGAGGCGCGACCCGGCGTTCGGCCAGTCGCGGGCGAAGGAGATTTTCTGGTCCGGCCGCAGCTTTGCCGCCATGGCAGGGTCTGAAACCATTTTGACCAGACCAGCCGGGTTGGGGAACTCGCTGTTGCGAAGCGTCACCACTGCGCCCTTGGGGCCGGCCTCCACCTTCTCGACATTGGCCGCACGGCATAGCGCCTTGACCAGGATGACCTTGAGCAGCGCCTCGACCTCGTCCGGCAGGGGCCCGAAGCGGTCGATCAGCTCCGCACCGGCGGAATCGATCTCGGCCGCGTCCTTGAGGTCACCAAGCTGCCGGTAAAGCTGCATCCGCAGTTGCAGATCGGGCACATAATATTCCGGGATCATCACCGGCATGCCGAGCGAAATCTGCGGGCTCCACTCGCCCGCTTCCTCGTAGTCCGCCTCGCCATCCTTGAGCGCGGCCACCGCCTCCTCCAGCATCGCCTGGTAGAGTTCGAAGCCGACTTCCTTGATGTGCCCCGACTGCTCCTCGCCCAGCAGATTTCCCGCACCACGGATATCGAGGTCGTGGCTCGCCAATTGGAAGCCCGCACCAAGGCTCTCGAGCGACTGCAGCACGCCCAACCGCCGCTCGGCGGTATCGGTAAGCTTGCGGCTCGGCGGAACCGTGAACAGCGCATAGGCGCGTTGCTTCGATCGCCCGATGCGGCCGCGGATCTGGTACAGCTGCGCCAGCCCGAAATGGTCGGCCTGATGCACGATCAGCGTGTTGGCGTTCGGGATATCGAGCCCGGATTCGACGATCGTCGTTGCCAGCAGCACGTCAAACTTGCCGTCATAGAAATTGTTCATGATGTCGTCGAGCTCGCCCGCCGGCATCTGTCCGTTGGCGACAACGAAGCTGATTTCCGGCACCTGTTCGCGCAGAAATTCCGCGATATCGGGCTGATCCTTGATCCGCGGCACCACATAGAACGCCTGCCCGCCGCGATACTTCTCGCGCAGCAGAGCCTCGCGCACCGAGATCGGATCGAACGGCGAAATGAAGGTGCGGATCGCCAGCCGATCGACCGGCGGCGTCGCCAGCAGCGACAGGTCGCGCACGCCGGTGAGCGCCAGTTGCAGCGTGCGCGGGATCGGCGTCGCCGTCAGCGTCAGCACATGGATATTGCCGCGCAGTTCCTTCAGCCGCTCCTTGTGCCCCACGCCAAAATGCTGCTCCTCGTCGATGATCAGCATGCCGAGGTTCTTGAACTCGACAGACTTCGACAGCAGCGCATGCGTGCCGATCGCAATATCGACCTGCCCGTTGGCGATCCCCTCCTTCGCCTCCTTCATCTCGGCGCTGGTCACGAGCCGCGACGCCTGCACGATCTTGACCGGCAGCCCGGCGAAGCGCTCCTTGAAGGTGCGAAAATGCTGGCGCGACAACAGCGTCGTCGGCACCACCACCGCCACCTGCTTGCCCGACATCGCCATGGCGTAGGCGGCCCGCAGCGCCACTTCGGTCTTGCCAAACCCCACGTCGCCGCAGACCAGCCGGTCCATCACGCGCCCCGAGGTCAAATCGGAGAACACCGCCGAGATCGCCGTCAACTGGTCCTCGGTCTCGTCGTAGGGGAAGCGCGCCGCGAACTCGTCGTAGGCGCCGGTCGAGATGTCGACCGGCTCCGCCCTCACCAGCAGGCGCTGAGCCGCGATTTTGATGAGCTGCTCCGCCATGTCGCGGATGCGCTTCTTGAGCTTTGCCTTCTTCGCCTGCCACGCGACGCCCCCGAGCTTGTCGAGCACGACATCGGACCCGTCCGAGCCATAACGGCTCAACAGCTCGATGTTCTCGACCGGCAGATAGAGCTTTGTGTCGTTGGCGTACTGGATCTCGACGCAGTCGTGCGGCGCACCCATCGCCGTGATCTGCTTGAGGCCGAGGAACCGCCCGATGCCGTGGTCGACATGCACCACGAGGTCGCCCTGCGCGAGGCTCGTCGCCTCGGTCAGCGCATCCGACGCCTTCTTCCGCCGCTGCGGCCGCAGCAGCCGCTCACCGAGGATATCCTGCTCGGACAGGACGATGAGATCGTCGGTTTCGAAGCCGTTTTCGAGCGGCAGCACCACCAGTGCGCTGATGCTGGCCGAGGTCGTGACCGCATCGCGCCAGTTCTCGGCAATGCGCGGGTTGCGCAGGCCATGGTCGCCCAACAGCTGCGCCATGCGGTCGCGCGACCCGTCCGACCAGCACGCGATCACCGTGTGTTTCTTCTTCTGGCTGGCCATGCGGAGATGCCCGACCACGGCCTCGAACAGATTGGTATCCGCCGCCTGTCGCTCGGCCGCGAAATTGTGCCCGAGCCGCCCGCCGGCGTCCTCGGTCCGCGCCTCGTCCGGATGCATGAAGGCCGAAAGCTGGATCGCAGACGCCTCGCCCAGCCCGAATGGATGTCCGCCAACCTCGTACAATTGCTCGGGTGGAACAGGCTTATAGGGCGCGCCGGCCGTCGCCAGCTTCTTGTCGGTCAGCGCCTGCTCGCGTGCCCCGTAGTAATCCTTGATCTGCGCCTGCCGGTCGGCAAACGCCTGCAGCGACTGGTCGTCGAACACGAAGGGCGCGTCGCCGGTGTAGTCGGACAGCCGGTCGAGATGGTCGTAGAAGAACGCCAGCCAGTGCTCGAGACCCGGGAACCGCTGCCCGGCGCTGATTGCGCCATAGAGCGGATCGTCCACCGTATTGCCGCCGAACGCCGCATTGTAGCGCGCGCGAAACCGCTTGATGGTCTCCTCGTTGAGCAGCACCTCGCTCATCGGCGCGAGGGAAATCGACGCCAGCGTGCCCGTCGTGCGCTGCGTGCCCGGATCGAACGTGCGGATCGTCTCCAGCGATTTGCCAAAGAAGTCGAAGCGCAGCGGCGTCTCCATGCTGGCGGGAAACAGATCGACCAACCCGCCGCGCACCGCATATTCACCCTGCTCGCGCACCGTCGGCACTCGCAGATAGCCGTTGAGCGACGCCCACAGGATCAGCCGTTCGCTGTCGACCACCTGCCCGGACTTGGCCGCAAAGCTCATCCCATCGACCATGTCGAGCGGCGGCAGCTTCTGGATCAGCGCGTTGACCGCCGTGAGGACGATCGCACCCTTCGTCTCAGCACTCGCCAGCGCCGCCAGCGTCGTCATGCGGGCGGCGATGGTGACGCCATTGGGCGACACGCGGTCATAGGGCAGGCAGTCCCATGCCGGCAGCGTCAGGATCGTATGGCCGGGCATCATCGCCCGGACGATATCCTCCATGCGCTGCAACCGCCGCCCGTCGCGCGCCACAAACACCGCCGCAACGCGGGCATCGGGCTCGGCCTTCAGCCGCTCCTCGACCAGCCGTGCCAACACGACTGGCTGCATGCCGTCGGGCACATTGACGATGGTTCGGGTCGGGCGCGTCAGTTCGGTCATTGCGTCTTCAGTCGGTAAGCGATGATGGTTTTGAGCAGGTCGGCATCCCTGTCGGCCGGGACAGACTCCTGGCCCATCACCCATTTGAGGAGGTCGGTGTCTTCCTCATCCATAAGGGTCTCGAGCCGGTCGAGTTCCAGCGTGTCGAGCCCCTCGAGATGCGCGTCCGCAAACGGCCCCAGCACCAGGTCCATTTCCTTGGTTCCGCGGTGCCACGCGCGATAGCGCAGACGGCGGCGGCGAATAGATATGTCTTCACCGGCTACTTTTTCAGGGGCCATGAACGGGTCGTCTCGGGGATGTGGACGAGGTGTTTACGCCGTAAGCTGAGGCGCGGCAATGCCGCTTTGATGTATATACAATAATTGACTTCTGATGTTTGGGGGAGCATATGGAAATCAGTTTCGATCCGGTGAAACGCGAACGGGCCCTGCGTGAGCGTGGGCTGGATTTCACGGATGCGCCGGAGGTGTTCGCCGGCTTGAGGATCGAGCAGGAGGACGACCGCTTCGACTATGGCGAGGTCAGGATGATGACCATCGGCTTCCTTCGAAGTCGAATGGTTATTGTCATATGGACGAAACGAGGCGCCGTTCGACACATCATTTCACTGCGAAAGGCAAACTCACGTGAGCAAACGAAATACCAAACCCGTCTGGGTCGATCCTGATGACGCTCCCGAACTTACGAAGGAGTGGTTCGAGACCGCCGATGTCTACGATGGAGAGAAGCTGATTTCTCGAGGTCGTCCCAAATCGGACAATCCCAAGAAGGCCATCTCCCTCCGCGTCGACGCCGACGTCCTCGATAAGTTCAAAGCCGAGGGCCCAGGCTGGCAAGGGCGCATGAACGACGTTCTACGGAAAGCCGCCGGTCTCTAGGGCTGCATGCCGCGTCCCCCTGCCCTCGATCCGCTGTTTCGATCCCTCCGCTCGATCAAGGGCGTGGGGCCGCAGCTCGGCGCGCTGCTCAACCGCTTCTTCGGCAGCGAGGGTGACGCGATCGCGCTCGACCTCTTGATGCACATGCCGGTCGGCATCGTCGACCGGCGCCGCATGGAGGGCGTCGCGCGCACCTTCGTCGGACACACGGCGACGCTGCGGCTCCACATCGATCGTCACGTTGCACCGCCGCCGCGGGGCAAAGCCACCAAGCGGCACATCGTTTTCGCGCATGACGAGAGCGGGGACATCCAGCTCGTCTATTTCGGCGCGCAGGGCAACTGGGTCGAAAAGCTGCTGCCGGTCGGCGAAGAGCGCTTCGTCTCTGGCACCATCGGCTTCTTCAACGGCAGCAAGCAGATGACGCATCCCGACTATGTCGTGGATGTCGCCGACTTCGAGACCATGCCGCTGGTCGAGCCGGTCTATCCGCTCACCCACGGCCTCACCACCAAGGCGCTGACCAAGCTCGTCCGAACCATCGTCGAAACCCTGCCCGAACTGCCCGAATGGATCGTGCCCGAACGCATGACCCAGTTCCGCTGGCCGAGCTTCCGCGAGGCCATGACGAAAGTCCACGCGCCGGCCGATCCCGCCGACAGCGAGCTTTGGAGCCCGGCCCGCATGCGGCTAGCCTACGACGAATATCTCGCCGGGCAGCTCGCGCTGCTGATCGTGCGCTCGACGCTCGTCTCCGCCCGCGGCATATCCCGCACGTTCACCGGCGAGATCACGGCGTGGGTGAAGTCTGCCCTGCCCTTCGAGCTGACCCCCGGCCAGCAATTCGCCGTCGATGTCATCCGCGACGACCTCGCCAAATCCACTCGCATGTCGCGCCTGCTGCAGGGCGATGTCGGCGCCGGCAAGACCGTCGTCGCGCTCATGGCCATGGCATCAGTCGCTGAAAGCGGCGCGCAATCGGCCCTCATGGCCCCCACGGAACTGCTCGCCGCGCAGCATTTCCGCACCATCCAGCCGCTGGCCGAGAAGGCGGGCCTGACCGCCACGCTCCTCACCGGCAAGCAGCCGGCCGCCGAGCGCCGCGCCATCCTCGAAGGCATCGCCAGCGGTGCGGTCAACATCGTCATGGGCACCCATGCGCTCTTCCAGGGCGCCGTCGAGTTCGCCAATCTCGGCCTCGTCGTCGTCGACGAGCAGCACCGCTTTGGCGTGTCGCAGCGCCTCGCGCTCACCGACAAGGGCAAGCACGCCGACCTGCTGGTGATGACCGCGACGCCGATTCCGCGCACCCTCGTCCTGACCCATTTCGGCGACATGGACGTCAGCGTCCTCCGCGAAAAACCCCGCGGCCGGCAGCCGATCGACACGGCAGTCCTCTCGATCACCGAGTACGACCGCGTCATCGCCCGCCTCAAGGCACGCATCGCGGAGGGCGCGCAGGCCTTCTGGGTCACGCCGCTGGTCGAGGAGAGTGAGACGCTCGATGTCGTGTCGGCCGAGGACCGTTTCGCCGCGCTCAAGCAGGTCTTCGGCGACCAGGTGGCGCTCGTCCATGGCCGCATGTCCGCCGCCGCCAAGCAGGAGGTGATGGCCCGCTTCCAGGCCGACGAGGTGAAAATCCTCGTCGCCACCACCGTCATCGAAGTGGGCGTCGACGTTCCCAACGCCACCATCATGATCATCGAGCACGCCGAGCGTTTCGGCCTCGCCCAGCTCCACCAGCTGCGCGGCCGCGTCGGCCGCGGCTCGCAGCGCTCCGCCTGCCTCTTGCTCTACAAGGAGCCGCTGTCGGAAACCGCACAGGTCCGGCTCGCGACCATCACGGACACCGAGGACGGTTTTGTCATCGCCGAGCGCGACCTCGACCTCCGCGGCCAGGGCGACCTGCTCGGCACCCGGCAGTCCGGCATGCCCGGCTACCACCTCGCGGTGCCGGACGTGCACCGGCATCTATTGGAATACGCGCACGATGACGCGCGCAACATCCTCCGCGAAAATCCCGGGCTCACAGGCGAGCACGGCGAAGCCATCCGCGCGCTGCTCTATCTGTTCCGCAAGGACCTGGCGCTGCCGCTGATCCGGGCGGGCTAGTTATGCCGACACCGCGCCAGGGCAGCCCCCTCCACCGCTACGCGGTCCCCCTCCCCCGCCAAAGCGGGAGAGGCTGTCGACTGCGAAGCCGGTGCTCTGGACACCCTCTCCCGCGAAGCGGGGGAGGTGGCGGCGAAGCCGACGGAGGGGGCTACCCTGGCACTGACGCCAACAATCGCCCTACCGTCATCAGCAGCCTACCCCTCCAGCATCTCCACCAACTTCATCGTCGTCGCCCAATTCCGTATCGTCATCGACTTGTAGAACGGCGTTGCCATCACCTTGTTGAGCCGCGTCTTCGTCCGCTCCGCGCTCAGCCGCTGGTGGTAGATAACGCCCTTGCCCGGCCACAGCGCATCCACCCCCTCGCGCGGATCGAACGCCTTCACAGCCTCCGACACCTTGCCCTCCATCAGGAAGATCGCGTCGCTGTGATATTTCCTGGGCTGCTCGCCAAAGCCCTTGGGCTTGCCAAGTACCATCGCCTTGAAATTGGCCTTGCCCAGCGCGAGAACCTTGATCAGCTCGCTGTCGAGCTTGAAAGTCTTGGGCAGCACCCTCTCGATCTCAGCCCCGATCGCGTCAGCGCTCTTGGTGGAGTCCAGCACGACGTTGCCGCTGTTGATGTAGGTCGAAACGTTAGTGCAGCCCAACGCCTCGAGGCACGTTTTCAGCGCCGCCATCGAGAGCTTGTTCTTGCCGCCAACATCGATGCCGCGGAGGAGGACCACATACCTCGCCACGGCAGCGCCCTCAGGCGGTCTGCCGCGCTTCGGCCAATGCCTTGAGGTCCGCCGGCTTCAGCATGACGCTCTCGCCGCAGCCGCACTCGCCGGTCTGGTTGGGGTTCTTGAAGGTGAAGCCGGACTTCAGCATGTCCTCTTCAAAATCCATCACGGTGCCCAAGAGGAACAGCGTCGCCTTGGGCTCGATAAAGACATCGACGCCCTTGTCGGCGACATGGTCGTCGCCGGGGGTCGGTGCGGCGACATAGTCGAGCGTATACGACTGCCCGGCGCAGCCGGCGTTCTTGATGCCGACGCGCACGCCGGTCACCGGCGTGTCGCTCTCCGCCATGATCTCGCGCACCCGCTCGGCGGCGGCGTCGGTGAGGCTCATGAGTTTCAGGGGCATCGGACTCTCTCTATCGTCAATTAACGATGATACACCCGGAGCGTGGCCAGCGAAAGTGGGTACCGGTTTCGCGTTTCGGCCACGCGACCAAGCAAAATCACCACCAGTTCAGCGCAACCTGCGCTTCTTCTGACATCCGGCTCTGGTCCCATGGCGGATCGAACACCATGTTCACCGTCACCCCCTGGATGCCCTCGACCCCGAGCGCCGCGTTCTCGACCCAGCCGGGCATTTCGCCGGCCACCGGGCAGCCCGGCGCGGTCAGCGTCATATCGATGACGAGGTTGCGGTTGTCGTCGAGGTCGACCTTGTAGATGAGGCCCAGTTCGTAGATGTCGACGGGGATTTCCGGGTCGTACACGGTCTTCAGCGCCCCGATCAGATCCGTCGTGATCCGTGCCACCTCGTCGGCCGGAAGCGTGTCCGACACATTGGGCACAATACGGTTGCCCTCGGTGCGTTCGGCCTCGGGGGCTACGGCGGGCAGCGTTTCTGCTGCGATTTCAGTGGGTTCGTCAGTCATGCGAAGAATTCTCTGGCTTTCTCGATGCCGTCAACAAGCGCATCGACGTCGTCCTTCCCGCTATATAGGGCGAGTGAGGCGCGACAGGTAGAGGTGACACCGAACCGTGTCAGGAGCGGCATGGCGCAATGCGTGCCCGCACGGATGGCAATGCCGTAGCGGTCGAGGATGGTCGACACGTCATGGGCATGGGCGCCCTTGAGCTCGAACGAGAAAATCCCGCCCTTGCCCGGCGCATCGCCGATCAACTTTAGCGAATTGATCCGCTTCAGCCGCTCAGCCGCATAGGCGGCGATTTCGCGCTCATGCGCCGCGATCTGCTCGCGCCCGATCTGCTCGATGTAGTCGATCGCCGCGCCCAGCCCGATCGCCTGCACGATCGGCGGCGTGCCCGCCTCGAAACGGTGCGGCGGCTCGTTGTAGGTGATGCCGTCAAGCGTCACCGTATCGATCATCTCGCCGCCGCCCTGATAGGGCTGCATGGCCGCCAGCAGATCGTACTTGCCGTAGAGCACGCCGATGCCGGTCGGCCCGTAGAGCTTGTGGCCGGTGAACACGTAGAAATCGGCGCCCAGCGCCTGCACGTCGACCGCCTCGTGCACCGCCCCCTGCGACCCGTCGATCAGCACCGGCACGCCTTTGGCATGCGCGATCTCGATGATCCTTGCGATCGGGTTCACCGTACCCAGCACGTTCGACATATGCGTGACGGCGACCATCTTGGTGCGCGGCCCGATGGCCGCCTCGAAGGCGTCCATGTCGAGCGAGCCGTCGTCCCTCACATCGATCCACTTCAGCACCGCGCCCTTGCGCTCGCGGTGGAAGTGCCACGGCACGATGTTGGAATGGTGTTCCATAATGCTGAGGACGATCTCGTCGCCCTCGCCAATCCGCGGTCCGGCAAAGGACGACGCCACCAGGTTGATCGCCTCGGTCGCGCTACGGGTGAAAATGATCTCCTCGTTAC
>JBKJTB010000389.1:0-26637 GCA_046594305.1 Devosia sp. | reverse complement strand
GGCTCAACGACGCAACCTTCGAGCCCACCTACAAGGATCTCCGCCACTGGATGAAGGAAGCCCTCAAGGCCAAAACCGAAATGGTCGAGGCCAACCTACGCCTCGTCATTTCCATTGCTAAAAAATACACCAACCGCGGCCTATCCTTCCTCGACCTCATTCAGGAAGGGAACATGGGCCTCATGAAGGCGGTGGAGAAATTTGAGTATCGGCGGGGCTACAAATTTTCGACCTACGCGACATGGTGGATCCGGCAGGCGATCACCCGCTCGATCGCCGACCAGGCGCGGACCATCCGCATCCCGGTGCACATGATCGAGACGATCAACAAGCTGATGCGCGTGCAAAAGCAACTCGTGCAGGACTACGGCCGCGAGCCCACGCCCGAGGAGCTTTCGGAAAAGCTCCAGATGCCGCTCGACAAGGTCCGCAAGGTCTTGAAGATCGCGAAGGAACCGATCTCGCTCGAAACGCCGATCGGCGACGAGGAGGATTCCAACCTCGGCGACTTCATCCCCGACGTGAACGCGGTGCAGCCGATCGATGCCGCGATCCAGAGCAATTTGCGCGAGACCACCACCCGCGTGCTGGCGTCGCTGACGCCGCGCGAGGAACGCGTCCTCCGCATGCGCTTCGGTATCGGCATGAACACCGACCACACGCTCGAGGAAGTCGGCCAGCAGTTCTCGGTGACGCGCGAGCGCATCCGCCAGATCGAAGCTAAAGCGCTGCGCAAGCTGAAGCATCCAAGCCGCAGCCGGAAGCTGAGGAGCTTCCTCGACAACTGAGGTTACGATGAAGATCAAGGTCGTTGTGCACGAAGCAGAAGAGGGCGGGTACTGGGGCGAAGTTCCAGCGCTCCCCGGGTGCGCCAGCCAAGGCGAGACGGTCGACGAGCTGATGCAGAATCTCCACGAGGCCGTCGAAGGTTACCTTTCTGCCGACCTTGAGCTGGATAGGCCGGCAGGCGAGCGAGTGCTGGAACTGGCTTTGTGAAGCCGATTTCGGGCAAGCAGTTTGCAAAGCTGCTTGAGCGCGACGGCTGGCGGCTCCTCCGGATCAACGGCAGCCACCACATCTATGGCAAGGCGGGCAACGATGCCCGCCTTTCGATTCCTATCCATGGCAACGAAGCTCTGAAGCTCGGTCTGGTGCGGCACCTCGCCAAGCTGGCGGGCATCGATTTGGACGAGTGAGGGCTGACGATGGACCGCTTCCTCCGTTTCGAGCACAAATCTCAGCCGGTCGCACCGCGCCATCTGTTCTTCCGTCGCATCGGCATCAATCTTGGCGTCGCCATCGCGATCCTCGTGCCGTCGCTGCTGATCGGCATGGCGGGGTTCGCCATCTTCGAGGGTAAGAACTGGGTCGAGGCCTATGACTACGCCTCGATGATCCTCTCGGGCATGGGACCATTCGAGGAAGCCAAGACGGATTCCGGCCGCATCTTCGAGGGCACGTACGCGCTCTTTTCGGGCCTCACCGTCGTGGTCGTCGCCAGCCTCATCCTTGCGCCGGTCTTCCACCGTGTGCTGCACAGCTTCCACGTCGAAGACGATGACGACGAGAAGAAGGACGAGAGGACGCGCGCTCCGAAGTCCCGCCGCTGATTTGCAGTCACTCTGTATCCCTGATCCAGAGTCCGAACCTAAGCTCGTCGACAACTAGCCGACGGTGGGCGCGGCTACGGATTTGACCAATCCGATCATGGCGTCGATCGCTTCTGCATCTGACAGTCCTTGAGTCTGCGTTAGAGACTGCCACGTGCCGAAATCCAGTGTGTGGCCCAGCATAGCCGCGTGGATACGGTCGCTGCCTCCTGTCCAGCCCACCTCGAGCACGCGAACGGACGCGGTCAGCATCTCGGCACGGCGCGCGAGTCCTGCAGCCACAGCAGGCATTTCGGCATCACGGTACAGGTTTGCCAGCAGTTGGTGGTTGCGCCGGTAGTAGCCATAGGCCGCCGTCAGGGCCGTCCGCGCGCGCATCTCGGGGTCGGCAATCGACGCCCACGCGTGGGGATTGGGTGGTGGGTCATTCTCGAACGCATGCGCCGTGCAGGCAGCGAAGATCGCGTCCTGGTCGGAAAAGTGCCGATAGACCGTTAGGCGCTGGACGCCCGCACGATCGGCGATGGCGCTTATGGTGGTCTTTGCCGGCCCCACCGAGGAATGCAGCTCATAGGCAGCCTGGGCCAGCGCGCGGTGTGTCGCGGCCTGCTTATCGGCGCGGGCCCGCAACCGATAGGTGCGCGGCGTCTTCTCTTTCAGTGAGCGCACGTGATCACCGATATTGACATGTGTCCGATCCTACGGCAGTAATGAGTGAACGGCGATGTTCATTCATAGAGGAGATATGAGTCATGTCGATCCAAATGTCTACAGGGCCTTCTGCGATCAACGCCGGCGACCAGCCGTCCCCAAGAATCATCCCGCATGAGGCGGGAAGGATGTTCGATCTGGGCGGGTTCGGCATCCATTGGAAAATCGACGGGGCCGAGACTGGCAAGCGCTTTTCGGTCGTCCACCACCCGATCGCGCCGCGTGCGCTGGCGGCTCCGTTGCACCGCCATCATCGCGAGGACGAATACTCCTATGTCCTCAGCGGAAAGATGGGAGCCCTGCTCGGCGACGACGTGGTCGTGGCGGAAGCCGGCAGTTGGGTCTTCAAGCCGCGCGCGCAATGGCACACGTTCTGGAACGCCGGTGACACGCCGTGCGAGATCATCGAGATCATCTCGCCATCCGGCTTCGAGGACTATTTCCGCGAACTGGCGGAGATCTGGCCGGACTTGTCGAAGGCCGGACCGCTCCTCAAGAAGTACGAACTCGATATGGATCCCGATAGCGTGTCAGGGCTTTGTGAGCGCTTTGGTCTCTCGGCATTTCGGCCGACGCCCAGGACGGATAGCTGATTGCAGCGATCCGGCGCTCAATCGCCAGAGCGGCCTCAGAGCCCCGGGCTGCCACACCTTCGTAGAACGGGGTGTTTGCAGAGAAGGCTGCCAAGCCGGTAGAGTGCTCGTAACAAACACGAGCATGGCGAGGCCTCATGTCCTTCTGGAAAAATCTGTTCGGCGGCGGCGGCGGTGAGCCCAAGGCAGCGGCGCAGGAGCCGGGTGAAGAGTATAAAGGCTTCATCATCCGGCCGACGCCGATGCCGGTGGGCAGCGAGTATCAGCTCTCTGGACGGATCGAGAAAGAGATCGACGGCGAACTCAAGACCTATGATTTCGTGCGCGCCGATCGCATAAGCTCGCGCGACGAGGCGATCAGCTTCGCGCTGGCCAAGGGCCGGCAGATCGTGGATGAGCAGGGCGTCGGGCTGTTCAAGCAGAGCTGGCCGAAAACCAACTAGCCTTGGGGCCGTTACCGGAGTAAAGCCCCGGCACACGGAGTTTCCATCATGGCCAGAAAGCCCACCGCACGAAGCGAATTCGTGATGTTCGACGTTGTCTACGAAGATGGTAGCCAGCGGTCCAACCGCAAAGTGCCGGCCGAGCTGTTGGGCGGGCTCGACGGCGATACGCCGGCGCAGACGGAAATCGAGGCACAGGACAAGGCGATCGCCGAGAAATCCCGCATGCCGCCACTGGGCATCAAGTCGATCCGGCGGTCCGCGGCGAAGTAATCAGCCGCCGAGAACGCGCTCGACGCCTGAGAGCAGGGTGCCAAAAGCCTGGCCCCCGTTGCTGAGCAAGGTGACCCCTCCGCACACCAAAATGCCGGCGATAAGCAGCACTTCGGTCAGGCCGAAGCGGCGGCGTGAGGCGATGTGATGATGAGCCGGGCTGAACATAGCTGAGCCTCTTGTCGTCCTACCCAGCATCAACGCTGCTGGTTAGGATTTGGTTCTGATCCGGATCGGTGACATCACCAAGTCCGTATCGTGGCCGGTTCGTGACCCGCGATCACGCCTGCTTGATGGATCGACTACTGGACGAAGACTTCGTCGATGCGGCAGCTGGTCATGATCCCCGGCACGTAGTCGCAATAGGGCCGGATGGCCTTGGCGTAGTTGACGACATCGAGCCGGCAGTTCGCGGTTTCGATGGTCACCGCGAACAGATCCTCTTTCCACTCCACCACGAAACGATAAAGCGCGTTGGTGCGCGGAACTTCCGCAACCAGGACCATCCGGTTGCTGTCGAGGATGCCGAGCGCCTTTTCGTGGGCGCAGGCGTCCGCCTGGACGAAGATGCCCTTCTTGGGAACGCGAAACGCATCGAACGGACCGGCGAGCGCCGGGGCCGCTGCGGCAAGAAGAAACACCAGGGACAAGGTCAAGCGAAGTGCATTCATTTCGGCTACCCTCCATGTCGATGGAGGGAGCTTAGGCCTCGCTGGGTAGCGAGGCCATGAGTGCAGCGTTCATCCGCGGTTTAGGCGGCCTTGAGCATCAGCGCCTTGTTCACCGCCGGCTTCACCACATTGCCCAGCAGCTCGATCGCCTTCATCACCTTGTCGTGCGGCAGGGTGCCGACGCTCAGTTGCAGGCCGAAGCGTTCGTGGCCGAACCATTCGTGCTGCATCAGGATCTTGTCGATCACCTGCTGCGGCGAGCCGACGAAATAGGCGCCGCCGGGCGTCGTGCCGGCTTCGAACTGCTGCCGCGTCGTCGGTGGCCAGCCGCGCTCCTTGCCGATCCGGCTCATGGTGAGCTGGTGCGCCGGGAAGGCGATATCGATCGCCTCCTGCGACGTATCGGCGATGAAGCCGTGCGAGGAAATGCCGACCGGCAGCTTGCCGAGGTCGTGGTTCAGCTTGCGGGCCGTGTCGCGATAGAGCTCAACGAACGGCTGGAACTGCTGCGGCCGTCCGCCGATGATGGCGATCATCAGTGGCAGCGCGAAATAGGCGGCGCGCGCCACCGAGTTCGGCGTACCACCCACCGCCACCCAGAGCGGCAACTGGTCTTGCACTGGCTTGGGATAAATCTCGATGCCGGGGATGGGCTTCGTATGCTCCGAGCCCGGCCAGGTGACCTTGCCGCCCTTCCGGATCTCGATCAGCTCCTGCAGCTTTTCCTCGAACAGCGCGTCGTAGTCGTTGAGGTCGTAGCCGAACAGCGGGAAGCTTTCGACGAACGATCCGCGCCCGGCCATGATCTCGGCGCGCCCGTTGGAGAGCAAATCGAGCGTAGCGAATTGCTGCCAGACGCGGATCGGGTCTTCGGAGCTCAGCACGGTGACGGCAGTCGAGAGGCGGATGTTCTTGGTCCGCGCCGCAGCGGCCGCCAGGATCGTCACCGGTGCCGAGGCAACGAAATCAGGGCGATGATGTTCGCCCAGCCCATAGAAATCGAGCCCCACCTGATCGGCGAGCTCGATCTCCTCGAGCAGATCCTTGAGACGATCCGCCGGCGACTGCAGGCGGCCGTCATTGAGCAGGTCGGGGGTGTTTTCGGCGAACGAGTAGAGACCGATGTCCATGGGTCAGTTCCTATATGTGACTAACCCCTAAATAGGATACCGGCATACGCTCGCAAGAGAGCACAGCGGTGTAACTCAGATCCACCTCCTCTTGCGTCGGCCGGCGGCCTTGATAGCGTCTGTCCGTCCATTTGCTTTGAGGATTGCGCCATCATGACACTCATCCAAAGGCTGATCGCAGTCGCGCTGATCGGCATTGCTATTGCCGGCCCGGTTGAAGCGCAGTCGCCACTCAATCCGGCGGGCTGGTCCGACCTCTACACCCAGTCGCGCGGCGTCGGGTATTGGATCAACGGCGCGCGGTTATGCGGCATCAAATATGACCAGGAAAAGCTCGATGCCCAAATCGCCCAGATCGCCGAAGTATTCGACCTCTCGGTCAAAAAACTGAAGCAGGAGGGCGAGTTGCGTGCGGCAGAGTTTGTGCCATACGTCACCGCCGAAACCTGCCGCGGTGCGAGAGCCGAGGCGAAGCGGATGAAGCTGCTCTGAGCCTAGACGCTGCTGGTGGGCACATAATCGGCGGGGCTGCCGGCGCCCTGCGATGGGGCGTGGGCTCCGGCCGTCTTGTGGATTTCGGCCACGAGGCCGGGGTCGAGCTTGAGCTTATAGGCGAGGGCGTCGAGATAGGCGCGCTCGGCCGCCGTGTCCGCGGTGATGGCGATCAGTGAGGCGGCGTAGATCTCGGCGCCATGCTCGGCGGAATCGGCGCGACCGACGACCGCGTTGATATCAAGTGGGGCCGAGAGTTCGTCGAACACGAAGGCCTTTTCCTCGGCGCCGAGCGGCATCATTTCGAGCTTCTTGAAGATCGCTTCCTTTTCCGCCGCATCGATCTGGCCATCCGCCTTGGTGGCAGCGATCATGGCACGCACCAGCGTCTTGCTCAGCTCTTCCTGCTGGTAGCCCGCCTGGGCCGGCGGAATGAAGCGCTCCTGATCGACCGGCGTCGTGTTGCCCTGCTGCGCCTGGTGGTTCTGCCACGCCTTGTAGGCAAGGCCGCCCACCGCGGCGACGGCGCCGATCTTGACCAGATTGCCGAACCCGCCGCGGCCGAGCAGCATGCCGGCCGCGAGGCCCGCCGCACCGGTCATCGCCGTGCGTTGCGCATTCTGGTCGGTCTTGAGGGTCGTCAGGATCTGATCGATATTGAACATGGCGCTCTCCTTGTGCTCGGTGCGAAATAGGAACGGCGGGCGCCTCTTGCAAGATGACGGACCGAGTCAGCGCCCGTTCACCTGCGGCCAATTGGACGCGCCGCCGACCTTGAAGAGCTCATCATGCACCGGCTTCCCGTGCTGGCGCCTATCGGGCGGGTTCAACCTGACCGCCAAAGACTACAGCGAAGCCGGTGATGAAACGTCGTTCCGCGACAGTCTGGAGACGATCGGAACGGGGGTTCATCTGCACCGCGAAGGACTATGGCCGCCGAGGACAGTTCTCTCGTCTTGTAGAGCTTATACGAAAAACCCCGGCGCGGTGGCCGGGGTCTTTGTCGCGCGCCTCGGCGGGAGTGCCGGGGCGCAGATGGGGGCTCGTATTTACTGCGCGGCCGGAGCCGGAGCAGTCTCGACCGGGGCCGGGGTCACTTCAACCGGAGCCGTCTCGACCGGAGCCGTAACAGCAGGCGCCGTTTCGACCGGAGCCGGGGTCATCGTCGTGGTGTCAGCCGGGGCCATCGGAGTGGTGGTTGTATCAGCCGGCGCCATCGGCGTCGTGGTTGTGTCCGCCGGAGCGGGCAGCGTATTGGCCGGAGCCGGAGTGGTCACGGTCGGGGAATTGTTGATGTCGACGGTCGACGGCTGCGAGTTTGCAGAGAAGACCAGGTAAGCAATGGCGAGCAATGCCAGCGCCACGATGATGCCGACGAACCAGCCCGTCGAGTTATTCTCGCGGGTGTAGACGGTACGGTTCACGCCGTCGTTGGAATAGACGGTATCGCGATCTGGGTCAGCCACGGTGACCTCCTGTGTTTGAGTGCCGTATGGCTGAAGAACGCGAACGCTTGGGAATTGTTCCGAATTGATGCCGCCGCGAGAGCAAGGCGGTCTCGCGGCATACTAAGATATTGGAAATGCTGGAGAACTTACTTGTCGACGGGCAGATGAAAACCGCGGGCAATGTAGAGTCTGGGGCGATAAATGACCAATCCGAAGCGTTCATAGGGCACGGAATCGAGCCGTTCGAGGCTGTCGAAATAGGGCTCGATCTGTTTGATGCCGAGCTGCGGGTCCGACACGACGATCGCGTCCTGTCCGATATGCGCCTCGGGATCGAACCAGAAATCGTATTGATCGTGGCGATCGGCGAGCGCCGTCACCTCGGGATCGTGCATGGCGAAGCCGAGCTGTGCCGCCGTGGTGTAGCGCGCCGTGGCGACGAAGCCGGTATTGTACTCCTCGCGGAGGGCCTTGACGCGCTCTGCCACGTCCGGCCAGCCGTAGGTCGAGGCCGTGGTCCAGTCCATCCGGCCCATCAGATTGGTGATCGGTGCAATGGTGAAGTTGACGACGCAGATGGCCGCGAACACCAAGCCGTAGGCAAGATGCGCCGCCATCACCCAGCGGCGTCCGATCCAGCCGGCAACGAGCGGCATCACCAGCAGGATTGCAACGATGTTCCAGTAGAAGAACACTTCCGCGAACAGCGACAGGGTCAGCAGCGCCAGCGATGAGGTCGCGAGCGTCGCGAGGGCGAGGACTCGCGCCCGGTCGGCGAATGGCGTGCCGAGCGGGCGGCGGACCATGCCTGATATCGCAGGAAACAGGAACGGCGATACGAAGAGCAGCGCCACGCCGACGAAGGTCAGCGCGTTGAGCGGGTGGACCTGCGACAGCGGTCCGCCCCAGCGCTCGGACAAATGGAAATTCACCGAGGCAAAACCTTCGGTAAAATTCCACCAGATCACCGGCGCCTGCATGGCGACCGCGAGCAGCGCCGCGAGATAGAGATGCGGCGAGCGCCAGAGCGGCCGCACCGGCGCGTGGGCGATAAAGAACAGCGCCACGCCGACGCCGAGCAGCGCGCCATTGTACTTGGTCAGCGTCGCGAGCCCCAGCCAAGCCGCCCCGCCATAGAGCCAGGCGAAGCCCTTGCCGCTCGCTTCCCATTTCTCGGCGAACACCAGGAAGCAATGCGCCGAGGCGAGGCAGAGGACGATCAGCAGATGGTCGTTGAAGGCGATGCTGGTCATGGCGAAGAACAGCGGCGTCGCCAGATAAATCGCGGCGCTTGGCCACCACCAGGCGGCGGGGTCATCCGGCTGCAGCCGCTTGGCCCAGAGCCAGAAGATCCACAGCGTGCCGCCGAGCGTCAGCCAGGTCAGCACGCGCAGCGAGAAGTAGTTCCAGCCGAAGACGCTCATAACGCGCAGCAGCCAGGCGTGCAGCGGCGGATGGTCGAGATAGGACCAGCCGAGTTTTTGGCCCCACATCCAGTAATAGGCCTCGTCGCCCACCGGCGGCGCCGCAATGCTCAGCCACAGTTTTGCGAGGAGCAGGACGACGACCGCGATCTGGGCGAGGCGGACCGGCCGCGCGACGACCGGGCCGGCGCCGCTCACAGCTTTGGCGCCGGCGGCTCTTTGCCCTTGCCGAGCGCCTTGGTCAGCACCGAGACGCGGTCGATGAAGGCGAGGAACAGCGCCGAGATGACGAAGGCGATGTGGATGATGGTGTACCACATCAGCTTGTCCGAGCTGTATTTGTCGACGTTGAGGAAGATCTGCAGCAGATGGATCGAGGAGATGGCGACGATCGTCGAGGCCACTTTGATCTTTAGCGAATTGGCGTCGATCTCGCCCAGCCAGTGGACGCTGTCCTCCTCGTCGAACTTGCTGACAAAATTCTCGTAGCCCGAGATGATCACCATGACGACGAGGCTCGCCACCAGTGCCGCGTCGATCAGCGCGAGCATGTCGAGGATCGCTTGCGCCTCGTCGGTCGAGAAGATCTTGCTCGCGAACTTCCACAGTTTTGCGGCAAAGCTCACGGCGTAGAGAACCAGCGCGATGGCGAGGCCGATGTAGAAGATTACCAGCAGCCAGCGCGACGCGAGAATGATGCGTTCGACGAACAGTTCGAGCTGCTTCACGGGCGTCTCCTATTCCAATTTGCCTGAGCCATAGCGGATTTTTGCCGTTGGGCAAGCCGCTAAGGCGCCGCGGGCCGGAAGTCCGTGCCCAGCCAGATTTCGAACTGCCAGATCCGTGTGCCGAACCTGTCGAGGACCGGCACAACCTCCAGCCGCTTGAGGTCGGCGAAGCGTTTGCGGGCATCGTCGACCTTGTAGTTGCGGTCGGTGACGATGATTGCGTCGCGCCCGGCATGCGCCGCCGCGTCCCACCAATAGTCGTTCTGCGACCGGACGGGGTTGAACGCGGCGACGTCGGTATCGTGCAGCATGAAGCCGATCTGGGCCGCGTAGGTGTAACGTATGGCCCCGAGGAATGCGTCCGGATGCGCCACCTGCTGCGCCTCGACGCGGGCCGCCAGTTCGACCCAGCCATGGGCGGCGCCGGCGGCGGTGTCGCCGAAGCCGAGCAGTTTTATCGGGGTCACCGTGTAGTTGAGCATGGCCACCGTGACCAGCAGCAGACCATAGGCGACGTGGAGTGCGAACAGGATGCGTCCGCCGAGCAGCCGCCAGACGATGGGCGCCAGCGCGACATAGGCCACCACGTTCCAGTGGAAGTAGACATAGACATAGACCGCGATGGCGGCCCAGCCGAGCGTCGAGGCGAGGAACACGGCCGCCGACAGGCCGAAGATCCGCTGCTCGTCGCCCGCTAGCTTGCGCATGAAGGGCAGGCGGAACAGGCTCAGGAACAGCACCGGCGAGAGCAGCAGCGCCATCGTCGCCAGATAATCGAGCACCTGCTGGAAGCGCGGCTGCCCCCAATTGGCGGTTGGCCGGTCGCTCAGATGGAAGCGGAAGCTCACCATGCCCTCGGTGAGGTTCCAGTAGAACACCGGCGCCTGGATCGCGACCGCGAGCAGCGCGGCCAGCCACAGATGCGGCGTCAGCAGCAGGCCGCGCAGTTTCGGCCGCGCCAGCACCCACACGGCATAGCCGAGCCCGAGGAACACGCCGTTGTATTTGGTCAGCACCGCGAGGCCGAGCAGCACGGCAGCGAGGTAGAGCCGCCACCAGACTTTGCGGCCATCCTCCCAGTCGCCGGCAAAGCCATGGAAGGCATAGATCGAGGCCACCACGAGGAACATCAGCAGATGGTCGTGGAAAGCAAAACTCGACATCAGAAAGACGACCGGGATCGTCAGGTAGATCACGGCCGTGTGCCAGAACCAGCCCTCGCGGTCCTCCGGAGCAAAGCGGTCGCTCCACAGCCAGAAAATCCACAGCGTTCCAATCAGCGTCATCCAGCTCAGGAAGCGCACGGAGAGGTTGCTCCAGCCGAAGATCGCGGCGACGGCGCCCTGCAGCCAGCCATCGAGCGGCGGGTGGTCGAAATACGACCAGCTCAGATGCTGGCCCCACATCCAGTAATAGGCCTCGTCGCCCATCGGCGTGACGGTCAGGCCGAACCACAGCTTCAGGCCGAGCAGATAGAGCACGATGAGCTGGAGAAGAACGATCTTCCAGCGCGGCGTGGTCACAGGTGCGATCGCATCAGCCATTGGCGAGATAAACCGCGAAGTTTTGGAGCGGCGTGCCGCTGTCGTCGTCGCGCGTCACGATACCGAGCGGCGTCGCGCCCTCGAGCGGCGGCACGCGTTCGCCACTTGCATAGCGCACGATCAGATGCGGCGCGGCCTTCAATTCCTTGCTCATGGGCGGCATGAACTTGTAGCGATAGGAATTGCCGGGGTCATAGACGGGCAGGGGGTCGTTGGCCATCTTGCCATAATAGCCCAGCCAGCCGTTCAGCGAGTAATCCTGCGCATCCACCCATTGCGCGCCGTTGTCGGCTGCAAGTTTCGACATCTTCGCCTGGAAATTGTCCCAGCCATAGAGGAAGCCGAACAGCGGCAGCGGGCCGACCACGGGCAGGGCGCGGAACTCCGCCGCCGCGAGGACAGTCAGTACCAGCGCCACGCCGACCGGCACGTGCAGTGCCTTCAGCGCATCGAGCGGCCAGCGCAGCCACACGGCGTTCGGCCGGACATTCACCGCCGCCCACGCGCCCACCAGCGCCAGCATCGGATAGAGCGGCGACACCCAGTTGGGATTCACCCGCCCGAACAGTCCGTGGATGAGGAAGAAGCCGAGCATCGGCGCCGCGGTAAGCAGCGGCAGCGCGAGCGACCTGGCTCGCCGCGCCACGAACAGCACCATTGCGATCAGCGCGAAGACGTAGAGCGTCGGCAACAACTGGGTGCCGATCTCGATGAGGAAGCGCAGCAGTTCATCGGGATGCAGGACGCGCTCGGCCGCCGGCGAACGGCCGAGCTGGAAGCGGAACGATTGCCAGTTGCGCGTCCAGTCGATCCACACCACCGGCGCGAACAGCGCGAGTGCAAGAATGCCACCCGCCCACACCTGCCAGAGTTTCAGCCACGCCAGCCGTTCGCGGCTCGTGACGAGGTAGAGCACGATCCCCACGCCGAGGAACACCACTGTGTACTTGGACAACAGCCCCAGCCCCGCGAACACACCCGCCGCCAGCCACCAATTGGCGTTGCGGCTCCGCGAAAACTCGGCGATGGCCCACACGGCGAGCACCCAGAACAGCGTCGATGGCGCGTCGGGCGTCGCGATGGTGGTGGTGATGGCGATGGCGGGTGTCACCGCATAGGCGACGGCGGCCACCGCGCCGACGCGCCGATCCTCGAACAGCACGAGTGCGGTGCGATAGAGCGCGGCGCAGATCGCGAAGGTCGAGAGCACGAACAGGCTCCGCACCGCCCACTCGCCCTCGCCGAAAATCGCCCGCCCGAGCCAGATCACCCAGGCCACGGCCGGCGAATGGTCGAAATAGCCAAAACCCGGATGGAACGACCAGATCGCGTAATAGGCCTCGTCGCCGATCAGCCCGTAGCGCGCCGCGAAGATCAGCCGCGGGATGGTCAGCATCAGGACGATCAGCGCCGCGGCGAGCGGCGACGCCCAGCCCGGCATTGCCGTGACCGTCCCTCGTCCTTCCGCCGCCGATCGATCAATCATCGGCTCCTCTTAGCGGATCGGCCGCCCGCGGCAAGTCGCATCCGCAGGGCGCGGCTGTGACATCGCTGCCTTTATTCGTGCGCAATTGAGCGACTAGTCTCGTGCCGTTGGGGAGTTGGGGCGGTAGTAATGAGTCTTTCGGAGCGGGACGCGGTGTTCGCCGCGCTTGCCGACGAGCATCGGCGCGTGCTTCTCGAAAAGTTGCGGCGCACCAACGGGCAGACCCTCAGCCGGCTGTGCGAAAGCTTGCCGATCAGCCGACAGGCGGTCACCAAGCATCTGATCGCGCTCGAAGAGGCGAGCCTCGTCATCACGCAGCGGCGCGGCCGCGAGAAGCTGCATTTTCTGAACCCGGTGCCGATCCACGCCGTGGCCATGCGCTGGCTGCGGCAGTTCGATGCGGTCAAGCTCGAAGTCCTCGCCGCGGCACCCGGCGCGCAAGCAAAAGGGCCGGGTTGAACCCGGCCCTTCGCAAAATTCGCAGCTCGTCCTAGTTGGCTGCAGCCTCGTAGGTCACCAGCGGCGTGATGCGCTTGACCGTGACGCGGCGGTTCAGCTCTTCGTCACCCTCGGTCTTCACCTTGAGGTAGCGCTCGCCGTAACCCTGCGTCGTCAGATTCTCCGGCGGCACTTCATAGAAGTCCGTCAGGATTTTGGCGACGGTCGAGGCACGCTCGTCCGACAGTTCGAGGTTGCTCAGATCCGAGCCGACCGCGTCGGTGTGCCCTTCGATCAGGAACACTTCAGCCGGGTTCTGCTCCAGCAGCTTGAGCATGGCGTTGGCCACCTTGCTCAGCTCACTGACCTGGTCGCGCGAGATCGTCGCCTTGCCCGTATCGAAGGTGAGGTTACCCACCTCGAGACGGCGCACGGTGTCGCGGATACGGGCCGAACGCTTGACCTCGTCGATCGAGTAGATGCGACGCACCTTCTCCACCGGCGGCTGGCTCAGGAACAGCTCGACCTGGTCCTCATCGGCCTCATCGGCGTCGAGGATGTAGTCGCTGGCCGAGATGGTCAGGCGCAGCGGCGGCAGTTCGTCACCCGGATCGATGAAGAAGCCGTCGTCCGAACCGCTCGGGTCGTAGGTCGCCAGGTAGAACTCACGATTGTCCGGATAGATTTTCGTACGCTTCAGCACATCGCCGTAGCGATTGTAGGTGGTGATGATGCGCGTGCCATCCGGGCGCTCGATCGTTTCGCGGATACGTCCATTGTCGAGACGCTCGTAGAAGATCTGGTCACGATCGCGGTCGTAGAAGCGGTCGCGTTCGCGCTGCACGTTGCTGATGTAGATGTGGATGCCGATCTTGAACACGAAGTTCGGATTGTCGGCGGTCGGTGCCTGCACGACCTCGATCTGCTCGCCATCGTCCTCGGCGGGAATGGTGAACCCACCATCCGGCTGAGACTCGTCGGCAAAGCCGAACTGGAAGTCGCCCGCGGCTTCACCGTCTCCCGTCGCAGCAGACTGCTGCTCGGGCGGAGGGGCCTGGATGTCTTCCTGTGCGGTCGTATCGTCGGCCGGGGGAGGCGCAGCCTCTTCCTGGACCGGCTGTTCGGACGGCTGCTCAGCCGACGGCTGGTCCGTCGGGGTCGCGTCGTCGGCCGGGGGAGCGGTCTGATCCTTCTCGCTGTCGAGGATCGGCGCCGCGTCTTCCGGCGCGATGGTGTCCGGCAGCACTTCCGTTGCCTGATCGGTGATCGGCTCGTCGCCAGTCGCCGGCTGTTCCGAAACAGCAGGCTCTTCGGACGTCGCCGGAGTTTCGGCGGCGGGCGGCAGCGGATTCAGCACCAGGCCGAACTGCGCGAGGCAGCTCGCGGCATCGGCAAAGCCGGCAGCCGAACAGATCGTGTTGATCTGGCCGGATGCCTCGTCCACCTTGGCCTGGCCGTTGGCATCGCCGGCATCGAGCTCGGCGACACCCTGATTGTAGAGGTCGACGGCCGCAGTCAGCTGTGTGACCGCGTCGGCATTGGGATCGACCGCAGCAGGTGCTTCGCTGGACGCGGGCGGAGCCACTTCTTCACTGGACGCCGTCTGAGCATCGGCAGCGGCCTTTGCATCGGCAGCAGCCTGAGCGTCAGCCGCAGCCTGTGCATCGGTGGCGGCCTGAGCGTCAGCGGCAGCCTTTGCGTCAGCAGCAGCCTTTGCGTCAGCCGCAGCCTGTGCGTCGGTAGCGGCCTGTGCGTCGGCAGCAGCCTTTGCGTCTGCAGCAGCCTGAGCATCGGCGGCAGCCTTTGCGTCGGCAGCGGCCTGCGCATCCGCCGCAGCCTGTGCATCGGTGGCGGCCTGTGCGTCAGCCGCGGCCTTTGCATCGGCCTCGGCCTTGGCGTCGGCAGCAGCCTGGGCATCAGCCGATGGCTCGGAGGGCAACGCTTCGACGGGAGTTTTGCCCGCTAGCGCCGCGATGCATTCATCGAGGCTGGCAAAGCCAGCGGTGATGCAGGCTTCGGTGAGCAAGGTCTGGTTGGCCTCGCTCTGGTCGGCGGTGTAGGCCTGGTAGGCGGCGACGAGCGCCGGGTCGGTTGCATCCTGGGCACGGGCCACGCTCAGCGGCGCGAAGGCCAAAAGCGTGAGGCTGGTACCGGTCAGGAGCCAGTTGCGGAAGCTCATGATGGGTTTCCTTATTGGGTCAAAAGGGGAGAGGAAGTGACGCTGTCCTGCTGAACCGAACATGAACGTTCGGAAGACCTTTCTCACACGACAGTCCCCGCTCGGAGGCAGCAACGGGATCACTCGCCGCTCGGTTCCAATAGATATTCTTGCGTGCTACGGGCTTCGTTCATGCTGCAGTCATCCACGCGCCTCCACGTCGCCACACGCGGTCCGGGGCTTTACGAATTCACTCGCGACCTCAACGGCTTCGTCGCCGCGGCCGGGATTCGCGAGGGGCTCGTCACCGCCTTCTGCCGCCACACCTCGGCCTCTTTGCTGATTCAGGAAAATGCCGACGACGACGTAAAGACCGATCTGCTCGGCTTCTTCCGCCGCCTAGCGCCCGACGGCATGGACTGGATCGTCCATCGCACCGAGGGGCCCGACGACATGCCCGCCCACATCAAGTCGGCGCTCACCCAGACCTCGATCGGCATCCCCGTCCTCGACGGTGCGCCGGTGCTGGGCACCTGGCAGGGAATCTACCTGTTCGAACACCGCGCCCGGCCACACCGGCGCGACATCGCCCTCCACATCATCGGTGCGTCATGACTGATCTTCTCGCCTACTGGCCGCTCGTCCTCGGCCTGTCGATCACCGGCCTCGTCTCGGGCGTCTTCGCGGGCCTGTTGGGCGTCGGCGGCGGCTCGATCATCGTGCCGGCGCTCGCCATCGCCTTCGCCGCCCTCGGCATCAGCGACGAGGTCGGCCAGCACGTCGCCGTGGCGTCCTCGCTCGCCATCATCATCCCCACCGGCATCATGAGCGCCCGCGCGCACAACAAGCGCGGCGCGGTCGATGTCGAGATCTTGAAACTGTGGGCGCCGTTTGTCCTCGCCGGTTGCCTGATCGGTGGCCTGCTGGCGCGCTATTTCTCCGGCGACGCCCTGCGCATCGTCTTCGGCGTCATGGCGATCGTCATCGCCATCAACAGTGTAACTCCGTTCCAGCAGCGGCTGATGGGCCACCTCAAGGGCTCGCCCCTGACGCACCGCATCGCCGCGAGCTTCGTCGGCTTCCTCTCGGCGCTGATGGGCATCGGCGGCGGCTCGTTCAGTGTGCCCACCATCGCCGCGTTCGGCGAAACCATGCACCGCGCCGTCGGCACCGGCGCCGCCATCGGCGTCTTCATCGCCATCGGCGGCACCATCGGCTTCATCGTCTCGGGCTGGGGCGAGGCGGGCCTGCCACCCCTCAGCCTGGGCTACGTCAATTTGATCGCCTTCGCCTTCGTCGGCGGCTTTGCGGCCTTGATGGCGCCGATGGGGGCAGCGCTGGCGCATCGGCTCGACCAGCGCACCCTCAAGATCGTCTTTGCCATCTTCCTCGTCGTCGTCGGCGTCAACATGATCTGGAAAGCCATCGCCTGACGCCATAAGAATGACGGCGCAGGGCAGGGGCAGGGGATGTCGACAATCATCGGGGGAGCCGGGGAGCATGGCGCTGCGTCGCCTGAGCCCGCGGACAGAAATATCCTCTACGTCGTCGCGATCTTCATTGCGCTCAAGGCCGGGCTGCTGGGCGTCATTCTGCTCGGCGCCCAGTTCCTGCCCCACAACGCGTCGCTAGAGGGCTACAATGCGGCGTTTCCACTGCCGGGCCTGCCCGATCTCCTGAGGCCCTTCTACACGTGGGATACCCAGCACTATCTGCTGCTGGCGATGCAGGGCTACGGCACCAACGCCTTCAGCGACGCCTTCTATCCGCTCTACCCCTTCGCCATCCGGTTCCTGACGCCGCTGTTCGCGGGCAATGCGCTCGTCGCGGCCTGGGCAATATCGAACGTCGTTTCGCTGGCCGTGCCGGTCTACATGTATCGGCTCGCCCGGCTGTTCTGGCCCGCCCGGCAGTCGCTGACGATCGTGGTGTTGCTCCTCGCCTTCCCGACGGCGTTCTTTCTCAGCATGGCCTACACGGAGCCGCTGTTCCTCGCGCTCTGTCTCGCCGCGTTCTTCCATCTGTTCAAGCGGGATGTGCTGATCGCAAGTGCGCTGTGCTTCGTGCTGCCGCTGACGCGCGCCCAGGCGCTGCTGCTGCTGGTGCCGATTTTGGTGCGGTTCCTGCAGACTGGCTGGGGAGCAAAGGGCAATTGGCGCGAGGCGATGCGCTCGTATCTCGCGCCCGCATTGGCGACCGTTGCCGGTGTCGGCGCTTACCTGTTGTTCTGCTGGTGGCAGCTCGGCGATCCGTTCGCGGGGTTCAACGCCCAGCGCTTCACCATCTCCAACAATTCGCTCGCCAATCTGCTGCGGCCGGTCGAGTGGTTCCGCGCGAACTTCGTCGGCATCTCGCCGATCCTGCACGGCTACACCAACAGCGTCATCGATCGCGTGGCGTTCGTCATCGCGCTGCCGCTGCTGATCGGCGTCTGGCGGACGCAGCACAAGGCGCTGGCGGTCTACGGGATCGTCACGCTGCTGGTCCCGGCGCTCTCCGGCAGCTTCATGTCGTACACGCGGCACCTGCTGCTGGTGTTCCCGCTGTTCATGTTCGTCGGCAGCAAAGTGCCACGCGCAGAGCTGCTCGCGATCCCGATGTTCGCCCTGCAGGTGCTGCTCGTGCTCATGCACACCGGTTGGTACTGGGTGGCGTAGGTAGGCGGGGGCACCCTCAGCATGATCTGGAAGGCCATCGCCCAGCACCGGGGCCGGCAGTCGGGACTCCTCCCCTATGCGCAGCATGGGGGAGGTACCGGCAGCGCCGGGGGAGGGGGCGCCACAATCACTGAGAGCAGGGCGATGCCGGCATCGAGCAAGCGGCGCCCCCTCCGTCGCCTAACCGGCGCCACCTCCCCCGTCTTCGACAGGGGAGGACCCGACTGCGGGTTTAGATCAGCGCGGCAGTTCCAGTTCCCAGCTCACATTCACATCGATCGAGAACGTCAGCTGGCCAACCTCAACCGGCACCATGGCGCGGTCGACCGCCATCGCGGCTTCGGCCTTGTACATATAGGGCTGCGGTTGGTTGTTGCCGGTCAGTTCACTCACCAGCGACAGCGCTCCGAGGTCCGCCCCGGCGGCTTCGGCGTAAAGTTCGGCCTTCTCGCGGGCGTCGCCGAAGGCGAGCTTGCGGGCCTCGTTGTAGAGCTCCTTGGGATCGTCGACCGAGAACGAGATGCCCGAGACCTGGTTGGCGCCGACTGTCACCGCCTGGTCGAGCACGGCGCCCAACTCGGTGAGGTCGCGCACCACCACGGTCACGCCGTTATAGACCGTGTAGCCCACGACCTTGGGAGGCAGCTGGTAGCCATTGGCGTCGCGTGCGTCGGAATAGACGTAGTTCGGGCTCACCGAGAAGCCGGACGTCTGGATGTCGACGGCGTCGATGCCAGCGGCCTTCAGCGTGTCGATCAGCTTCTTCATGTCGGCATTGTTGGCGTCGAGGGCCTCGTTGGCGGTGAGGCCCTGCGAGGTGACGCCGGAGGTGACGAACGCCGTGTCGGGCGCGGCGGTTACTTCGCCATGGCCGGTGATCTGCATCGAACCGGCAGCGAAGACGGGCGTGCAGAGGGCCGTTGCGAGAGTAAGGGGGATAAGGGCGGCTAGAATTCGCATCGGTCTCTCCTTGGGATAGTGCCCGGCCACCATGCCGGGGAATGCGGTTACCATTGTGACGCCCGCCGCCATAACTTCCTTGGAAAATTCTTCGACAAAAGTTGGAGGCACGTACATCGACCCTTGCTGGACAGGCCCCGACCCGGCGGGTTAGGTAGCGCCGCGCGAGAGGGAACTGACATGTCAGACGAGATTTTGCCGCCCGGCGGCCTGTTGCTTGGGCGAGCGAAAATGCCGGGTTTCGTGTTCCCGCGTGTCGTCACAGTGCGCGAGGGCCGAGTCGTCGACATTACGAGCAAGGACGCGCCGACCGTCCGCGACGTGTGCGAAAAGCCCGATCCTGCCGCCTATGTCGCCACCGCGCCAGGCACCGATGTGGCCAGCGCCGCCGAAATCGCCGACAACAGCGCGCCAGATAAGCTCTTCCCGCACAAGCCGTCGCTGCTCTCGCCGATCGATCTGCAGTCGGTCAAAGCCGCCGGCGTCACCTTTGTGGTCTCGCTGCTCGAGCGCGTCATCGAGGAACAGGCGCGCGGCGACAAGGCGAGGGCTGACGCGCTGCGCGGTGAAATCATCGGCCTTATCGGCACCGATCTGTCGAAGCTCGTGCCCGGGTCCGATACGGCGATGCAGGTCAAGCAGACGCTGATCGCCAAAGGCGTCTGGAGCCAGTACCTCGAAGTCGGCATTGGCCCCGATCCCGAAATCTTCACCAAATGCCAGCCGATGTCCTCGGTCGGCCCCGGCGCCGATGTCGGTGTGCTGGCCAGTTCCGAGTGGAACAACCCGGAACCCGAAGTGGCGATGGTCGTCACCAGTGCCGGCAAGATCATCGGCGCGACGCTCGGCAATGATGTCAATTTGCGCGATGTGGAAGGCCGCTCGGCGCTGCTGCTCGGCAAGGCCAAGGACAACAACGCGTCGGCTTCGCTCGGCCCGATGATCCGCTTGTTCGACGCCAGCTTCTCGCTCGACGACGTCAAGCAATCGGTGATCTCGCTCAACGTCACCGGCGAGGACGGTTTTGTGCTCGAAGGCAGTTCGTCGATGAGCCAGATCTCGCGTACGCCGGAATCGATCGTCGCCGCCGCCACCGGCCGCCATCATCAATATCCCGATGGCTTCGTGATCTATCTCGGCACCATGTTCGCGCCGGTCAAGGATCGCGGCGGCGTTGGCAAGGGCTTTACCCACAAGCCCAACGACATCGTCACCATCTCCTCGCCGCTGCTCGGCACCCTCCGCAACCGGGTGCGCCTCTCCACCGAATGTCCGCCCTGGACCTATGGCGCGAGCCATCTGTTCCGCGATTTGGCGAAGGCCGGATTGCTGTGACGAAGACCGAGATTTCCGGGCGATACAAGATAGTCAACCGGGACACTCTTGAAGAGAAGGCGAGTGCACACGACCCAAGCAGGTTTTCTATCGGGTTATGCTCGCTGCTGAGGACTACGAAGAGTATCTCGAGAAAGTCGGCTCAATTGCCGTTGAGGTTGAGAGCTACAAGAGCGGTCCGATCGATGGTCGTATGGAGATACTTTACGCAAGGCGCAGTGGCTGGATTGAAGACGAGGGAACTTGATGCGCTATGCGGTCGTCATTGAGAAAGCCAACGGAAATTTTTCGGGTTACGTGCCCGACCTCCCCGGCTGTGCTGTGACGGGCGAAACGATCAAAGACGTAGAGACCGATATCCGGGGGGCCATTCGGCTCCACATCGAAGGGCTCCTCGAAGACGGGCTGACGGTGCCCGAACCCACCGCCATCGCTGAATACGTTGAGGCTTGAGAGAAATCATGGAAGACCTGCACAATAACCTGATCGACGGCGAATGGGTCGGCGGCGAAGGCATCCCCAATATCAACCCGTCCAACACCGATGACGTGGTCGGCCTATACGCCCGCGCCAGCGGCGACGACGTGCAGCGCGCCATCGCGGCGGCCAAGGCTGCGGCGCGCGCGTGGTCGCGTTCGGGCCTGCTCGAACGCCACACCGTGCTCAGCAAGACGGCGCATGAAATCCTCGCCCGCCGCGAAGAGCTCGGTGCGCTACTGAGCCGCGAGGAGGGCAAGACCCTGCCCGAAGGCATCGGCGAGGCGACCCGCGCCGGCCACATCTTCGAGTTCTTCGCAGGCGAAGCGCTCCGCTTGTCCGGCGAGACCATCCCCTCGGTTCGTCCCGGCGTCGGCGTCGAGATCACCCGCGAGGCGATGGGCGTCGTCGGCATCATCACGCCGTGGAATTTTCCGATCGCCATCCCGTCGTGGAAGATCGCGCCGGCCATCTGCTTCGGCAACACCATCGTCTTCAAGCCGGCCGACCTCGTGCCCGGCTGCTCATGGGCGATCGTCGATATCCTCCACCGGGCGGGGCTGCCCAAGGGCGTGATGAACCTCGTGATGGGCAAGGGCTCGGTCGTCGGCCAGGCCATCCTCGACAGCAAGGACATCAACGCCGTCACCTTCACCGGCGGCGTCAACACCGGCAAGCGCGTGGCGGAAGCCAGCCTCAAATTCATGCGCAAGGTGCAGCTCGAGATGGGCGGCAAGAACCCGACGATCGTGCTCGATGACGCCGACCTCAAGATCGCCGTCGAGAGCGTCGCGCAATCGGCGTTCTTTTCGACCGGCCAGCGCTGCACGGCATCGTCGCGTGTCATCGTCACCGAAGGCATCCACGACAAGTTCGTCGAGGCGCTGGCTGAGCGCGTGCGCAATCTCAAGGTCGGCGATGCGCTCGAAAAGGGCATCGACATCGGCCCCGTGGTCGATCCGGGCCAGCTCAAGCAGGATGTCGACTACATCGCGATCGGCAAATCCGAAGGCGCCAAACTCGTCGCCGGTGGCGATCTGCTGACGCTCAAGACGCCCGGCTATTATCTGCAGCCGGCGCTGTTCACGGAAGCCACCAACCAGATGCGTATCTCCCGCGAAGAGATCTTTGGGCCGGTGGCGTCGGTCATCCGCGTCAAGAATTACGAGGAAGCGCTGGCGACCGCCAACGACACCGAGTTCGGCCTGTCGGCCGGCATCGTCACGACCTCATTGAAGTACGCGACGCACTTCAAGCGCAATTCCGAGGCCGGCATGGTGATGGTCAACGTGCCCACCGCCGGCGTCGATTTCCACGTGCCGTTCGGTGGCCGCAAGGGCTCGTCCTACGGTCCCAAGGAGCAGGGCAAGTACGCCGTCGAATTCTTCACCCAGGTGAAGACGGCCTACACCGCCGCCGGCTGACGATGGTCAATGCGACGGGCGGGAATTGCTTCCCGCCCGTCCTCGCGTCAAACGGACGCCTGCGCCGGACCGGGTCCCTGTTCGGCCGGCGCCGGCGATCCGCTGATCTCAGTTGCCAGTGTGGCCCTTGACCTCGTTCTCGAAGGCCGCGCGCAGGGCGTCGGACGCTTCGGTCTCGGTGACGTCGCCCGAGCGATCGAGGCTGACCGTCCCGAGGCTGGCCAGCGCCTGCGCCGGGTCCATCGCGAAGATGTCGCGCGTCGTGGCGGCATCGACCTTGGGCGTCGGCATCGGTGTCAGCGTCCCGGGCAGGCTGAACGGCGCATCGCGGTTCTGCGGAACGTCGGCAGGGCCCTGATTGCCAGCGGTCAGGGCCTGGGCCAGAACCGGGCTCGCGGCCAGCGCGGCACCGATCATGAGGATGGTTGCGAGTTTGACAGTGCGGATAGTCATCTAGGGCTCCATGTCGGGGATCCATTCCCCTGTCTTGAATGCCCATGAGACGGCAGGTCCGCCGAAGTCCTTGGCCGGAAACGCCAGATTTGCCGAAACTGCAGGAGTTGGTGGGCCTAGACGAACCCACCTCGAACCAACTCTTCCAGATTCTTGAAGAGTGGAACACCCTGCTTGAGCATGCGCGAAGCGCACCCAAGCAGGTGCCGCCATGTCCCTAAGCCCAGAAAACAGCTCAAAGCGCCAACCGCCACTTTCGCTCCGGCTTACCTTCGCTGAACGTGCCCTTCTGGAGAAGAAGGCGGGCGGTCAGTCGTTGTCTGGCTACATCAAGAACGAGCTGTTTGGCGGGACCGGCGCGACTCCGGCGTTCGGCCTTAGCCTCGGCGCGTCGTCGCGCCGTGTCGGCACCAAAGATCGTCTCCTCGCACAAATCCTAGCCAAGCTCGGTGAAAGCGAACTCGGACCCAGCATGAACGAGCTGGCGCAGGCCGCCCGGTCGGGCAGCCTGTACGTCAACGATCTGGTCGAAAGCCAGCTTGTTCAGGCCTGCGCTGACATCGCCGAACTTCGCCTCCTTCTTCTTGAGGCGCTCGGCAAGCGTCGCACGTCGCCGCTGCCGACGCCCCACAACACGACCGAGGCCTTCAACCTCGCGGCCTCAGGTCGGATCAAGCCACGCACATTGGAGCACTATCAATGATCCTCAAAGGGTCTCAGCGCGGCGGTGCGGGCCAGTTGGCTGCGCACCTGCTGAACGCAATCGACAACGATCACATCGCACTTGAGGAAGTGCGCGGCTTTGCTGCGGACGATCTCAAAGGCGCGTTGGAAGAAGCGCAAGCCGTGTCCAAAGGCACGCGCTGCAAGCAGTTCCTGTTTTCTTTGAGCCTCAATCCGCCCAAGGATCAAGACGTGAGCGTCGAGGCGCTGCGTGATGCAGCGACGCGGGCTGGCAAGGCCGTGGGTCTCGACGAGCAGCCGGGCGTCTTCATCGTTCACGAGAAGAATGGGCGTCGACACGCGCACGCCGTCTGGTCGCGCATCGATGCCGACCAGATGAAGGCGATCAATCTCCCGTTCTTCAAGGACCGGCTGAATGCGCTCTCAAAGGAGCTTTACCTCGAACACGGCTGGGAGTTGCCGGAAGGGCACAGGGTAAACGGCTGGGCCAATCCGCTGAACTTCACCCTCGCGGAATGGCAGCAGGCCAAGCGGCTCGATCTTGATCCTCGGGAAATCAAACAGGCGTTCCGCGATGCTTGGCAGAACTCGGACAACGGGACGAGTTTTCGTGCGGCACTGGAGGAGCGCGGATATTTCCTCGCCAAAGGCGATCAGCGCGGCTTCGTCGCGCTCGATCTGCATGGCGAGGTCTATTCGGTTTCTCGGATGACCGGCGTGAAGTCGAAAGAACTGACGGAGCGTCTGGGCTCGCCGGATGCACTGAGGTCGGTGGATGACACGCGACTGGACGTGCGTCAGCGCGTGGACCGGAAGGTGCATCAGTTCCTGGTGGATGCCCGCGCGCAGATGCGCGAGCAGCAACGCCCGCTGCTCGAAGAGCACCGTGCAATGATCGCGGCTCAGAAAGCAGAGCGCGAGAAACTGGCGCGATTGCAGGAAGAGCGCCGTCTTGCTGAGAACCGTGAGCGGCAGGCGCGTATTCGCACCGGCATCCGTGGGTTGCTGGATTTCGTGATCGGCAGAGCCGCGAACATTCGCCGGATCAACGAACGCGAGGCGCTCGAAAGTGTGATGCGCGACCGCGATCAGCGGGAAGGCGTGTATCGGGCACAAAGCTTTGAGCGCCGCGAGTTGCAGACCCGCATTGATGAACTGCGTCGCGGTCAGCGCACGACGCTCATGGAAATGGCTCGCGCCATCGGGCGCCGCTTGCGCGGAACAACCCGTTCGCCGGATCGACCACAGGAAAAGCAGAAGCCGCACCAGCGCGGTCGGGACTTTGATTTCGGACTCTGACGCCAATCGCGGCATTCGCCGCTCTCTTCAAAGGAACCAGAACATGAAACACGCAACGAGCGCGGCGACGGAGATCGCCCACGCCCATCTGCTCGATCCAGAATTTCCGCCACGCGGTTCGGGTTTCCCGGAGCGCATTGAACAGCAGCCCGCTGCGACGTGGGCGCATCCGTGGAATCTTAGTCCGGCTTGGGATTGGAAGCCGGGCAAGATTCTGCTCGGGAGCTGGCAGGGTCGTCTGCTTGGCGATCCCGACCAGAAAGAAATGAACCGGCTGGGCGATGACCGTCACCTGATGACGATTGCGGGTTCGCGCGCGGGCAAGTCCCGCACCGTCCTGATCCCCAACCTGCTGCGCTATCCGGGGTCGGTCGTCGTGATTGATCCCAAGGGCGAGCTTGCGCGGGAAACGGCACTCGCCCGTGCCGAGACCTTCGGCCAAAGCGTGTTTGTGCTCGATCCGTTCGGCACGTCGGGTTTTGAGAGCTTTGCCTACAATCCGCTCGATGAACTTGATCCGGCGTCGGACACGTTCATCGACGATATCGGCCTCGTCGCCTCGTCACTGATTATCGCTGACAGCGGTGATGGTCATTGGACCGAAGCGGCTAAGAACCTCGTCACCGGCATTCTTCTTTATATGTACGCCAGCAGCGGCGAGTGCTCGCTGCCGCGCATGCGCCGCATCCTCATGAGTGAGGACGCACCGCTGGCGTTCGATGGCGATCAGTCGAGCCTGTTCCACCTGATGGCGAGGATGGACGCGTTCGGCGGTCTCGTCGCCCGGATCGGCAAGTCGTTCCTAGAAAAGTCCGAGCGCGAAGGCTCGTCGATTGTCTCGACTGCGCGTGAGCAGCTCGCCTTTCTCGACTCCCTGCCGATGGCAAACGTCCTGAGGAGCTCGCCGCTGCGGCTTGGCAATCTGAAGGCGCAGCCGACGACGATCTATTTGTGCCTGCCTGCTTCGCGGCTTGCCACGCATGCCCGCTGGCTGCGCCTGATCGTGACACTGGCAGTGGTCGAACTGGAAAAGGACCAGACGAAACCGAAGCATGCAGTGCTGCTGATGCTCGAAGAGTTCGCGGCATTGCAGCGGCTTGAAGTTGTCGAGCGTGCAGCGGGGTTCATCGCCGGATCAGGCGTGCGCCTCTGGACCATCCTTCAGGACCTGAGCCAGCTCAAGGGTCACTACAAGACGTCCTGGGAGACGTTCATCGGCAATACCGGAGTCCTTCAGGTCTTCGGCAACATGGACCTCGCGACGACTGGGCATGTTTCAAAAATGCTCGGGAATGCGACCGTTCTTGAGCGTCAAGATATTCGGGTTTCAGGCAGCGCCATGGATCATGGCGATCTGGGCATTCGCGAAACGCCCAGATCCGTTCCGCTGCTGGAGCCCTTCGAAATTGTCAGCCACTTCGCACGCCCCACGTGGCGACAATTGATCCTCTCACCGGGGCGTCCCCCAATCTACATGGAAAGGTACAACAGCAATGTCTCAAGTGTTTGAACTCAATCCCATCCGCAAGCTCGGCGCGAATGGCGTCCTCGAATCCATCGGTCTCGAATGGACCGAAGAGGCTTCGTGGAGGTATTCGCATCGTCCACTGCTCTACGTAATGGTTATCCCCGTACTGGTTCTTTGGGTGATCGTCGGGGCCGTTGCACTCGTTGCAGGTGGCGGTCTCTTCATTCTCGCGACCGGCCTCGTGCTGTCGTATTTCGCACGGCGCTATATGTGGGGCGCGTTGCCCCGCCGCTCGGTGGTGCTGAAGCGCGATGGCAAGATTCTCGTCCCGCATGGCATCCCTGCGAACAAGAAATACCGCTCGCTGAATGCCACGCAGCCCGATGTTATCGGATTTGAAATCGGTCCGAGCTTCAGCGGTATGCAGCAGGACTGGACCTCGTCGGTGCAGATGGTGACCAAGACCGGTGCTACGGTCACGGTCAGCAAGGTTCTGCATCGTGAGGAGGCCCGCGAAGTGGTGGTGGGCCTCAACGTGGCTCTCGCCGAAATGCGCAAGTCTGTGGGCACCGAGCCAATGCGTAAGTCGGCCCGGTCCGGCCAGCGTGTTCTGGTGGACTAAGCAAACCTAAGCGGCGGGCTTCGGCCCGCCGCCCAAATCTTACGTCCACATCCTCTCGGCCAGTTCCCGCTCCTCGATACCGACCGCCTGCGTATAGATAGAGGTTGTC
>JBKJTB010000064.1:0-3071 GCA_046594305.1 Devosia sp. | reverse complement strand
GGCGGCATTGTCGAAACACTCACATCAGGACCGGTGCCGCCGACGGCAGAGAATGTCGGCGATCCGGGATGGAGACGGTCCGCAGCGGACCGAGGAGCGGAGCTAAGCCGCCATTCCGCCCATGAAGCGGTACGAACAATGATGCATGAACACGCCTCCCTGGGCCGGTGCCGAAGATAAGTCCCTATAGAGCAGCGCGATTGACGGGGCAAGGGCAGGCGGGAATAGTCCGGCCGTCACCACTGAGGCCAATCCGAATGAACGAGCAGGCCCGCGCAATCGCCGGATCGATCGCCTTCCTCTTCGTCGCGCCGGGGATCGTCGCGGGCGTAATCCCGTGGAGTATCTCGGGGTACCAGTTCGCGCTGCCGTTCCTCGGCATCGAAGCGACCCGGTGGCTCGGCGTGTTGCTGCTGATTCTTGGCGCGGTGCTGCTGCTCGAAACCTTCGCCCGCTTCGCGCTTCAGGGCCGCGGCACGCCGGCGCCCATCGCGCCGACCAAGACGCTCGTCATCACCGGCTCCTATCGCTTCGTGCGTAACCCCATGTACGTCGCCGTCATCTCGCTGATCCTCGGCCAGGCGCTGCTGCTCGGCAGCCTCTGGACCTTGATCTACGGCCTCATTGTCTGGCTGACCGTCCATCTGTTCGTGCTGAGCTACGAGGAGCCGACCCTTAGCCAAGCCTACGGCGCGCAATACGACCACTATCGCGCCAATGTCCGCCGCTGGATTCCACGACTGACGGCTTGGTCGGCCGGTGAGGCTTGACGTATCACGAGATGATACGTAAATTGTGGTGGCATGATCGGGTCGTTCAAGGGTCGCTTTGCCGGAGCTGTCGCCGAGGGCCGCGCACCGAAGGGATTCTCTGCTGACTTGGTGCGACCCGCGCAGCGGAAGCTTGCGGCACTGATTGCGGCCACCGAGCTTCAGTCTCTCGCCTCGCCTCCAGGCAATCGTCTTGAGGCGTTGAAGGGTGAGCGCCGAGGGCAGTATTCGATCCGAATAAATGATCAGTGGCGGATCTGTTTCAGATGGTCCGCAGGACGAGCAGAGGACGTGGAAATTGTCGACTACCACTAAGGCATCGATCAGGGTTCTGCCTCCGGTCCACCCCGGCGAGTATCTCGCCGAGGAGTTCCTCGCTCCGATGAACCTTACCCCTTACGCGCTGGCGCAAAAACTCGGCGTGCCCCGTACGAGGGTCGAGCGGCTGTGCCGGGAACAGACGGGGATCACTCCTGACACGGCGCTGCGGCTGGCCCGATATCTCGGAACCACGCCCGACTTCTGGATGAACCTCCAGAGCCTCTACGACCTGACCGTCGCCGAGCAGCAGGCGGGCAACGATATTGCGGCAATCAAACCGGCGCGCGCCGCCTAAGCCACTTGCCCCGCGGCCCAGCCGCTGGACCAGGCCCATTGGAAATTGTAGCCGCCAAGCCAGCCGGTGACGTCGACGACTTCGCCGATGATGAAAAGGCCGGGCACGGCGCGGGCTTCCATCGTGGTCGAGTTGAGGCCGGCGGTGTCGACGCCGCCGAGCGTCACTTCCGCCGTGCGATAGCCTTCCGACCCGGTGGGTTTCAGCGTCCAGCGCGCTAGGCTTTCGGCGATGCCGACGATCTTCTTGTCGGAGATGTCGCCCATGATGCCGGTGATGCCCATGTCTTCCACCAGCATCTGCGCCAGGCGCTTCGAGAGATGTGCCGAGAGCACGGTCTGGAGCGCGAGTTTTGGCGTCGCGGTTCGTGCAGCTTTCAGCAACCCCGGCACGTCGGTATCGGGCAGCAAATTGACGACGATCGCGTCGCCTTCGCGCCAGTAGCTCGAGATCTGGAGGATCGACGGACCGCTGAGGCCGCGGTGGGTGAACAGCATCGCCTCGCGGAAGCTCTTGCCGTTGGCGCTCACCGTCGAGTCGACGGCAATGCCCGACAGCGGGCTCAGCCGCTCGAGGATGCGCGGCTCGAAGGTCAGCGGCACCAGCGCCGGGCGCGTCTCGGTCAGCTTGAGTCCGAACTGCTCGGCGAGACGGTAGCCGAAATTGGTCGCGCCCATCTTGGGGATCGACTTGCCGCCGGTCGCGACGATCAGAGACGTCGTCTCAAGCTCGCCGGACGATAGGCGGACGGTGAAGCCACCCTTCGACTGCTCCACCGCCTCGATGGTGGCGCCGAGTTCGAGTTTCGCCCCGGCCTTGGCCATCTCGCTGGTGAGGAGGTTCACCACCTGCACCGACGAGCCGTCGCAGAACAGTTGCCCCAGCGTCTTTTCGTGGAAGGCGATGCGGTAGGCTTTGACGAGATCGACGAAGTTCTGCGGCGTGTAGCGGCTCAGCGCCGACACGGCGAATTTGAGGTTCTGCGAGATGAAGCGGTCGGGGCGGGTGTTCACGTTGGTGAAGTTGCAGCGGCCGCCGCCCGAGATACGGATCTTGTCGCCGGGCGCCTTGGCGTGGTCGACCACCAGCACCGAACGGCCGCGTTTGGCCGCTTCGATCGCCGCCATCATCCCGGCGGCGCCGGCCCCGAGCACCAGTACATCGACATTGCGCATCAGCGGGCCATAGCGCGGGCAGCGCGGCGTGTCACCGGCGCAGAATGCTGGCGTTAGGGATTTGCCGCTAGATTGGGCCCAATCTGCGCGAGTTCATGTGCATGCGTACTCTGCTGGTTCTGATCGCTGTCGTTTGCGCCTCGCCCGCCTCTGCGCAGGTCTTCGGCGTCGAAATCCGCGGCGGCGCGGGGCTTACCGGCTACACGGCGCCCGATCAATTGCTCAGTCCGTTCGTCAATGGCCGGCTCGAGGATGTGAGCGTCGACCTCATCTGGAATCCGCCGGTCAACCCGCTGTTCCTCATCGGCTCACCGGGCGCCGAGGTCGGTGCCACCGCCAATTTCGGTGCCGGCGACAGTTTTGCCCACGCCAATCTGCTCTGGCAGGTCTGGGTGCCGCTGACCCCGATCTACGTGGAAGGCGGGCTTGGCGCCGCGGCGGTCATCAAGGGTCTGCCGACCGGTTGCACGGTGATGCCCTACGCGACAGCCGGAATCGGCGCGGCGCTCG
>JBKJTB010000353.1:0-4471 GCA_046594305.1 Devosia sp. | reverse complement strand
TTTGCGATCTGGACCGCCGCCAACCTCATCCCGCGCGCCATCAGCCATCATAAATGGTATCGCAAGACTTTCCCCGACTATCCTCAGGACCGCCGCGCCGTCATTCCCGCGCTGCTCTGAGGTATCGCCAATGCGCCGACTGCTTTCGTCCCTGCTCGTCCTGTTCCTCGCGACCACCGCCGGCGCCGCCGAATGGCAGTACGAAGATGCCGGCACCCCGATCGCCTATTTCGACAACGGCGCCGCCCAGTTCCAGTTCGCCTGTCGCGGCGGCGACCTCGCGATGGGCTACTGGGTACGCTCGCCGCACCGGACCGTCGCCGGCGCAAAATCGCTGCACCTGTCGATCACGCCCGATAGCGCCGCCACCAGCTACGCCCAGGACATGCCGCTCATCCACAGCGACGGCACCTCGATGATCATCCGCGGTCCGGTGGCCCAGCAATGGGCACGGATCGCGCAGCGCGCCAAGAGCGCCATCCGCGTCGCCTATGTGCGCAAGGGCAGCGCCCTCGAAAGCTTCGACAGCAACGAGTTCGGCGCCAGGGGCTCGTCGGCCGCCATCAAGCGCGTGCTCGATCGCTGCGGCTAGGCCGTCGGCGGCTGCCGCAAGATCTTCTCCATCGCCTTGCCCTTGGCGAGTTCGTCGACCAGTTTGTCGAGGTAGCGGATTTCCCGCATCGTCGGGTGCGCGATGTCCTGCACGCGAACACCGCAAACCACGCCGGTAATCATCGCGCGCGACGGATTGAGCTTCGGCGCTCCGGCAAAGAAGTCCTCGAAATTGGTCTTCCTCGTCAGCTCCGTGTCGAGCGTTTTCTGGCTGTGCCCGGTCAGCCAGCGGATGATCTCATCGACCTCGGCCTTCGTCCGTCCCTTCCGCTCGGCCTTGGCCACATACATCGGATAGACGCTCGCCACGCTGGTCGTGTAGATGCGGTGGTTGTCGTCGCTTTTCACGAATCCTCTGACACTTCGAGACAGTCCACTCAAAGATAGCCGAGAACATGGGCGTCAGAAACTATCTCATCGAAGGCGTCTCCGGCACCGGCAAGACCACCGTCGCCGAAGCGCTCGAGCGCCGCGGCCACCACGTCGTCCACGGCGACCGGGTGCTGGCCTATGTCGGCGATCCCGAAACGGGCGAAGCGCTGGCTGGTCCCCCCGCAGGCGTGACGGACACCCTCGAATGGGGCAACAAGCACTGGATCTGGCCCGTGGACAAGGTCAAAGCCCTCATCGCCGACCACAGCCACCCCATCACCTTCTTCTGCGGCGGCTCCCGCAACCACCACCACTTCATCGACCTGTTCGACGAAATCTTCATCCTCAACGTCGACCTCGCCACCCTGACCCGCCGCCTCATCGCCCGACCCGAGGACGAGTTCGGCGGCCGGCCGATCGAACGCGAGTTGGTGATCCGATTGCACGCGACGAAAGAGGACATCCCGAACGTCGGCATCGTCATCGACGCCACCGCGCCGGTTGAGCGCGTGGTCGATACAATTCTCTCAAACTGCCCAGAGGCCGCCGGCGGCAGGCCCGGGGCGCCATAGCGGCCAGCTCAGTGCGCCAAACCCGACGACGCCTCTCTTGGCGTTTGCCATCCGCTCGGCTTGGTGCTTATCTCCCGCGTGCTCCGCGGTTTTTGCCGCGCTGCCCGGGTGCCACTTGGAGACAGCGATGGATTGGAAGTTCAAGTGCCTCGGGGCACTGGCGTTTGTCATGCTCGGTATCGGCGCAGCGTCGGCGGCGGGCACTGCCGTAGCAGTTGATCCCGAGGCGATGGTTCGCAGTTCAGGCGAGCAGCGTCCCCTGCTCGTGGGGGCGGACATTCTCATCGGCGACCTGATCCAGACAAGCGCGGGCGGTCACGTCGAACTCGCTTTCGATGACGGCACCAAGATCGTGATCGGACCGGGATCGGCCCTGCTGCTTGAAGACTATCTCCTGCGCGGCGACGGCTCCGCCGGCGACTTTGCCATCGGCGCCCTGGGCGGGACCTACCGATTCATCAGCGGCAAATCGCCGAAGGAGAGCTTCCGGATCACGACACCCACAGGGACCATCGGCATCCGCGGCACCGCGTTTGACCTCGTGACCAACGGCCCGGAAGGCACCCGCGTGCTGATGTACTCCGGTGCGACCGAACTTTGCCCGACTGCCGCCGAATGTGTGGTCGTGAGCCAGACCTGCGAACTGGGCGAGATGACCAATGGCGGTGCAAGTTCGCTCGGATTGACCAACAAGTTCACACGCGCGCAACGCCGGGACCTGCGCTCACGCTTCGTCTACGGCTTTTCGCAACAGCCGCTTGGGAGCGAATTCCGTCTGCCGGCGACAGCCCGTTGCCTGTTGTCGCCGATGCCGTTTACCGCCCAGTTCTTCGAGTCGCTTGCAGATGAACAACAGCCGGGTCCCGGTTCGGTTGCCGAGCAGGTGCAGCAAGCCAAGCCGGGTCCGAGCGGCGGGGCTCCGGACTCGCCGCCCAAAGTACAGCCCGGCAAGACGTCAACTCCCTCCGCGGAAGGTCCGGATGAGCCCGTCGTCGACACCGGTGGCGACTGTGCAGGCAACAGCGATCACAATCCCGGAAAGTCGCAGAACTGCAACCGCTGACGCCCGGCGCCTCCGCGCCCCTCCGTCGCCTCCCTCCCGGTCTACGACAGTGGAGGACCCGCCAGCGAAATCGGCAGTCGGGAATCCTCTCCCGCCTGCGGGGGAGGGGGACCGGCGAAGCCGGTGGAGGGGGCGGCGCCAAGCGCTGAGGACCGTCCCTCGTCCGCGTGATGCCTGCCGCTATTCGCCTCGAAGCGGCAGTCGCCGCTCGCGACGCCGGAGGATCTAGAAAAAGCCGATCATCCTCGCAGGGTTAGCCGACCGCGCGAGTCGACGTCGATAACGGGCTCGTGAGAACTCGTCACATCGGCGGGAATAAATACCTCAATGTCGTGGCCGTCGAGGTTGAGTATCATTGCCGGGTCGCTCGTCACCTCGTCGGGCGTTCCTACTCCAACCATGATCCGGTCGCCCAAATCCTCAATGGTTGTCCCGTCCCTGCGATGCACCCTGACCGACTCCCCCCACCCGATTTCGATTGTCTTGCCAGGGAAGGCGGCCCGCAGCCGTTCGAGCTCCCTCCTGGCGGCCGCCGTGAAGGAGAAAATTGCAGGATTGAGGTAGTCCCAATCTCCGTGATGGATCGTCCTGTTCATACCTCGCCTCCTAGAACCTCGGATCGGGAATGATGGCCTTCAACCGTTTCCTCGATGTCCACGATACCAGTTCATTGTCGAACCCGCACAGATAGGAAACCGCATACGCCAAGGAGCCGGTTTCGTCCGTAATCGGCACGCTGCCAACCCGGACGCACACGTAGATGACTTCCGCGATACGGTCGTCGGTCGCATTCGCCGGCGAGCCGCCGACACTCGTCCATTGCCCGCCTTCTGGATTGCCCGCGGGCACCCTGGGCTGATCCGCGCGATAGTGCAGCTCCAGCGCCCGCAGCGCCGCATACACCCCGATGGCCGACGCCTCGTACCGCAGCCGCGCCGTCAACGTCGCCAGCTTCTGTTCCAGCATCACATCCCCCGCACCCGCGGCCCATCCCGCAGCATCAACTCCGTGATCGCCCACACCGCCGCGTCCAGCCGGTCCGGCGAATGCCCGTCACTCCGCCCGTCCACCCCGAACCCACACATCTCGTCCTCCAGCGCCACGAGGCCCGCCGCATGTCTCACCCGCCCCTGCGCATAAAGCGCCGCGACCGGTTCGGCGCGGACCCATTTGCCGCGCGTCGCATGCACGCTGCGCACTGGCACGCTGGCGTCCACCTGCGCGATCACCGCCTTGACCATCTCGCCGCCCTGGTTCACTTCGGCGACGATGCAGTCGGCGCCATAATCGTGATACGCGCGCACCGCCCGCGTCGCCCATTGCAAGGGCGCGGCCGGCTGCAGCGTCAGATCCTCGAGCACCACGGCGCCCGCATCGGTCCGCGCCGCCACCACGATGCCGCAGCCATCGGCCCCTGCCCCGCTCGTCGCCGGCGGATCGACCGCCACCACGATGCGGCTGCGCTCGGCGCCGTCGTCGCGGCAAAACATGTCGCGCGTCCACAGCGCCCCCGGCAGATCCTCGATCAGTTCGCCATCCAGTTCCTGCCGTCCGAGCACCGTGCCGCGATAGCGCGCCACCACCGCGGTCAGAAAACTGCCGGCCAGATGCTTCTTGTTCTCCGCCGTCGTCATGCGGCTCACCACAGTCGTCGGGCCGGCCAGCAGCCGCTTCACCAGTTTTGTCGGCCGCGGCGTGGTCGTTGCCACCTGCCGCGGCGTGTCGCCGAGCCGCAGCCCGAACTGCAGCATGTCCCACGCGGCCTCGGCGTTGGGCCATTTGCCGATCTCGTCGCACCACGCCGCCGCGAATTGCGGCCCGCGGAAACGCTCGGGATCGTTGGCGCCAAGCA
>JBKJTB010000276.1:0-2793 GCA_046594305.1 Devosia sp. | reverse complement strand
CGAGCGCGCCGCGGTCGGCGTGTACGACTATGTCTTCCTCCCCGACCGTGCGCTCAGCTTCGCGGCAGGGCAGTATTTGGAGTGGACGCTGCCACTCGACAAATCGGACAGCCGCGGTAACCGGCGCTACTTTACGATCGCCTCGGCGCCGACTGACGAGAACGTGAGGCTGGGCGTGAAGTTCGCTGCCAACGGTAGCACCTTCAAGCACAGCCTCGCCCAATTGCAACCAGGCGACCGAATCGTGGCGTCCCAGCTCGCCGGCAGTTTTACGCTGCCAAAGGACGCAAAGCGGAAGCTCGCCTTCATCGCCGGCGGCATCGGCATCACGCCGTTCCGCAGTATGCTTGCCGAACTCCTAGACCGGGGCGAAGCTAGGCCCATCACGGTGCTCTACGGTAACAACCGACTCGACGAAGTGGCCTATGCAGATGTGCTTAAGCGCGCCCGCGACGACTTGGGCGTCAAAACCTTCTACGCGGTTCGCGACCCCGATGGTGCCCCGCCGCAAGTGACCATCGGCATGATCGATGAAGCCATGATAACGGAAAGGATTCCCGACTATCGCGAGCGCACCTTCTATATCTCCGGCCCCCAGGCAATGGTCGCTGCTACGCGTCGGACGTTGCGTCGCATGGGCGTGTCGGCGCGTAGAGTTAGAACGGACTTCTTTCCTGGCCTGGCCTGAATATAGCGAGCTTGTGGACCAAGGTCCGCCTCGGAAATCGAAAGCGGACCCTATTGTTACCAACGTGGCGATATCGATCGGACCGGCTACTTGCTTCTGTGATGCTCACGCCTTCAGCGCGGCTACGTGGTAGCGGCGCTCGCCAGTCTTGGCATCCCTCGCTGAGACAACATCGATCTTCAACCGCTTCTTTAGCGCACCGCTGAAGAAACCGCGCACGCTGTGAGGCTGCCAGTCGGTGGCTTCGATGATCTCGGCGACAGATGCGCCGTTCGCGCGGCGGAGCATCGCAAGAACAATGTTCTGCTTGGTGTCGGGTGTGTCGGCCGGCTTCTTGGTGGTGCGGGATTTGACGGTCTTGGTTGGCTTCTTGGCCATGATGTTCATCCTTGTCGATGAGCCCGGCGGAATTGCCTGGCTCTACTGACAAGGCCCGGGAGTTGATCCGGGCGAGCGAGACCAACACATGCTTGCCGGCGCGCAGTAGTCCAATGCTTGTGATGGCGACGTCGGCTCAGCCTTAACGAACGCTGTCGCCGTTGGTGGTCGTTCCGGCGCGATTTTCGGCGTCCGGTTTGTCCCGCCATAGGTGTGGGCCGCGGCAGGGCCGCGATTGCCCCCACTATGGCGGGACGGGCGGAATGGGTCGTATAGGTCGTAAAAGTCCAATAGCTGCTCAGAGGTCGGGGCTGGGGCCGACCCTCATAGCCTTACAGCCGGGGAGGACCCAACGGCTCATAGTCCTCGGAGTGGCGAGGGTGTGGATGCCAGACACCTCGCCTTCGAGCCTGGGCAGGCACGGTCTTGGTTGTCCCACCACCGGCCGTGCTGTGGCCCCCGGGCGGGCAACAGAGGCGATGAGAGCACATGGGCTGTCGTGTCGGGCGGTAGGCACACTTCACGGCAAGCGGCGTGCTTCGAGACCCGCCGCTCAGCACTCGTTGCTCAGAGCCTCCGAGCTCGCCCCTGGCTCAAGAAGAACGTAGTTCGACTCAGAGGCTCATCAGCGTTGCGATCATCACACTCGACGACAAGGAGCCAGGCGTCCACACCCTCGCCACTCCGAGGACTATGAGACCGTTGGGTCCTCCCCGGCTGTAAGGCTATGAGGGTCGGCCCCAGCCGCATGACGGAAGCAGCTCGACACGTGCACATGGGTTCGCATCTGAGTGCCGGCTGCGGGTGACGGGCGAGCTTGGCCGGGTTGTGGATACTGCCGCCCTGCGAACTGGGTGCGAACAGTGTTCGCACCCTTTGAGGTGCATCAATGGACCCAGTTTAAGCCGGGGTTAGCAATACTTGGATTGCTGCCTTCTCTCTTCTCACCGACGGTGCAAACCTCCGCCCGCGAGGTCGAATGCGCCACCGTTTCGCCTTCCTGATCGCGATTCTGATTGCCGTTTCCGTGGGCATTCTGCCTCTGGCGATGGTCGCCTTGCTGTCGCGCCAATGGGCTTTTGAGTCAGAGCGGACAGCTCTCGCCGACTACGCGAGAACAACGCTCGATCGTGCCGGCGCCACCATCCGCCAGGCCGAAGCCACTTTGGCAATTCTCAACGCAGAGGTATGGGATGGATGCTCACCGGACCATCTCCTGAGGATGCGCCAGCTGACGATTGACGATCGGTTCGTCGAAGAGATCGGCTATTACAGCGACGGTCGCTTGGCGTGTACAGGTTGGGGAACGGTCGCTAAGTTCGTGGCGGAAGAGAACCTGCCCCCCACTTAATGTATCGAGACAATTTTAGGCAAAGACCATTGATAGCAACGACCAAAAACTGATCGCTGGTCGAGGTCTGGGATGTAGGAGAGCTTATGACCAAGCACAGACATCTAAACTGCGACAGCGTTCTAATACAGCTGCCGGATAGCACTAGCTGAACTGCCGGTGTGCGTTCTCCGGGGTAGTTCAATGCGTGGGGTCCTCCGCCGGTGGGAAGTAACGAGGGTCGGCCCCAGCTCGCAGTTAGGCAGCAGCTGGCGGATTTTATGCTCATGCTTGCTCTACCCCTGTTCGCCACTCCGTCTATCCGACTGAACCAGCCGCATAAAAGGTCTCCGGCACCCCAAAATGCGAAGAGCATCGCCCGATTACTGGCCCCCGG
>JBKJTB010000002.1:0-16903 GCA_046594305.1 Devosia sp. | reverse complement strand
TTTCCACCTCGTTCTGACATCTCCGTGATCGCCTTCTCCCCATGTGGGAGAAGGTGGCCGAAGGCCGGATGAGGGGTCCGCATCGCACAGCGATGCGCGCTCGGAGCGGAAGCGATGAGCGACCTTGGCGCCGAAGCCCTCAATACCCCCGCGGCATCGGCCATCCCGTCGACACCGCATCCGCCCAGTTCGGAAACCCCTGCTCCAGCGCCTGCCGTGCGGCCGCCGGGTGATCGTACGGAATCGCCCTCAGCCCCACCGACCAGCCCGACCGCAGCTTTTCCAGCACCGCATAGCGCGCATCGGTCGATCCCAGCGCCATCGGCATGCCGACGCTGCCGGGATTGACGATCAGCCGCCCATCGCCGAGCCGGAGCGAACGCTGGATATGGCTGTGCCCGCACAGCAGCACCGGATAGTCAAAGCCCTCGGCCTCGGCCTCGATGTAACCGCGCGGCCGCTGGTAGACTCGACCCTCGCCATCCACCCCGTCCATCCACACCGTGTTGTCGTCGCGCGGCGTGCCGTGACAGAGGAACACCTCGTCCTGCAGCACCGCCGTCTCCGGAACCGCCCCCAGCCACTCAAGCTGCGACCCGTCGAGCCCGGCCCGCACCAGCGCGTCGATCTCCCAGTCGTTCTCGCGACCATCGGTGATGAAGCGATCGTGGTTGCCGCGCACCGACAGCAGGCCCAGCGCCATCAGGCGATCCGCCACGCCCGGTGCATCGAACGGGCCACTGAGAAAATCCCCCAGTGCCACCGTCGTCTCGATCCCCTGCCGGGCAATATCCTCCAGCACGGCCTCCAGCGCGAGCAGGTTGCCGTGGACGTCCGAGATGACCGCGACCTTCACTTTGCCTTGGCGCTCGCCTTGCTGGCCGGCTTGGCTATCTTGGCTGCAGCCTTCGGCTTGGCCTTGCCGCCCACCGGCGCGCTCGCCGCCCGCGGCTTCGCCGCCGCGGCAGCCGCGGCTTTCGGCTTGCCGCCCTTGGCCTCTGCCAGTTCGGCCTTCAGCGCCTTGATCTCGGCGCTATGCGCCTGCACCAGTTCGCGCAGCGCGTCATGGTCCTCGCGCTTCACCAGGTCCATGTCGGCGATCAGCCGCTCGAGCTGCGACTTCACCGCCGTCTCGATCTCCCGGCGCACGCCATCGGCGGCGCCGGCAGCGCTGTTCATCAGCTTGCCCAGTTCGTCGAAAATCCTGTTGCCCTGGCTCATGGCATCCTCGCGATCGGTTGGTTGACCGATATCTAGGCTCCGCACCGCGCCTTGACCAGAGCCCGCCGCAGGCTAAAAGGTCTCACCTTGCCCCCGACGGAGCGTGTTCAGGAAAAGTTGCAGACTTTTCCGGTTCGAACGCGCGACCAAGTAAGAATGTGAGAGGAAATCGACTCGATTTCCACGAACGGAGCGCCGCGTGCCCTTCCCGAATATCGATCCGGTCGCCTTCGCCCTCGGCCCCTTCGTCGTCCGCTGGTATGCACTGGCCTATCTCGCCGGCGTCTTCGGCGGTGCCGCCTACGGCGCGACGCTGCTGGCCAGACACGGCCTCTGGAAGGACAACCGCCCGCCGTTCGAGCCGGGCGCCATCTGGGATTTCGCCTTCTGGGCCGTCATCGGTATCGTCGTCGGCGGCCGCATCGGCTACGTGCTGTTCTACAACCTGCCTTACTACGCCGCGAACCCCGGCGAGATCATCGCGCTGTGGGACGGCGGCATGAGCTTTCACGGCGGCCTCGTCGGCATCATCGTCGCCATGGCCGCCTTCACCCGCTGGAAGCGCGGACGCATCCTCTCCGCCCTCGACCTGCTCGGCGCCATCGGCACCATCGGCCTGTTCCTCGGCCGCATCGCCAATTTCATCAATGCCGAGCTCTTTGGCGCCCCGACCAGCCTCCCCTGGGGCGTCGTCTTCCCCACCGATCCCGAGCAGTTGCCCCGCCACCCCAGCCAGCTCTACGAGGCCGCCCTCGAAGGCATCGTCCTCTTCATCGTCGTCCGCCTGTTCACCAACCACTGGCGCGGCCTGCGCAAGCCTGGCCTCGTCGCCGGCGTCTTCGGTATCGGCTACGCGCTCTCCCGCATCTTCGTCGAGTTCTTCCGCCTGCCCGATATCCAGCTCGGCTACCTGCTCGGCACCGGCTGGCTCACCATGGGCATGGTCCTGAGCCTCCCCATCCTTGCTGCCGGCATCGCCCTGATCATCTATGCCGTGAGGGCGAACCGTGCCTGACGCCCCCGCCCTCGGCGAACTCATCGACCTCCAGATCCGCGCCAACGGCCCGATCTCGATCGCCACCTATATGGGCCTCGCCCTCACCCACCCGCGCTCGGGCTACTACACCGGCACCGATCCGCTCGGCGCCAAGGGCGATTTCATCACCGCCCCCGAGATCAGCCAGATGTTCGGCGAAATCATCGGCTTCTTCCTCGTCAATCTCTGGCAGCAGATGGGCCAGCCCACGAGCTTCACGCTGCTCGAACTCGGCCCCGGCCGCGGCACCCTGATGCAGGACACGCTCCGTGCCGCAAGCAAGGCCGATGGTTTCGAAAATGCCCTCCACCTCCAGCTCTTCGAGTCGAACGCCATTCTGAAGGCCGAGCAGGAGAAGCGCCTCAGCGCCTACTCGCCCTATTGGTCCACCGACATCGACGCCGTCAGCGACGACCCGATCTTCGTGATCGCCAACGAGTTCTTCGACGCCCTGCCCATCCGCCAGTTCGTCAAGACCGACGACGGCTGGCACGAGCGCCTGATCGGCCGCAAGAACGACGCGCGCATCTTCGGCCTCTCGCCCGAGCCCATCGCCGAATCCGCTGCTCCCGAACAGGTCCGCGGCACCTTCGCCGGTGAAGTCCTAGAACTCTCCGCCGCCGCCGCCGATGTGATGCAGCGCCTCGCCCGCAAGGTCTCGCTGCAGGGCGGCGCCATCCTCGCCATCGACTATGGCTACCGCAAAACCCAGACCGGCGAGACTTTTCAGGCCGTGAAAGACCACGCTTTCGCCGATCCGCTCGAAGCGCCCGGCGAGGCCGACCTCTCCTCGCACGTCAATTTCGAAGTCCTCGCCGCTGCCGCAAAGACCACCGGCCTTGCCGTGCCCCCGCTCGCCGATCAGGGCGAATGGCTGCTCAAGCTCGGCCTCGGCGAACGCGCCAGAAAACTCGCCAAATCCAACCCCGCCGAAGCCGCCAACATCGCCCGCGCCATCGAGCGCCTGACCTCGCCCGAGCAGATGGGCACGCTGTTCAAGGTGCTCTGCGCCCACTCTCCCGGCTTAACACCCGCGGGGTTCTGATGAGCGCGCCCTACACCATCAGCAAGGTCCTCGACCTCCCCGGCATCCGCCACGGCTTCTTCGGCCGCGAGGGCGGCCGCTCCAAGGGCGACCTCGCCGGCAACAACATGTCGATCAGCCAGGGCGACAACCCCGACCTCGTCGTTTCCAACCGCGCCAGCACCGCCAACGCCATGGGCGGCTACGACGTCAAGGACCTGGTCGTCTTCCGTCAGATCCACTCGACCAAAGTCGTCACCCTCACCGAACGCCCCGACCGCACCATCGCCATCGAAGCCGACGCCATGGTCACCAACCGCCCCGACTTGCTGCTCGGCATCCTCACCGCCGACTGCTCCCCAATTCTCCTCGCCGACCCCGAAGCCGGCGTGGTGGCCGGGGTTCACGCCGGCTGGAAAGGCGCCGCCGGCGGCATCCTCCCTGCCACCGTCAAAGCCATGGTCGCGCTCGGCGCCGACCCCTCGCGCATCGGCGCCGCGATCGGCCCCACCATCTCCGGCGCCAACTACGAGATCGGCCCCGACACGGCCGCACAGATCGCCGCCCTCGACCAGGCTGCCGCCGGCCACGTCGCCATCCCCGACGGCAAATCCCGCGAGCATTTCGACATCCCCGGCCTCCTCACCGAACAGCTCTTCGCCGCCGGCGTCGGCCTCGTCGGCGACCTCGGCCTCTGCACCTACGGCAACCCCTCGAAATACTTCTCGCACCGCTACGCGACCCACCACGGCACCAACACCGGCCGGCAGATCGCCGTCATCGGCATGCGTTAACCCGCGTCGCGCGCGAAAGTGGCCGCCGTTTCGCGTTCAGCGACGCGCATAGGAGACATTCACCGCTTCGTCATAAGGCGCATTGCGCATGACGATATCGCGCGATAAACACCCGCCAACTTCCAAAGCCACGGGGCGCGCGCCATGAAACTGGTCACCGGCAACTCGAACCGGGCCCTGGCGATGGCAGTCGCCGACTACCTCGAACTCCCCCTCACCGACTGCACCGTCAAGCGCTTCGCCGACAAGGAAGTGTATGTCGAAGTGCACGAAAACGTTCGCGGCGAGGACGTCTTCATCGTCCAGTCGACCTCGTTTCCGGCCAACGACAACCTGATGGAACTGCTCATCATCGCCGATGCGCTGCGCCGCTCCTCGGCCCGCCGCATCACCGCCGTGCTGCCCTATTTCGGCTACGCCCGCCAGGACCGAAAATCGGCGCCCCGCACGCCGATCTCGGCCAAGCTCGTCGCCAACCTCATCACCATCGCCGGCGCCAACCGCGTCCTCACCCTCGATCTCCACGCCGCGCAGATCCAGGGCTTCTTCGACATCCCCACCGACAACCTCTCTTCGGCTCCCGTCATCGTCCGCGACATCAAGGAGCACTACGACACGACCAACACCATCATCGTGTCGCCCGACGTCGGCGGTGTGATTCGCGCCCGCAACGTCGCCCAGCGCATCGGCACCAATCTCGCCATCGTCGACAAACGCCGCCCCAAGGCCGGCGTCTCCGAAGTCATGAACATCATCGGCGACGTCGCCGGCCATGACTGCATCCTCATCGACGACATCGTCGATTCCGGCGGCACCCTGGTGAACGCCGCCGACGCCCTGATGAAGGCCGGCGCCCGCAGCGTCTCGGCCTACATCACCCACGGCGTCCTCAGCGACCTCGCCCCCAACAAGGTCGCCGCCAGCAAGCTCAAGGAACTCGTCGTCTCCGACTCGATCGAAGTCCGCCCCGAAGTCGCCGCCGTCGCCAACATCCGCCGCCTCAGCATCGCCCCGCTGATCGGCGAAGCGATTGCGCGCACCGCCAGCGAACAAAGCGTGTCGAGCCTCTTCGACTAAGCCCACCCAGACCACGGAGCCCATCCCTCCCATCGGGGAGGGGGGACCATGCGAAGCATGGTGGGTGGGGGCTGGCCGCACCCACAATCCTCGCCACCCCTGTCGAAATCCGCCATGCTCGCCCGACATCATCATGAGGCGGCTCTGCCGCACCGTGAAAGGACCGATCATGACCCAGTACATGCTCCTGCTCTACGCCAACGAGACCGCCGGCGACTCCGTCTCCCCGGACGACATGTCGATGTGGATGGAGAAAATGGGCGAATACGGCGATGCCCTGAAGAAGGCCAACGCCTTCATCTCCACCGGCGGCCTCGGCCGCACCAAAACCGCCCGCACCATCCATGCCAACAAGGACGAGTTGCAGGTCCACAACGGCCCCTACGCCGATACTCAGGAACAGCTCGGCGGCTATTACCTCATCGAGGCCAAAAACATGGACGAAGCCCAGAAATGGGCCGCCCAATGCCCCGCCGCCCTCTGGGGCCACATCGAAATCCGCGAAGTCCAATAGGGCTCAGCCGTTTGAGTGGAGCCCATCCCTCCCATCGGGGAGGGGGGACCGGCGAAGCCGTGGGTGGGGGCTGGCCCCACGCACAAAATCCCAACTTCGAAATGTAGAAGTTTCTCGCGAACTCCCGTCATTGTCGTACCGGGGCATGGTGCCTCGGCCCCAACAGGAGACGACAATGAAGTACATGTTACTGATCGCGGGCGACGAAACTCGGATGAACAACCTGCCGACCCTGGGTGAAACAGGGATGAGCGAGGAGTTCACGGTCTATCACCAGGCATTGGTGAAATCGGGCGTCCTGGTCGGAGGGGAGCGCCTGAAACCGACCACCGCGGCGACCACTGTGCGTGTCCGCGACAAGAAGGCAGTCGTCCTGTCCGGTCCCTACGCGGAAACGCAGGAACAACTGGGCGGCTATTACATCATCGATGTGCCCAGCCTCGACGAGGCAATTGACTGGGCCACCCGGTGCCCCACCGCGCGCGCCGGTGCCGTCGAAGTCCGCCCGGTCTGGCCGACGGCCGGCTGACCACCTTTCGCGCGGGTACGAGTCGAAACCGCCCGGTCCCGCGCGTCATACCTGCATCCGGACGATAAGCTCCGGCCCAAAGGAGAACCCGATGCGCTACATGATGCTCATCCACCACGACGAGGCCGCCATGGCCGCCGCCGACCAGAAGGCCCTGTGGGCCGACTACGCCGCCTTCAACGAAGCCCTCGCCAAGGCCGAAGGCGCCAGCTCCGGCGAACGCCTCGAGCCGGCCAAAATCGGCACGATCGTGCGCAGCAACGACGTGCTCGACGGCCCCTATGCCGACACCAAGGAGCAGTTCGCCGGCTACTTCTTCGTCGAAGCCGCCGATCTCGACGAAGCCGTCGCCTGGGCCAAACGCTGCCCGTCCTCGCGCTACGGCTCGATCGAGATCCGCCCCGTCCACGTCCCCCAGGGCAACTGGAAATGAGTGATGCCGGCGAGGCGGTCAAAGCAGCCGAGCGCGTTGCGCGCGAAAGCTACGGCCGCCTCGTCGCCTTCCTCGCCGCCCGCACGCGCGACGTCGCGGGCGCCGAGGACGCGCTCGGCGAAGCCTTCGCCGCCGCGCTCCGCATGTGGCCGGTGGACGGCGTGCCCGACAATCCCGACGCCTGGCTGCTGACGGTCGCCCGTCGGCGGCAGACCGATTCCATCCGCCGCCGCCAGACCCGCACCGCCGGGGAGGTCCATGTGAAACTCATCGCCGACGAGATCGAAGACGCAGCCGAGACTCGCGACGCCATCCCCGACCGCCGCCTCGCTTTGATGTTCGCCTGCGCCCATCCTGCGATCGAGCGCGGCATGCGCGCGCCGCTGATCCTCCAGACCATCCTCGGCATGACCGCCGAGGACATCTCCGCCGCCTTCCTCATCCCGCCCGCCACCATGGGCCAGCGTCTGGTACGCGCCAAAACCCGCATCAAGGAGGCCGGCATCCCCTTCGCGGTGCCCGAACCCGAAGACCTGCCCGAACGCCTCGAAGCCGTGCTCGATGCCATCTACGCGGCCTACACCAAAGGCTGGAGCGAGGTCGGCGACACCGGGGTCCCGGAGATCGCTGATGAGGCCGTCTGGCTCGCCCGCCTCCTCGTCTCGCTGCTCCCCGCTGAGCCCGAGGCCAAGGGCATGCTGGCGCTGATGCTCTACGCCGAATCCCGCCGCGCCGCCCGCCGCGACCAAACCGGCGCTTACATCCCGCTCGAACAGCAGGACACAAGCCTCTGGGACGACTCACAGATCCGCCTCGCCGAGGCCCTGATGCGTGACGCGAACCAGGCCGGCCCCACCGGCCGCTACCAGCTCGAGGCCGCCATCCAGTCCGCCCATACCGCGCGCCGCCTCGCCGGCCGAAACAACTGGCCCGCCATCGTCGCCCTCTACGATCACCTTTTGGCGCGCACCCATTCACCTGTCGTCATTCTCAACCGCGCCGTAGCGCTCGCCGAGCTCGAAGGCGCCCCCGCTGCCCTAGCGGCCATCGCCTCCCTCGTGGACGACAAGCGCATGCAATCCTACCAGCCCTACTGGGCCGCCCTCGGCCACCTCCGCAGCCTCGCCGGCGACTCCGCTGAGGCGGCACACGCCTACGAAATCGCCATTGGCCTATCGAGCGACGACGCCGTCCGCCGCTACCTCAGGCAACGGCGCGACCGCCTGGGCAACTGAGTCGTTGGCTAGAAGTGGAAGTTGGCGCCGAGGCGCACGGTGCCTATGGTGAAGGACAATCTGTCGGGCGTCGTCACCAGGGCATAGTCGATCGCCTCGAACATCCCGATCTCCGCTTCGGCGAAGACTGAGATCTTTTCGGTCATCGCGTGCTCGACGCCGCCGCCGATCACCACGCCGCGGTGCAGATTGCTGTCGCTGCCGCCCTGCACCGGGTCGACTGCCAGCGCCTGGGCAATGCCCACGCCGGCCGTTGCGTAGAACACGCTCTGATCGACGGCGTAGCCAAGCCGGCCCTCGATCGTGGCCATCCCCTGCACAGTTACAGTCGGCTCGGTGCCCGAGCCGCCGCAAGTGGGGGCGAAACAGGAGCCGGTTCCAGTGATGTTGGACGCCGAGGCGTCCACAACGACGCCGAGAAGAACGTTCCCCGACATAATGTTGGCGCCGACACGAGCATCTACGGCCGGCCCGAGGATTCCAAAACTGAAGCTGTCACTCAGATCGTAGAGGTCGGTAACCGTGCCCGCCCCTCCTCCGAGTCCGATACCGGCGTAGAAGCCTGTCCAATCGTAAGCATCCTGCGCCGCTGCCGGAGCGGCAGACAGGACGGCGGCAATCGCAATCGATCCAAGAAAACGTACGCGCATTGGAGCCCCCATGGCGACATTCACGATGATCCTAGTAGCGCTCCTCGACCCGCACAAGGGCCACTTCCCGCCGTGCCGTCACGCGCCTATTCTCTCCTCACGGAGGACCGCGCCATGAACCTCAGTCAGATCGGCCAGATTGCCCTCGCCGTCAGCGACACCGACCGCTCCGAGGCCTTCTACGAAGGCACCCTCGGCCTCAAAAAACTCTATCGCTACGGCGCCCTCGCCTTCTTCGACTGCGCCGGCGTGCGCCTGATGCTCTCGCCGCCCGAAAACGGCGAGACCGTCACCATCGCCCAGGGGGCCCTCTACTTCCGCGTCGCCGACCTGCTCCTCGCCGTCGCCGACCTCAAATCGAAGGGCGTTGCCATCGAGAGCGAGCCCCACCTTACGGCACCGATGCCCGACCACGACCTCTGGATGGCCTTCATCCGCGACCCGGACGGCCACCTCGTTGGCCTCATGATGGAAGCTCCCAAGGGCTACGCGCCCTCAAGCGGCTGAAACCCTTGCCTCACGGGGGCCTTTCCCCTATATCCCGCCGCCATGAAGCGCCTGTCACCCCTGGAGGACGGGCGCGCTGTCATTTCTAGTGAAATGAGAGCACCAACCCAAGGATATGTTCCATGGCAAAAGACCTGGTTGCCAAGGCGCGGAGTGGGGTGGGCAAGGGGGCCGCTCGTGCACTGCGTCGTGAAGGCTGGATTCCGGCCGTCATCTACGGCGATAAGAAAGACCCCCTGCCGATCTCGATCTCGTACAACGAGGCGATGAAGTCCATCTATGCCGGTGGCTTCAAGAGCCACATCATCAACGTCGAAGTCGACGGCACCAAGCACCGCGTGATTCCGCGCGACTACCAGCTCGATGTCGTCAAGGACAAGGCGCTGCATGTCGACTTCCTCCGCATCGGCCCGACCACCAAGCTGCATGTGCAGGTGGCCGTCCACTTCGTGAACCAGGAAGAGAGCCCCGGCATCAAGAAGGGCGGCGTGCTGAACATCGTTCACCACACCCTCGACCTGACCTGCCCGGCCAGCGCCATTCCGGAGTCGATCACGATCGACCTCACCGGCAAGGAAGTCGGCGACTCGATCCATCTGTCGGACGTCAACCTGCCCAAGGGCACGTCGGTGCGTTCGCATGAGAAGGACATGACCATCGCGACCATCGCCGCCCCGTCGGCCATGCGCTCCGAGGCTGACGCCGCTCCTGCTGAAGCCGCTGCTGCCGCTCCGGCCGCCGCTGCTGCTCCCGCCAAGGGTGCCGCTGCCGCTGCTCCAGCCGCTGGCAAGGCGCCCGCCGCCAAGGCCCCGGCCGCTCCGGCTGGCAAGAAGTAAGCTCGACTATCGGGATGGCCTCCGGGCCATCCCTTCCCCACTCCGAGCGTTTCCAGGAAAAGTGGAAGCCGGTTTTCCGGTTCGGAAACGCGACTAGGAGAGACCCCGGAGACAGGCGATGCATCTGATCGTCGGCCTCGGCAATCCCGGGGACAAATACAGCCGCAACCGCCACAACATCGGCTTCCTCGCCGTCGAGGAAATTGCGCGCCGCCACAACTTCCCGCCCTTCCGCGAAAAGTTCAAAGGCCTCGTCTCTGAAGGCACGATCGGCGGCGAGAAAGTCCTCATCCTCAAGCCACAGACCTGGATGAACGCCTCCGGCGAAAGCGTTGAAGCTGCGGTGCAATTCTACAAACTCGAACCGGCCGACGTGACCGTAATCTACGATGAGCTCGACCTCATTCCCGGCAAATCGCGCATCAAGCGCGGCGGCGGCAATGGCGGCCACAACGGCCTCCGCTCGATCGATCCGCGCCTCGGTCTCGACTACCGCCGCGTCCGTATCGGCATCGGCCACCCCGGCCACAAGGACCGGGTCATGCCCTGGGTCCTCGGCGACTTCGGCAAGCCCGACCTCGACTGGCTCGAGCCCCTGCTCGGCACCCTCGCCGATAACGCCGCGCTCCTCATCACCGGTGACGACAGCACCCTGATGAACAAGCTGGCCATCGCCGTAAACGGCGACGCCGCCGCCCGCGACCAGCGCCCCGACACCCCCGACCCAACCCGCAAAAAAGCCCCCGCCCAATCCCACGTCCGCGCCGCCCGCCCCAAAGAGCCGCAAGCCAAAGTCCCCGAGACCGGCCCAATGGCCGACATGCTGGCCAAAATCTTCGGCAAGAAGGATAAACCCGAAGACTAGGCGAAGCCCGCAGTCGGCGTCCCTCTCCCGCCTGCGGGAGAGGGGGGACCGCGAAAGCGGTGGGAGAGGGGTGCCCCACACTCGATGCCCATCAGATCCGACGGAGGAACAATGTCCCGCTACGTCATCATCTCCGGCTGCTCGAGCGGCGGCAAATCCACCCTCCTCGAGGAACTCGCCCGCCGCGGCCACGCCACCGTCCCCGAGCCCGGCCGCCGCGTTGTCCGCGACGAACAGGCCAGCGGCGGCACCGCCCTGCCCTGGGCCGACACAGCCGCCTTCGTCGACCGCATCGTCGCGCTGGCAAAAGCCGACTACGCCGCTGCCGTCGCCAACTCCGGCTGGACCTTCTTCGACCGCGGCCTCTTCGACGCCATCTCCGCCCTCGGCCACTTGAACGGCACCGGCATTTCCCGCGACCTCCTCGCCGACTACCCCTACCACCGCCAGGTCTTCCTCACCCCGCCCTGGCCCGAAATCTACGTCACCGACAGCGAACGCCAGCACGGCCTTGCCCAAGCCGAAGTGGAGTACAATCGCCTCCGCCGCGAGTATCCGGCGCTGGGCTACGAGATCGTCCTCCTCCCCAAAGTCTCGGTCACCGAGCGCGCCGACTTCGTCGAGCGCATCCTCATAGGCTAGCAGCGGTCCGCGAAAGCGGTGGGAGCGAGGTGCACCTTGCGCAAACCCCGCGCCTTGACTTCCCCCTCCCCTTCCCCGATGTCAGCCCCAACATCTCCGGAGTTCCCATCATGGGTTTCAAAATGGGCATCGTCGGCCTGCCCAATGTCGGCAAGTCGACCCTCTTCAACGCCCTCACCCGCACCGCCAACGCGCAGGCCGCCAACTTCCCCTTCTGCACCATCGAGCCGAACACCGGCGAGGTGGCAGTCCCCGACGCCCGTCTCGACAAGCTCGCCGTGATCGCCAAATCGCAGCAGATCATCCCGGCGCGGATGAGCTTCGTCGACATCGCCGGCCTCGTGAAGGGCGCCAGCAAGGGCGAGGGCCTCGGCAATCAGTTCCTCGGCAACATCCGCGAATGCGACGCCATCGCCTATGTGCTGCGCTGCTTCGAGGACGGCAACATCATCCACGTCGCCAACAAGATCGATCCGCTGTCGGATGCCGAAGTGGTCGAGACCGAGCTGATGCTCGCCGACCTCGAAAGCCTCGAAAAGCGCCGCAATGGCGTCGAGAAGAAAGCCAAGATCGGCGACAAGGAAGCAAAACTCTCGCTCGAGCTCATCGACCGCGCGCTGCTCCTGCTCCGCGACGGCAAATCGGCCCGCCTCGTCGAGCGCTCCGCCGACGAGGAGAAAGCCTTCCGCGAGTTGCAGCTCCTCACCTCTAAACCGGCGCTCTACGTCTGCAATGTCGACGAGGCCTCGGCCGCGTCAGGCAACGCCATGACTAAACTCGTCGAGGAGTATGCGCGGCAGCACAACGCGGCCGTCATCGTCATCTCCGCCGAGATCGAAAGCCAGCTTGCCCAGCTCCCCGACGCCGAGCAGGCAGAATTCCTCGAGACCCTCGGCCTCCACGAGCCAGGCTTGAATCGATTGATCCGCGAAGCCTACCAACTGCTTGGTCTGCAAACCTATTTCACCGCCGGCCCGAAAGAGGCGCGCGCCTGGACCATCCACAAGGGCGACCGCGCCCCGCAGGCCGCCGGCGTCATCCACACCGACTTCGAACGCGGCTTCATCCGCGCCCAGACCATCGCCTACGACGACTACGTGACGCTCGGCGGCGAAGTCCCGGCCAAGGAACACGGCAAGGCCCGCGACGAAGGCAAGGAATACATCGTCAAGGACGGCGACGTCATGCTCTTCAAGTTCAACACCTGACGTCGTATCGCTGCCCCACCCGGCGGGTATAGGGTCGGTGCCGGGACAAGATCCCGCAATCGGCTTATTCGGAGGGGAACATGGCCAGATACATCATGCTCTGCAACTGGACCGACCACGGCATCAAGAACGTCAAGGACTCGGGCGACCGCCTGGACAAGGCGCGCGACCTAGCGAAATCGCTCAAAGGCGAGCTCAAGGAATTCTGGATGACGATGGGGCAGTACGACTTCGTTGTGACGGTCGACATGCCGAACGACGAGGCGATGGCGACGCTGACGCTGAAGATCGCGAGCGCCGGCGCGATCCGAAGCACGACGCTGAAGGCGTTCGAGGAGTCACGCTATCGGGCTCTCACTGGCGCCATCTAGGGCGCCCTCGTAATATTCGTCTGCAACGCTCTTCAGGGAGACTCCGAATGACCGCCTACAACGTGGTTCGTTTCCGGGTGAAGCCCGGCATGGAAGACGCCTTTATCGCCAGCCAGCGCAAGTCGCTGGAGCAGCCGATGCCCGGCGGCCTCGACGCCGCCCTCATCAAGACCGGCGAGCGCAGCTATTGCTTCGTCGCCAAGTGGGACAAGTTCGAGTCCATCGTCGCCGCCCGCCCCACCATGATCGGCTTCCTCGACGAAATCCGCCCCTACCTCGAAGACCTCGGCAACGGCCTTGGCGTCACCGATCCGGTGTCCGGCACGACAGTGGTCGAACGCGCCGGCTAAACAATGGGCGCCACTGCAATCGCAGCGGCGCCCATCGGAAGTCTGCCAGATTGGCTGGATTACGCGAGGAACGGCGTCGCCGCCGCCAGCACGTCTTCCTTGCTCATCGGCTCGTCGAAGGCGCCGTCCCAGCTCTTCTTGCCGCCGATCTTGCGGACGATGGCGGCATGCCGCGCCTCGACCGAATGGATCTGCAGCGCTGCGGTCAGGATGCCGTCATTGCTGATGAGATTGGCCGCCTGGCCCTTGTAGGCCGCGACGCCGAGGTCTTCGAACGTCTGGCTGAGGGTCAGGTAGGTGTCGAAGTTCGTCAGCGCGTCGGCGTACTTGCCGCCGGCCGTGAGATCGAGCGCCGGACGCTTGATGGCCAGCGGGCCGAGCGCGCCGCTGAGGAAGGCAACGTGCGCCGCCTCATGCTTGCCGATCTGGTTGAAGATGCCGACATATTCCTCGGGGATCAGGCCCTTGGCCTCGAGACCCGAACGATAGAAGGCGTCCTCGACATGCTCGAGCGTCAGCGCGAACAGGAGAACGTCAGTGATCTCCTTGGGCATGTCCTGGCCAAAAGCCTGCTGCGAGGCCATGGCCAGCACCAGCGGGGCAGAAGCGAGAGCGCCCAGCTTCAGCGCCGACGAGCGGAAGAACTCGCGGCGATTGGCGACGAGGCGTTCGGTTATTTCCGGATCGATCCCCGAGAGGATGGTGTTCTGATTGTTTGTCATTTTCTCTGATCCTCTCACTTGAAGCCGTTGGCGGTGACTTCAGTCTTGATGAACGGATCCGCCTTGCCGAGCACGAACGCCGGCTCGTAGGCCAGATCGAGGCCGTTCTTGTCGATGACGTCGTCACCGGCAAAAGCCACGCTGTTCATGTTGAGGATGTCGCGGATGGCGGCTGCGTGGCGGGCTTCGACCGAAACGATCTTGCCGGCGGCGAGCAGGTAGTCCGGGTTCTCGATCAGCTTGCCTGCGCCATTATAGGCGCCGACACCAAGGTTCTCGAACACATCGGCAGTACCCAGCACGCTTTCGCGGCTGGTGAAATCGACGGCCGAGAAATCGACCTCGAGATCGCCCACGGCCTTGTCGCCGAGGGCCTTCTTCAGGAAATCGCGGTGCTCGACTTCGTGGTCGCGGATGTCGGTGAGCCACGAAGTTTCGTCGGCCGTGATGCCCGTATAGGGGCTGTCGATGACCATGCTGTAGAACGCGGCTTCAAGTTGCTCGAGCGCATAGGCGTAGTTGAGGACACCGATGTCGCCCTCGCCAAGATCGGCCGCGAGCGCTGCCGTGATGCCGAAGTTGGGAAGGACGCTGCCGGCGACGACAACGGTTGCGGCGGCACCAGTCCACTTAAGGACGTGACGCCTGTTCAGATTGTGGTCTGACATTGATTGGTTCCTTTATTGCTGTAGCTCAATCAGCTACGGCGGGCGGAGCGAGATAGTTCTTGGAATCTGCTTTGTAACAACGATCCAAACGGGGTTTATTTCGTCAGATTGGCGGAACCACTAGAGCCTCAAGACAGTTCGCTCGACTGGCGCCACACACAAACTACTGTGATGGAACTCCAGAGCTCTTCCGCCGTTCACGGGTTTACTTTTCGACTGGTCCCGAGAGGCGTTTTGTGGCCTCGATGCTGACCTCGAAATCCTTCCACGCTTTGCGGATATCTTTCGCGTCGACTTCGATGAAGCGGGCGTCGAGCAGCGCCTTCACTTCGCGCCAATGTTTGACCTCTTGCGGCCGCTCGATCTCGCCGCGCGACAATTGATGGACGAAGTCGCCCCACGCATTGGGCCCGAACCGCCTGCCGATCACGAAATCCCAGAAGCTCGCCGATGGACGAATTGCCTGCCTGCTCTTGGGGGAGGGGGGCGTGGCCGAGACCAGGTTCGGCGCATCCGCCGGCATCGTGAAGGTAAACCGCGTCTCCTTGTCAGACGATGCAACCAGCATCTTGCCGCCATGCGCTTCGGCGATCTGCGACACGATGTAGAGCCCGAGCCCCAGCCCCTGGCGATTGGCGCCATGCCGGCGCCTGTGGAAGGGCTGGAACAGATCGGCCATCTCGTCACCGGTGATGGGACGTCCGCCGTTCGACACGGAGAGAATGAACTGCCGGTCCCGCAGCAGCGCCGTCACCCGCACCGGTTCGTCGGGCGCACCATGCGTCACGGCGTTCGCCAACAGATTGGAGAACAGTTGGGCGATGCGGTCGTGGTCGGCCGAGATCTCGCCAATCGCGTCGAAGGCTGTCTCGATCTTTCGCCCGGGATTGGCCGAGCGCATTTCGTCGACAACCTGATTGAGTGTTGCCTCGATCGGGAATTCCGGCGTGCGCAACAGTTTGATGCCACCGCCCATCCTGCCGCGCGCGAAATCCAGCATGTTGTCGATGAGGCTCGACATGCGCAGCACCGTGTTCTGCATCATCCCCAGCACGCTGGCTGACTTCTCGTTCGGATTTTCGCGGAGCAGCAGGTTCATGCCGCCCGATATGGCGGCGACCGGCCCGCGCAGATCATGCCCGAGGACCGCGATGAATTGCTCGCGCAGTTCGGACTCGCGCTGCTGCACATCGAGGCTGTGGTTGACCAGCGCCAGCTTGTCCTCGGCGTCGAGTTGCGAGGCGATCAGCTTGGCGAACAGCTTGAACATCCCGATCGTCTCGGGGTTCTTGAGCTTCGCGGGTTTTGGATCGATCGCGCACAAGGTGCCGAAGAAGGTCCCGTCCTCGCGAATGATCGGCATCGAGATGTAGCTCTCAAAGCCATATTGCAGCGGCGTGTGATGGGCGCGGAAATCGGGATCCTCGGCCACGTGGTCGATGACCACGCCTTCTCTGCTCTGCCGGATCTCGTCACAGATCGTGGTCTTCACCTCGAGCTCGCCACCCGGAACCAGTCCGAAGCTGATGTCGTCCTTGACCGCGCAGGTGATCCAGCGGTCGTCGGTGACCCGCGCCACCGCCGCAAACCCCATCCCGGTGGTGCGGCAGACGACATCCAGAATTGTCGCCACCGCGTCAATCCGGCCTACGGCGTCGATGTCGCCCTGGTACTCGTGTTCCATTGCAGCTCCCGCCTGAGGTAACACTTTACCGCTCGCGTGCCTCGCTGTCGATTCGCGCCCGGCCCCCGGCCGGCAATCGCTCGAGCTCAGGTAATCTTGCGGCGGTAGGCGGCCATGGCGAACAAATACGCCACGACAAGAATGCCGACGCACCAGGCAAGGGCGATCCAGATATCGGCGCCGACCGGCTGCTGGGCGAACAGGTTGCGGATCGCGTTGACGATCGAGGTCACCGGCTGGTGCTCGGCGAAGGCGCGCACCGGGCCGGGCATGGTGTCGGTGGGCACGAACGCCGAGCTGATGAACGGCAGGAAGATCAGCGGGTAGGCGAACACGCTCGCGCCGTCGGCGGTCTTTGCCGTGAGACCGGGGATGACAGCGATCCACGTCAGCGCCAGCGTGAACAGGATCAGGATGCCGCCGACCGCGAGCCAGGCCTCAACCCCCGCCCCCGAGCGAAACCCCATCAGCAGCGCCACCAGCACGACGACCACCACCGAGATCAGATTGGCGACCAGCGAGGTCAGCACGTGCGCC
>JBKJTB010000104.1:0-5874 GCA_046594305.1 Devosia sp. | reverse complement strand
ACCAGCCCGATCCCCTTGAAGAGGAGCAGCGCCAGTGCGGCAAAGATGACGACCGGAAGGAGGCGGACAGACTTCACGCGGCCCTGCCTCCAATGCCCGGACGCATCGCGAGCTGCTGCAGCGCCGAAGCCAGCCGGCCCTGCGGCTCGACGGGCACGGGTGCGGGCTTCGCTTCCGCAGTCTTGGCCGGCGCTGCCTCGGACAGCGCGTGCGCCCGCGCCGCAGCCGTGATGCGGCCGATCTTCTCGATGAGTTGAGAGCCCGACGCGACACTGCCCGAAAGGCTGCGATCGAGGTCCGCGGCCTCCTCGAGCCGCACACTGAGCTTCGCGTCCGCCTCGAGCGCCGCGGTCTTGAGCTCCATCACCGCGGCATTGGCGAGCGCCGTCGCCTGCATGAGGTCGCCCACCATTTTCTGCAGCGTGTCGCGATCGGCGTGCAGCCGTTTCAGCCGCGAATTGAGGATCACGCAATACCCAATCGTCACCGCGAGGAGCACCGCAACCGAGCCCTCGACGACCATACCCAGGCCGATACCGAACATCAGCGCCCCTCCAGTGGTTTATCCAAAGCCTCGAACGCCGCCATCGTCACCTTGGGCGGGTTGAGCGGGCGAGACACCCGCACCGAGACATGATTTCCGATGTGCCCCATCACCCCTTCGGTGAGGTCCACCTCGCCGCAGCGCAGCTTGATCGGCTCCGAGGGCGAGCGATCGAACATGATCGTCTCGCCGGGCTTGAGATCGAGCGCCCGGCTGAGCGGCAGGTCGAATTCGTGCAGCACCGCTTCGAGCTGAACATCGGCTGCATAAACTTCGGTCGCGAGATGGCCTTCCCAGATCGGGTCGCGGCCGAACTTCTCGCCCATATACATCTGCAGCAACTGCTCGCGGATCGGCTCGATCGTCGCGTAGGGCAACAGGATCTCGATCTTGCCGCCGCGATCGTCCATCTCGATTCTGAGTTCGATAAGAATGGCGGCGTTGGCAGGACGCGAGATCGCGGCGAAGCGCGGATTGGTCTCGAGCCGCTCGAGCTTGAAGTTGACATCGGTCACCGGCTCGAACGCGCGGTGCGTGTCCTCGAGGATCACCTCGATCATGCGGCGCGCCAGCGCCAGCTCGATGGTCGTGTAGGGCCGGCCCTCGACCGTGATCTGCCCGCCGACACGGCGGCCGCCCAGCAGCACGTCGATCATCGAGTAAATGAGATTGCTGTCGACGGTGAGGAGACCGAAATTGTCCCACTCCTCAGCCTTGATGACCGACAGGATCGCCGGCAGCGGAATGGAGTTGAGGTAGTCGCCGAAGCGCACCGAAGAGATCGACTCCATCGACACTTCGACATTGTCCGACGTGAAATTGCGCAGGCTCGTCGTCGCCAGCCGCACCAGGCGGTCGAAGACGATCTCGAGCATCGGCAGGCGTTCGTAGGACACCAGCGCCGAATTGATGAGCGCCTGGACGCCGGTCAGCTCGACGGCGCTGCTGTTGCTCGCATCGAATCCCAGGAGGCTGTCGATCTCGTCCTGGTTGAGAACGCGATCCGCACCATCGCCGGAGGCAGCCTTCGAGTCGGATTCGAGCATCGCCGCCCAGTCGGCCGAGAGGCCCTCGCCTTCAACCGCGCCGGTCGGGTTCCAGTTCTCGGCAAGTTTGTCCTGATCGTTCGGTCCCGCCATCACTGCACTAGGATTTCCTTGAACAGGATGCCTTCGACATGCGCCGGGAAGATCGCCAGATTGACGCGGCGGCGCAGTTCTTCCTTGAGACGGTAGATGCCGGCCGAGCCTTCGAGGTCGCTCTTGCGCAACTCGCGCAGATAGACCTGGAACGCATCGACCACCTTGGCCATGCGCGGCTGGATTTCCTTCATCACCGTTTCGTCGGCAACCTCGAGTGCAATGGTGAGCTTGAGGAACTGGTCGCCCTCGGCGCCATCGTCGTTGAGATTGACCGTCATCGCCGGCAGGTTGAAGATGAAGGTCTCGGGGGCCATCAGGGCCTGCGACTTCGCAGCATCGGCGGTCGCCGATCGGCCTGCGAAGACGAAGAAGTAGAGTCCCGCTCCAGCCGCGAGCAGGACGATCAGTCCGGCGGCGGCAATAATGATCAGGCGTTTGGGGATGCCGCGCTTCGCCGGCTGCCCCTCGCCGTCTTCGACCTCGGCTTCGGCTTCTGCAGCCATGGCCAAACCCCCGCATTTCCGGACGATTCCGGCTCTCCATGAGAGCTAAGCGTCCGATGGTTAACGATCCCTTACCAGCGCGCACCAAACCGGCAGAAATTGCCGGGTGCTTTGTTGCCGCCCGGTGCGGATCACCTGCCGTCTCGATCGGGGCAAAACTGCGACAGCATTGAGAACGCTGGTTTTTTTGACTTGGCACGGTTTCTGCAACGTTAACGGCGGAGCGGCGCGGCCTGGGGAGGTCGCAAGGCTTCGGGGAATTACGACGGGGATTTTGCGCATGGAAAACGCGCAGCTTGTTTCGCTCTCGCGACAGATCGCGTTGCAGCACCAGATGGATGTCGTCGCGAACAATATCGCGAACATCAACACCACCGGATTCAAGTCGTCGGACATTCTGTTCGAGGACTATCTGATGCCGGTCGCCCGCGATAACGACTTCGCCGGGCTCGACCGCCAGGTGCATTTCACACAGGACTGGTCGACCATGCACGACATGAGCCCCGGCTCGGTCGAGCAGAGCGGCAATCCGCTCGACGTCGCACTGATGGGCGACGGCTTCCTCACGGTCGAGACCGGTGCCGGCACCCGCTATACGCGCAGCGGCGCACTCGCGATCAATGCCGAAGGCACCCTCGTCGATCTCAACGGCAATGCCGTGCTGGGCAGTTCAGGCCCGATCAACTTCGACGAGAGCGACACCGATATCACCATCGGGACGGACGGCACGGTTGCCACCAACAATGGCAGCAAGGGCAAGCTCGCCATCGCTCAGTTCACCGACCCGCAGATCCTGGCCCGCGAGGGTGACAATTACTTCTCGGGTCCCGCCGGCGATGCGCCGGTGACGACACGGATCATGCAGGGCGCGATCGAGAAGTCCAACGTCTCGGGCGTCACCGAGATCACCACCATGATCCGCGTGCAGCGTGCCTACCAGTCGCTCGCGAGCCTGATGCAGAAACAAGACGAACTGCGTAGCGGCGCTATCCAGCGCCTCGGCGATGTTCGGGCGTAACCGGAGGAACACCTGATGAAAGCTCTCTACATCGCGTCCACCGGCATGGCGGCCCAGGAGCGAAACGTCGAAATCATCTCCAACAACATCGCGAACATGCGCACCACCGGCTACAAGCGGCAGCGCGCAGAGTTCCAGGATTTGCTCTACCAGGCCTACCGCCGGGCCGGCTCGACCACGTCGGACCAGGGCACGCAGGCGCCGGTCGGCATCGAGATCGGCTCGGGCGTCAAGACCGCAGCCACCCCGCGCATCATGTCCCAGGGCACCGTGACACCGACCGAGAAGGAGCTCGACGTCGCCGTCCGCGGCGAGGGCTTCTTCGCCGTGCAGATGCCCGATGGCCGCACCGGCTATACCCGCGACGGTTCGTTCGAACGCGACTCCACTGGCCTGCTCGTCAACGTCGACGGTTACCAGGTGCAGCCCGGCATCACGATCCCCGAGGACGCCAACGGCCTGTCGATCAGCGCCGACGGCATCGTGCAGGCATTTGTCGGCACCGATAGCTCACCGACGCAGCTCGGCCAGCTCCAGCTCTATCGCTTCGTCAACAAGGAAGGCCTCGAATCGGCCGGCGAGAACAACTTCGTCGAGACCGCCGCCAGCGGCGCACCACAGGCCGGCACCCCAAACACCGGCGGCATGGGCAGCGTGCTCCAGGGTTACCTCGAAAGCGCCAACGTCAATCCGGTGACCGAGATCGCCGATCTGATCGCGGCCCAGCGCGCCTACGAAATGAACGCCCGCGTCATCTCCGGCGCCGACGAGATGCTGCAGGCCACGAGCCAGCTGCGCTGAGGAGATAGATGATGAAAACCACACTCGCCCTCACCCTGCTCGCAACCCTTCTCTCCGCCTCGACGGCGCTCGCCAGCCCGACGCTCAAGGGCGACATCACGGTCAACAAGGCGATCGTCACCATCGGCGACATGTTCGACGATGCGGGCAACCTTGCCGAAACCGGTATCTTCATGGCCCCCCAGCCCGGAACGACCGGCGTCGTGGCACTAGCCGACGTCGAACGCGCCGCCGCCCTGGTCGGCCTCACCGACTTCGAGAATGTCGGCTTCACCCGGGTGCGGGTAATGCGGGCCTCGACCCTGGTCGACGCCGCGATGCTCGACGGCCTGATCGACGCCGACCTCGCCCGCCGTGGCATTACCTCGGGCGACGTCACCGCCGAGTTGCACTTCGCAATCTCCGAGGTGAGTTTCAACGCCGAGGCCGTCGCCAATCCCGCGAACCTCGTCAGCCTGCGCTACACGCCGGGCAACGGCGCGTTCTCGGCGCGCTTCACGATCGCGGGCCTCGACCAGCCGGTTGATCTCGACGGCTCCATCCAGCTGATGACCGAGGCGCCGCGCCTTGCGGCCACCCTGCCCTCCGGCACCGTGCTCAAGCAGAGCGATTTCGAGTTTGCCTCGGTGCCGCTCGCCACCGCAGATGCTGGCGGCTATGCCGACCTCTCCCAGCTGATCGGCAAGCAGCTCGTCCGCCAGGCCCGCGGCGGCATCATGCTCAAGGCAACCGACGTCGCCGACCCAAAAGTGGTGACGCGCAACTCGCTGGTGACCGTCGTGCTCAAATCCGGCCCGATGACTCTCACCATCAAGGGCACGGCGCTGACCACAGCAGCAATCGGCGAACCCGTCGACGTGCTCAACACCGTCACCAAGAAAATCCTCCGTGGCGTCGCCCGCTCCGACGGCGCCGTCGAGATCGTCACCGCAACCACCGTCGCCGGCCTCTAGGAGAGCACCGATGAACCTGTTCAAACTCCTCTCCACGCTCGCCGCGGTCGGCCTGCTTGCCGGTTGCGCCAGCCTCGACCAGCTCTCCCGCGTTGGCGAGGCCCCCAAGCTCACCGCCATCGAGAATCCGACGGCGCAGCCTGGCTACCGGGCGGTCAACATGCCGATGCCCGAAATCGTGCCGGCGAGCTACCAGCCCAACTCGCTGTTCTCCAACGAAGCCCGCGGCTTCTTCAAGGACCAGCGCGCCCACCGCATCGGCGACATCCTCACCGTCATCGTCACCATCGACGACAGCGCAAAAATCTCGAACGCCACGGCACGCAAGCGCAGCGCCGGCAACGAGGCCAGCGTCGGCACCTCGCTCGGCTCGGTGTTCGGCACAAAAGTCCCCGGCATCGATCTCGACGCAACCGGCGGCATCTCGACCGGCGGTAGCATGACCGACGGCGGCAACGGGTCGGTGAACCGCAGCGAGAGCCTGCAGACCAATGTGGCGGTGGTCGTCACCCAGGTGCTGCCCAACGGCAACCTCGTGATCGAGGGCCGCCAGGAAGTGCGCGTCAACTTCGAGATCCGCGACCTCATCGTCGCCGGCATTGTGCGGCCCGAGGACATCCAGTCGGACAACACGATCTTCTCCGAGAAAATCGCCGAGGCCCGCATCGCCTACGGCGGCCGCGGCCAGATCACCGACGTCCAGCAGCCGCGCTACGGCCAGCAGATCGCCGACGCCATCCTGCCCTTCTGACACAACATCACCTTCCGGCCGCGCAATCCCCCATTGGTGCGGCCGGTTCTCAAGGCGACATCCAGAAGGATCCCGCCTTTTCTGAGGGGCGCAGTCTCCCCGGCTGCGCCCCATCCCCTTTTTGACGGCTCCACCCCGGGAAGCTACAAGGCAGCCTTCGAT
>JBKJTB010000311.1:0-10436 GCA_046594305.1 Devosia sp. | reverse complement strand
TACCGACGCGCCCATCGTTCTTCCGCGCCTCGCCATTGAGCGCGTCGCGGAAGTCGCGGAAAAAGCCCGCGAGCCGATGCACATGCATGCGCGAATAAATGTCGCTCAGCGCCCGCGTCGTCGCCACGCGGTTCTCGAGCGCAAAGCCGGCACCTGACGGCGCCTGCGTGCGGTCGCCCAGCACCCACCAGCCGCCGTCCGGTCCGCGCCCCAGTTCGAAGGCGCAGAAGTGGAGGTAATGTCCACTCGCCGGCTTGATCCCGACCACCGGCCGCAGGAATTCCGGGTTGCGCGCAATCAGCTCCGGCGGCAGCACGCCGCGCGCCACCAGATGATTGTCGCCATAGATATCCGCCAGCAGTTTTTCGAGCACTTCGGCGCGCTGCACGAGGCCGCGCGTGATGTGCGCCCAGTCGCTCTCGTCGATGATGAGCGGCACATGCGCCAGCGGCCACGCCCGCTCCTTGCCCGCCGCGCCGTCATATTTGCGGTAGAACACGCCGGCGTCGCGCAGATACTGATCGGCCCGCTCGAACCGCGCCGTCAGCCCCTCAGGTCCGAGTTCATCGAACCCTGCCAGCAGATCGGTCCAGCCTGGCCTGATCTTGCCCTCGGCATCCATCATCTCGTCGGGAATGCCGGATAGCAGCGTGTAGCCTGCCGCGATGCCGGGGCGAGCTGGCTTGTTCGGAGTCTGACGCTGATTCCGCTTGTCCATTAAAGCATGGCTATCGGAAGTGAGTTTGATCGCAAGGGGATTCGGAGGCGATGCTCAACAGCGCCGCCCTCAATCCGCGATGCCCAGGAAGGTAGCGAGGCTCCGGGTCACACGGTCCATGTCATCATCGCTCAGCCGACCGATCACCGCCCCCACTTTTGCCCGTCTGACGGGCTGGATTTTGTCTATCATCACCTCGGACATTTCGCGCAAGCCGTTGGTGGTCGAAGGGCTGATACTTGGTCGTGTATTCGGCGCTTCGAGTAGCGTTGTCGTAATCAGCGCGACCGCAATCGTGTCGAACTTTTCGGCGGTATCTGATTGTACCACGACCATCGGTCGAGGCTTGCCGTAGTCCCCATCGCCTGCCGCCACGACGACGTCGCCGCGCCTCATTCCTTGTTTTTCGCCTGGTTGTCCTTGGCCTCAAGCTCCTCGATATCGGCAAGCGTCTCCCGCCAAGTCTCATCCATGAAAGCCTGTAGCCAGGTGTCCTTCGCGTCAGCTTCATTAATCAGACGAGCCTCTCGATCCATCTGAGCTCTAAACTTTGGATCGCGGGTGTCCGGAAGCCAAAGTTGAACGGGCCGCAATCCTGCGGCTCGCATCGCCTCCCGGCGCTTTTGAACTCTCTGATTTACCGGCGTTCCCATGGTCGACTCCTGTTACATGTAACAGTAAGCATCGGCGGCTAGCCCGTCAATATCCGGGCCGCCTCAAATCCAGCGTCAGCGGGAACTCTCCCGAAACCTCCTCCGGCCCCGGCACAAATCCGCCCGGCGTATGCCCCTCGGCGATGAACCGCGACAGGCGCCGCGCCTCGGCCTCGTTGCCGTTGACCGGGAACGTCTCGTAGTTGCGGCCGCCGGGGTGCGCCGTGTGATAGACGCAGCCGCCGATCGAGCGCTTCGTCCATGTGTCGTAGATGTCGAAGGTCAACGGCGAATTGACCGGCAGCGCCGGATGCATGCCGCTCGCCGGCTGCCACGCCTTGTAGCGCACGCCGGCCACCGACGTCCCTGCGATCCCCGTCGCGGTCAGCGGCACTCGGCGACGATTGCAGGTCACGATGTAGCGTTCGGGGTTGGTGCCCTCGAGTTTCACCTGCAGCCGCTCGACCGAACTGTCGACGAAGCGCACGGTGCCGCCGATTCGCCCTGTTCGCCCATCACGTTCCACGGCTCGAGCGCCTGGTTGAGCGTCAGCTTCATCCCCGCATATTCGACTTCGCCGCAGAACGGGAAGCGGAACTCGTGCTGCGCCGCGAACCACTCCGCATCGAGATCGAAGCCGTTCTGCTTGAGGTCGGCGAGCACGTCGAGGAAGTCTTCCCAGATGAAATGCGGCAGCATGAAGCGATCGTGCAGCGTGGTGCCCCAGCGCACGAATTTGCCGTCGATGGGGCTGGTCCAGAACCGCGCCACCAGCGCCCGCACCAGCAATTGTTGCGCCAGGTTCATGCGCGCATTGGGTGGCATCTCGAAGCCGCGGAACTCGACGAGGCCAAGCCGCCCCGTCGGTCCGTCCGGCGAATAGAGTTTATCGATGCAGATTTCGCTGCGATGCGTGTTGCCGGTGACGTCGACCAGGAGATTGCGGAACAGGCGGTCGACCAGCCAGGGCAGGGGAGGCGTACCCTGTCCCGGTGCCGGAACCTGTGCGATCGCCATCTCCAGTTCGTACAGCGAATCATGGCGCGCCTCGTCGAAGCGCGGTGCCTGCGAGGTGGGGCCGATGAACATGCCGGAGAAAAGATAGGAGAGCGACGGGTGATGCTGCCACTGCAGCACAAAACTCTTCAGCAGATCGGGCCGCCTGAGGAACGGCGAGTCCGACGGCGTTGCGCCGCCGATCACCACGTGGTTGCCGCCACCGGTGCCCACATGCTTGCCGTCGATCATGAACTTGTCGGCGCCCAGCCGGCTGAGCCGCGCTTCCTCGTACACCGTCTCGGTCGTCGCGACCGCTTCGTCCCAGTTCGCCGCCGGATGAATGTTGACCTCGATCACACCCGGATCGGGCGCCACGCGGATGACGTTGAGCCGCGGGTCGAACGGCGGCGGATAGCCCTCGATCTTGACCGGCAGACCCACGGCTTTCGCGGATTCCTCAGCCGCCGCGACGAGTTCGAGATAGTCCTCGAGTTCTTCGACCGGCGGCAGGAAGACGCAGAGGTGCCCGTTGCGCACTTCGACCGTCACGGCCGTGCGGACCTCGCCTTCGATCTCCGAAATCACCTGCTCGGCGCGATCCTGCTGATTGCCGGCATCCGCGGTGAACGAGGCCGTCGGCAATGCCTTGGCGCGCAGCAAATCGTCGGGCGGCGGCAGATCGCCAACTGGCCGCATCGGGTCGCGCGGCACGACATGGGGGTAGGATGTCGCGGGGATGTGCTTCAGCGACGTGAGTGGCAGCCGGTATCCGGCCGGCGAGTCGCCCGGCGCGAGGAACAGTTTGCCGCGCCGTGTCTTCCATTTTTCGCTGACCCAGCGGGTCTGCGCTGCAATGGCGTTCCAGCGCTGCACCGGCAGCACGTAACCGGTGGGTTTTGTCAGCCCGTGCTCGAATACTTTTGCCATGCGCGATCGGGCCTCGGGGTCAGCCAGTTCGGAGTTCGACGGATCGACGTTGCTCGGCAGTTGCGCTTCCTTCAGCAACCACTCGCCCGGATCCTCATAAGCTGCGTCCACCGTCTCGCCCGTTAGACCGAGATTGCCGGCGAATGTCGCCATGAACTTCGCCGCGATTTCAGGCGTAGCGCCGGTCTGCTGGGCTTCCTTGGCCACCAGCGTCTCGTCTCGCCACACCGGCTGGCCATCGCGGCGCCAGTACAGCGAGAATGTCCAGCGCGGCAGCGTCTCGCCGGGATACCATTTGCCCTGCCCATAGTGCAGGAAGCCGCCCGGCGCGATCTTTTCGCGCAATCTTCGGATCAGTGCGTCGGCGCGGGCGCGCTTGGTCGGCCCCACCGCGTCCGTGTTCCACTCGCCGCTCTCGAAATCGTCGATCGACACAAATGTCGGCTCGCCGCCCATGGTCAGCCGAACGTCGTTCTGCTGCAATACCGCATCGACCCTGTGGCCAAGAGCGTGGAGCCGCGCCCAGCTCTCGTCCGAGAAGGGCCTGGTGATCCGCGGATGTTCCGCGACGCGCGTCACCTTCATGTCGAAGGCGAAGCTGGTGTTGACCTGCCCGACCGCGGTGAACGCGCCCGAGATCGGCGCCGCGTTGCGGTAATGCGGTGTCGCCGCCAGCGGAATGTGGCTCTCGCCCGTCAGCAGCCCCGAGGTCGGATCGAGCCCGATCCAACCGGCGCCCGGCAGGTACACCTCGCACCAGGCGTGCAGATCGGTGAAATCGTGGTCTGTCCCCGCCGGTCCGTCGAGCGACACCAGATCCGGCTTCAACTGGATCAGATATCCCGATACGAACCGCGCCGCGAACCCGAGATGCCGCAGCGCTTGCACCAGAAGCCAGCCGGAATCGCGGCAACTTCCTACCGCCTTTTGCAACGTTTCCTCTGGCTCGAACACGCCCGTCTCGAGCCGCACGATGTATCCGACACTGTTTTGCAGATAGCTGTTCAGCTCGGTGACGAAGTTGACGGTGTTGCGCGGCGTCTGGTCGAAGCCCGCGAGGAACTGCGCCAGCAGCGGTCCAGCCCGATCCGGCTTCATATAGATCGAGAGATCCTCACGCAGATCCTCGGGATACTGGAACGGCCAGATCTCCGCCTCTTCCTCGACGAAGAAGTCGAAAGGATTGTAGATCGTCATGTCGGCGACGAGGTCGACCTCGATCTTGAGTTCGCTCACCGGCTCCGGAAACACATGCCGGCTCAGCCAGTTGCCGTACGGGTCCTGCTGCAGATTGACGAAATGGTTGGGTGGATTGACCTTGAGCGAGTGGCTCAGCACCTTGGTCTTGCTGTGCGGCGCTGGTTTCAGCCGGATGATCTGCGGCGCCAGGAACACCGGCCGGTCATAGGTATAGTGCGTGAGATGATAGATCGCGGCTTTGATGGACAAAGTCGTGGGTACCCTAGTTCGCCAAGCCGCTTCCCGGTGGAGACCTTAGCGAGCTAATTGTGTCTGTACTAGACGGATTGGGGGAAGCATGCCGAAGCCGACTGACGAACAGAGGTTTCTCAATACCATTGCCAGACTCGCCCGGAAGCAGGGCGGGGGCGTATCGAAGGCTGCTCTAATTGGGGCACTGGGTTGGGCGAATGAAAAGTATGAGAAGTATCGGGCTCTTCATATTCAAAACGGTAAAGTGAAGGGTCACAAAGGCCCGGGAGCACATCTAAGTCTGACTGGTAAGCAGGACGCTCCTGAGCCGCTTCGAGTATTTATCTCGTACCCGCACGTCGATCGCGACATCTGCAAGAAGCTGGTGTCTCACCTCGCGCCTCTCGTGCGAGCCAAGGATATCGCGATTTGGCACGATGGAGAGATTCGCGCGGGTGAAAGGTGGGAGGCGCGGATATATCGAGAGCTCGAGCAAGCTGACGTCGTGGTGCTGCTAATTAGTGCGGACTTTTTGCAATCCGAGTTCTGCTACGACAAGGAATTGGAGCGGTCGTTGGAGCGAGCCGACGCAGGTGAAGCTATGGTAATTCCTATACTGGTGCGAGACTGTGCATGGAAACTTACCCCGCTGTCTCAGATACAGTTCGCGGCTGACGACTTGCGTTCATTTTCCAAGTTTTCATCTGTCGATGAGGCCCTAACGGAAGCGGTCCTGCGGATTAAGAAGTCGCTAGAAGGGATCTAGGTCCGTCGATGGCCTTCACCCTCCGGCAGCTCCAGTATTTCATCGCTGTCGCGGAGGAGGGGACCGTTTCAGGCGCCGCGCAGAGCCTGTCGATCAGCCAGTCGGCGGTCACCGAGGCGATCAAGGAACTCGAATCCGACCTCGGCGTGACCCTGTTCGAGCGCCACCGGCGTGGCCTCACGATCACCCACAAGGGCCACCAGTTCTACCGCCACGCCAACCGCATCCTCGCCGACGTGCAGGACGCCCGCCGCTCGTTCATCGGGGAGGAGGCCGCGCCGCCCAGCCATCTGTCGCTTGGGGTCACCTCATTGGTCGCTGGCTACGTCCTCTCCGACCTCCTCGCGCGGTTCCGCAGGGCCTATCCCGGCGTCGACGTCTCGGCCATCGAGGACAATGGCGATTATCTCGAGCATCTGCTGATCGGCGGTGAGCTCGACGTGGCGGTCATGGTCATCTCCAACCTCCGCGACCGCAACGCCCTGCAGGCCGAGATCTTCGAAACCTCGCCCTATCGCCTGTGGCTCCCGCTCGGCCATCGCCTGGCCGCCGCCGAAAGCATCGCGCTCTCCGACCTGTCCTCGGAGCCGCTCATCATGCTCACCGTCGACGAAACCGAGGAAAACACCGGCAAGCTGCTCTCGGCGCTGGGCGCCAAGCCGCATGTCGCCTTCCGCACCCGCTCGGTCGAAGCGGTGCGCAGCCTCGTCGCCACCGGCGCCGGCATCGCGCTCCTGCCCGATCTGGTCTACCGCCCGTGGTCGCTCGAAGGCGACCGTATCGAAAGCCGCGACATCTCCGGTGCCCTGCCGGTGGTGCAAGTCGGTATGGTCTGGCGTCGCGGTTCCTCGCTCCCCCAGTCCGCCCGCGACTTCATCGGCATCGCCCAGGCCCAGGTCGCGGCGCGACAGCGGCAATGAGGTATCGGAATTTCCGATATTTCCCTTCGGCCAAATAAATTTGCGATTGTTAACAACCCGGATACGCTCCCAGCCAAGGGAATGCCGCGGCGCGACAGCCCGGCTCCCGTAGCAGGGAGAACCACCATGAAATCCACTTTGAGGGCAGGTGTGGCCATCACCGCCATGCTGGCGATGAACGGTGCGGCATTCGCGCAGGATATGAAAGGCGAGGGCGAGGTTTCGATCATCGCCTGGGTTGGTTACATCGAGCGCGGCGAAAGCGATCCGACCATCGACTGGGTCACCCAGTTCGAAACGGACACCGGCTGCAAGGTCAGCGTAAAGACCGCCGCCACGTCCGACGAAATGGTCACCCTGATGAACGGCGGCGGCTTCGACCTCGTCACCGCCTCCGGCGACGCGTCGCTCCGCCTCGTGGCCGGCGGCACGGTCCAGCCGATCGACGTCTCGCGGGTCCCCAGCTACGCCAGCGTCGACGAGCGGCTCAAGGGCGCCGCCTGGTACAACGTCGACGGCAAGCAATACGGCGTCCCCTATCAGTGGGGCCCGAACGTCCTGATGTACAACACCAACACGTTCCCCGAGGCGCCCACCAGCTGGAACGTCGTGTTCGAGGAAATGAACCTGCCCGACGGCAAGCCCAATACCGGCCGCGTCCAGGCCTATGACGGCGCCATCTACGTCGCCGACGCCGCGACCTACCTGATGACCAAGGATCCCTCGCTCGGCATCAAGGACCCCTACGAACTCAACGAGGCCCAATACGCCGCGGTGCTCGATGTACTGAAGGCGCAGCGCAAGCTCATCGGCCGCTACTGGCATGATGCCGCGGTGCAGATCGACGACTTCACCACCGAAGGTGTCGTCGCTTCTGGCTCGTGGCCGTATCAGGTCGGCGCGCTCCAGCTCGCCGAAGCCCCGATCGCCTCGACCATTCCGGCCGAAGGCGCCACCGGCTGGGCCGACACCACCATGCTCGCCGCCAATGCACCGCATCCCAACTGCGCGTATCTGTGGATGGAGCATTCGCTCCAGCCCAAGGTCCAGGGCGACGTCGCCTACTGGTTCGGCTCGGTCCCCGTTGTACCCGCGGCCTGCAAAGGCAACGAACTGCTGACCGACGAAGGCTGCGCCTACAACGGCTTCGACAATTTCGAGCAGATCAAGTTCTGGAAGACCCCCACCGCCAAGTGCGCCACTCAGGCCGATGCCTGCGTGCCCTACTCGCGCTGGGTTTCCGACTATATCGGCGTGATGGGCGGCTGATAGACTCTCGGGATGGGGGCGGCCTGGCCGTCCCCATTTCCTCCGTTTCAGGCAAGCCCATGACCGCTGCCGTTTCCCTCCAGAAAGTCTCGCGCCATTTCGGCACCGTTCGCGCTATGGACGAGGTCGATCTCGAAGTCGCGCCCGGCGAGTTCTTCGCCATGCTCGGACCATCGGGCTCGGGCAAGACGACATGCCTCCGTCTCATCGCCGGCTTCGAGCAGCCGACCGCCGGTCACATCGAGATCTTCGGCGAAACGGCCGAGGGCGTGCCGCCCTACCGGCGCAACGTCAACACGGTGTTCCAGGACTACGCGCTGTTCCCGCACCTCAACGTGCTCGACAATGTCGCCTTCTCGCTGATGCTGAAAAATGTCGGCAAGACCGAGCGCCGCAAGCAGGCCGAGATCGCCCTCGAGATGGTGCGCCTTGGCGGCTACGGGGCGCGTAAGCCCGGCCAGCTCTCGGGCGGTCAGCGGCAGCGCGTCGCGCTTGCCCGCGCCATCGTCAACAAGCCGAAGGTGCTGTTGCTCGACGAACCGCTTGGCGCCCTCGATCTCAAGCTGCGCGAGTCGATGCAGGACGAGTTGAAGGCTCTGCAGAAGTCGCTCGGCATCACCTTCATCTTCGTCACCCACGATCAGGGCGAGGCCCTGTCGATGGCCGACCGCGTCGCCGTGTTCAACGACGGCAAGGTGCAGCAGATCGGCACGCCCGAGGAAATCTACAAGCGCCCGCAGTCGCGCTTCGTCGCCGATTTCGTCGGCTCCTCGAACGTCCTCAATCCCGATTTCGTCGCCTCGATCGTCGGTGAGCGGCGCTGGGCCAGCCTTCGCCCCGAAGCCATTCATTTGATGGCCGCCGGCAGTAGTGTCTCGCACCTGACGGGCACGATCGTCTCGCGCAGCTATCTCGGTCCCGTCGTGCGCCTCCTCATCGATCTCAACGGCACCATGCTTCACGCCTCGGTGCCCTCCAACGAGACGGTCCCGCCCGAAGGCGCCAAGGTCACGCTCGGCTTCGCCACGGATGCGCTGCATCTGATGGAGCCCGCATGAGCGCCGAGGCGGCGATCCTGCCGGGACGCGGCGGTCTGTTCGGCGGGCTGAGCGATCTGTTCTGGCGCCGGCCAAAACTGTTCGTCTTCCTGATGTTGACGCCGGCCGCACTCTGGCTCGGCATCGTCTACCTCGGCTCGCTGTTCACGCTGCTGCTGCAGAGCTTCTTCCGGCTCGACGATTTCTCCGGCAAGATCGTCTACGAGCCGACGCTCGCGACCTACGCCGAGCTGTTCAAGCCGCAAAATCTCGACATCATCCTCCGCACCGTGACGATGTCGGTGCTGGTCACCATCGCGTCTGCCATCGTCGCTTTCCCGATTGCCTATTTCGCTGCGCGCTATGCGAAGGGCCGCTGGAAAGCGGTGTTCTACCTGGCGGTGATGCTGCCGCTCTGGTCGAGCTATCTGGTGAAAGTCTACGCGTGGAAGCTGATCCTCGCCAAGGAGGGGATCGTCACGTGGATTTTCGAGCAGCTCCACATTTCGCCCGCGCTCGACGCCATCCTCGCGATCCCCGTGATCGGCGGCAATTCGCTGAGCTTTAGCTACATCGGCACCTTCTTCGTCTTCCTCTACATCTGGCTGCCCTACATGATCCTTCCGATCCAGGCGGCGGTCGAGCGCGTGCCCGCCAATCTCATTGATGCCGCCGCCGATCTCGGCGCGCCGCCGCTGACCACCTTCCGCCACGTCATCTTCCCGCTGGCGCTGCCGGGTATCGTCGCGGGGTCGATCTTTACGTTTTCGCTGACACTGGGCGACTACATCATCCCGCAGATTGTCGGGAATGGCCGCTTGTTCATCGGCCAGGCCGTCTACACACAACAAGGTACCGCCGGAAACATCCCGCTCGCAGCCGCCTTCACCGTCGTCCCCATCGTCATCATGGGCCTCTACCTCTGGGGTGCCCGCAAGGCAGGAGCGTTCGATGCGCTCTGATGCCGGCGGCCAAAGACCGAGCTGGGCGCTGACGCTCGCGGCCGTCCTCGGCCTCGCCTTCCTGCTGCTGCCGCTACTGCTGATCTTCGTCTATGCCTTCACCACCGAAGAGAAGAGCTTCCAGTGGCCGCCGCCGGGGCTGACGCTCAAATGGTTCGCCGTCGCCTGGGCTCGCGTCGATATCTGGCAGGCGCTGACCCTGTCGGTGCAGGTTGCGGCCATCTCGACCGCCATCGCCCTCGTGCTCGGCACGCTCTGCGCCGCGGCCGTCTCGGGCAGCAAGTTCTTCGGCCGCGAGGTCATCTCGCTGCTGGTGATCCTCCCCATTGCGCTGCCCGGCATCATCACCGGCATTTCCCTGCGCTCGGCGTTCAGCCTGTTCGACATTCCGTTCTCGACCTGGACCATCGTTCTGGGCCACGCCACGTTCTGCATCGTCGTCGTCTACAACAACGCTGTCGCCCGCTTCCGCCGCACCTCGCAATCGCTGGTCGAGGCCTCGATGGATCTCGGCGCCGACGGCTTCCAGACCTTCCGCCACGTCATCCTGCCCAATATCGGCACGGCGCTGCTGGCGGGCGGCATGCTCGCCTTCGCGCTGAGCTTTGACGAAGTGATCGTCACCACCTTCACCGCCGGCCAGCAGCAGACCCTGCCGCTCTGGATGCTCGAAGAACTGATCCGCCCGCGCCAGCGTCCCGTCACCAACGTGGTCGCGATGTTTGTCGTGCTCGTTACCTTCCTGCCAATTCTG
>JBKJTB010000022.1:0-7884 GCA_046594305.1 Devosia sp. | reverse complement strand
TGATCGACCGTTCCACAGTGCGGGCAAACGCGACCATCGGCCCAGAGCAGCGCCTCGACATGGGCGAAGGCGGCGGCTTCATCGTGAAAGTAGGACTTGCTGAGAACGGACATTGGCTTGCTCCTGTCCGTTAAAGATAGGCGTGAACTGTGGGTTTGTCAAATACATAATCCCCGGCCCCTCGCAAGAACATTTGCAGAACGATGCCTGAAACGCGGCCGTCGGAGGCCGGTCTCGCGCGTTAACCATGCCGCGATTTCAAAGGGTTAGCGCAAGATTTCATTAAGCGGGCCATGTTGACTCAAATCCCATGTATTTGCCGGTCCCGTCCCTTCGCCCGGCCCATTTCATCAATGGGCTCTTCGTCGTTCTGGCGCTCGTTGCGCTATCGGCCTGCGCGCGCAGCCCGGCGGAATATCGCACCGAGCGCAATGTCAGCCAGGTGGGGGCGCCGATCCATGGCGACAACCGCCCGCATCCGGGCGTGGCGCGAGCACGGGCCATGCCGATCCAGGGGATCGACGTGGCGCGTTACCAGGGCGCCATCGACTTCAACTCGGTTTACGCCTCGGGCGTGCGCTTCGTTTACATGAAGGGCACCGAGGGCAAGGATTACGTCGACCCCGCCTTCCGCGACAACTGGAAGCGCGCCCGCGCCTCGGGCATGGCGCATGGCGTCTATCACTTCATGACTTGGTGCTCGACCGCCGCCGAACAGGCGCGCTGGTTCGTCAACAACGTCCCCGACGATCCGACGGCGCTGCCGCCGGTGCTCGATCTCGAATGGAACAACCATTCGAGCTGCAAAAACAAATGGGGCAAGGCCGACATCCTCGAGAAAGTCCGCACGATGCTGGCCGTGATGGAAAAACACACCGGCAAAATGCCCATCATCTATACCGACATCGCCTTCCACCGCGACATCCTCGAGGGCGAGCATTTCGACAATGCGTTCTGGCTGCGCTCGACCGCCGCCGAACCGCATGAGCGCTACAACAATCGCCGCTGGACCTTCTGGCAGTGGACGCAGACCGGCACCGTCAAGGGCGTCCGCAGCGAGGTCGACCGCAACACGTTCTACGGCGACGAGAACGACTGGACGGTGTTCCTGCTCACCGGCTGCGATCCGCGCGCCATCGACCGGCTCGGCCCACAGGGCAGATGCAGCCTGGTGAAATAGAACTCTAGTTCGCCGGGCGGTGCAAAACCTGCCCGCAGGCGGCGCGCACGCTCTTGTGCGGCCACAATTGTCGGCCTAGCTATTTGTGTGTGATTTGCCGGGCATGGGCCCGGTCTCCAAGCTCGGGAGAGAGACGATGGCCAAAAGCCAGATGAAGTCCAACAAAGAAACCAAGAAGCCCAAGAAGGAAAAGCCGAAGGTGCTCGCCACCGCCGGGATGACTCCCGCGGTGTCGAACGCCGGCAAGAAGAAATAAGGCTGCATCAGCGCCTGCTGTTTCGGGCCGCCTCCGGGCGGCCCTTTCATTTTGGGGCCTGGCAGTGTTTGGTGCCCGCGGGGCCAGGAGCAGGGGAACCCTGTGAGGATCGTTCTGACCGGTGCAGCGGGGGGCATCGGACGCAGCCTGATGACGGCGCTGAGCGCCGGGCACGAGGTCACCGGCATCGTCCGCACGCCGCGACAGTCGGCCGGCGGCCAGCGCAGCGTCGCGTTCGCCGACAAACCGGCATTGGCCGCGGCCCTTGCAGGGGCAGATTGCGTCGTCCATTGCGCGCTCGATGCCAAGGCCAAAGGCCGCGATTTCCTCCGCGTCAACCGCGCGATGAACAGTGAAATCCTCGAAAACGCGGTGAAAGGGCGGTGCAAGTTTTATGTCTTTGTGAGTTCGCAGGTGGTTTACGCGGGCACCGACCCGGTCGATGCCGCGGGATATCGCGAAGACCAGGAGCTGGTGCTGACGCCGCGCGAGGACGACTACACGCGGCTCAAGATCGAATCCGAGCGCGAGGTGATCGCGGCCTGCACGAAAGCCGGTATCGGCTATCTGATCGTCCGCCCGACGGTGGTGATGGGGCCGGGCATGGCGTGGTCGGAGGGCGTGGTCGCAGCGTCGCGACGGGTGACCGTCGGGGTCGGCGGGCGCACCATGAATCTGGTGCAGGTCGATGATCTCAGCCGGCAGATCACAACGCTGATCGACAAGGGCGTGACCAACGACATCTTCAACATCGGCACGGTCAACACTCCGAGCGAGGATTACTTCCGGCAGGTCGGCACGCTCACCGACCATCGCCCGCTGTTCGTGCCCGACTGGCTGATGCGGAGCGTGGCGCGCTTCATCCCCTCGACGCTGTGGTTCTTCGGGCGCGATGTCGCGATCAACAACGACAAGCTGATCGCGGCCACCGGCTTCCGCCCCGACCGGCCGCTGGCGGGCTATTTTGCGCGCAAGCCTAATCATGCCGCGCCGAATTCGCTCGAGGCGCTGCGCGAGCGGCTTAACTCGCCCGAACCGTTCCGCACGCACGGGCAGGGCTACCACCTCTGGTTCAACACACCGCATGCCGACGATCGCCTCGCGATGAGCGGCTACAGCGGGATTGTCTCGCTCGCGGATAGCCGCCTGCGGGTCAAGGCCGGCACGCGCCTCAACGAAATCTGCGATCATCTCGACGCACACGGATTGCAGCTTGCGACGCTTCCCGAATTCCTCGGCATTTCGGCCGGCGCCTGCTTCTTCGTCGACGTGCATGGTTCGAGCAGCGCTTACTTCTCGGTCTATGATCTGATCGAGGAAATCCGCTATCTCGACGAGACCGGCGAGGAGCTCGTCTCGGCGCGCGACGATGCGCTGTGGGCCGAGCTCAGGGCGCGCGACAGCCGCTTCATCCTCACCGAACTCACCTTCCGCTGCGAGCCGACCGGCTGGCTCAGCAACCGCATGGAATGGGAGAGCGAAGAGGCGCTCGACTCCTATCTCGAGGGCGGCTTCCACGCGGACTTTGCCACCACCATCCAATGGTACCCGCACTACCACCGGCTGCTGGTTTATCACGTCAACCGCGTCGACGGCCCGGTGTCCGGCGCGGCGCCTTCGGTCGCGCCGTTCCGCGGCCTGCCATACCTGTTCCAGCGGCTATTCCTCGCGGCGCGGCTGCGCCGCAGAAAACTGCAGGTCGATCGCGGTTTCCGTATTCTCGCGCCGTGGCGGCATCTGCCGTTCGAGGGCCTGCTCGAATGGCTCTACTTCCGCAAGCGCGAAACCTGGCGCGACCTCGAGATGTGCCTGACGCTCGACGATGGCCGCGTCTTCATTGCCGAACTGCGCCGCCTGCTCGAGCGCGGCGATGTGAGCGTGCGCAAGCGCGCCAGCGTCGGCATCCGGTTCTCGCACGACCGTGCGTCGGGGCGCGACTATGCTTGGGTGGAGTTCGTCTCCGACGCACCCGAGCTGGTCGAACGCGTCGTCGCCATGGCGCGCATGCTGGCGCATGACGGGGTGCGGTTCCATCGGGGCAAGTACGTGCCGCGGTGACGTCGGCTAGCCCCCACCCACCGGCTTCGCCGGTCCCCCCTCCCCGATGGGAGGGATGGGCTCCACTCAAGGTGATGTAATCTGGCTTATCCCTCCCATCGGGGAGGGGGGACCACGCGTAGCGTGGTGGGTGGGGGCTTGCCGCGCGCTCGGTTCACCCGGCTCCCAAGACCAACACGATCCTAAGCGCGCATCCCGCCCACCGGCCGGACCTCGTGCCGCGGGCGCCAGCCGGTTACGCGATCGCGCCCCGCGCCCTTGGCGTTGTACAGCGCCTCGTCCGCCCGCCGCACCAGTTCGGTCGCATTCAGGCCGCCGTCGCGCTCGGTGAACGTCGCGAGCCCGACGCTCGCCGTCACCACGCCCTTGTCGCCGCCCGTATGGACGACCCCGAGGTCGAACAGCGCCTCGCGAAATGCGTCGGCGATGAAGAACGCGCCGTCCTCATCGGTGCCCGGCAGGATCACCACGAATTCCTCGCCACCATAGCGGGCCGCCACGTCCCCCGGCCGCCGCAATGCGCCCTTGAGGCACTCGCCGACTTTCCTCAGCACGTCGTCGCCGGCCTGGTGGCCATAGATGTCGTTGTAGGCCTTGAACCGGTCGACGTCGGCCAACAGCAGGCTGACGGACTCGCCGGTCCGGCGCGACCGCGCCAGTTCCCGCTCCAGCGCGTCGTCGAACGCCCGCCGGTTGGTCAGCCCCGTAAGGCCATCGGTCGTCGCAAGGAGCTTCAACTGCTCCGTCATGTTTTGCAGCGCGCGCTCGGCCTGCTTGATCTTGGTCACGTCCGACACAACCACCAGCGCCGAGCCGTCGGCGGTCGGTCTGGTTCGGAGGTGCAGCCAGTGGCCGTCGAAGAGTTCGATCTCCTCCTCGCTGACCTTGGTGAGCGATGCGACAACTCCCTCGAGCCATTCCCGCTCGGTTCCCTTGGGGACGATCTGCTCACCGGTCGCGAGCACATCCTCGAGGATGTCGCGGATATGTTGCCCCGACCGCCGGGTCTCGGTCGTCAGCGGAAACATCGTCCGGTACTGGTTGTTGCGATAGACTAGCGTCCCCTGGCTATCGAACATCGCGATACCGTCGGAGACGCCCGAAAGCACATAGTCGAGCTGATTGCGGCTCCGCTCCAGTTCGCGCTGCAGATGCTTGTTGGCCGTGATGTCGTGCGTCACGCCGGCGATCCCGATGGTCTCGCCATCGTCGTTGATCAGCGGCACTTTGCTGGTCGAGAACCAGTGCTCGTTGCCGCCGATCGCGATAAACTCTTCGTGCTCGGAAAAGCCCTTGCCGCTGCTGACGAGGTCGCGTTCCTCGGCCATCAGTTCGGCGGCGCGCTCGGCATCCACGAGATCGAAATCGGTCTTGCCAACCATGTCGTCGGGAGACTCGAACCCGTAGAGTTTCGACACCCGTTCGTTGACCGAGATGAACCGGCTGTCCGGTGTTTTGACGGAACGGAAGTCGGGTGATTGTGCGAACGCCGTGCGCAACAGGTCGCGCTCCCGTTCCAGCACGCGCTGCCGCATGATGAAGAAGGCGCACACCATCGTCGCCGTCGCGCCCATCAGGGCGATGAGGCCGGCGTTCTGTCCCTGCGTTGCAATGCCAAAGCCAACGCTTCGGAGGACCAGCGAGATCGCCGGCCCGATCGTCGCCGCGGCGATCGCGAGGATCACCGCGCTCATCAGCGCCGGGATGCGGCCGCGCGACAGCGCCGAGACGACAAGCCCGGTGACCGCCACGGCCACGATGCTGATCGTTCCTGGCAAGACTCCTGCCCCGCCGATGATCAACCGGCAGGCAATGGCGAAGCTCGCGGCAACCAGCGCGGCAACCGGCCCGCCGAAGAATGCGGCAATCGCGATCAGCGACGATCTGAGGTCGAACAGCACGCCCGGCTGGATCTGGATCGACATGGCCATCGAGGCCACGGCCCCCAGTCCCATCACCGCGCCGAAGGCCGCGTTGCGAAAAGCCTTGGGCCGGCCGGCAAACACGAACTGGCCGTGCACCCATGCCGAAATGAACAGGGCGACGACCGCAAGATTGCCGATGAGATATTGCCAGTGCTCGGCCATGGGTTCCGGGAGTAAGGGGGTCGGAGTCCGTCGAGTTGAGGACTACCCCCCGCAACGTCCACGTCCGGTTAACCGGTTGCGACGCAATGACTTGAAAGGTTAACAGCCCCGTAGCGCCGCCCCGCGGCTTGACAGGGTTTCCGTCGGCGTGTCGGTTGCCGACCTGCCTCCTGCCGAGTCCCCATAAATGATCGACTACACGTTCTGGGCCGTCGCGATCCTCGCGGTGTTCCTCGTCGGCCTGAGCAAATCGGGACTGGTTGGCAGCATGGGGATGGTCGCCGTGCCGATGCTGGCGCTGGTGATGCCGGCCCGCGAAGCCACCGGCATGATGCTGCCGGTGCTGCTGGCGATGGATGCCATCGCCATCTGGATCTACCGCAAGGATGCCAATTGGCACGTCCTGCGCCTGATGCTGCCGGGCGCCGTGGTCGGCCTGATCCTCGGTTGGCTGCTGTGGAGCATCGTCACCGACGCGCAGGTGCTGCTCGCCGTCGGCATCGTCACGGTGCTCTTCATGCTCGATGCGCTGCTGCCCATCCGCAAACGCCTGCCCGACACGCCACCCTCCCCCGGCTGGGGCGCCTTCTGGGGCGGCGGCGCCGGCCTCACGAGCTTCATCTCCCACACCGGCGGGCCGGTCTACCAGATCTATGCCCTGCCCCTCGGGATGACGCCGACCGTCTACTCGGCGACCACGGCGTTCTTCTTTGCCATCATCAACGCCCTCAAGGTCCCGCCCTTCTATTTCCTCGGCACGCTCTCGGTGAACAATCTGGAGCTCGCCGCCGCCCTCATTCCCTTTGGCCTCGCGGGCGTCGCCGTCGGCGTCTTTCTGGTGCGGCGCATCTCGACGAAAGCCTTTTACACCGTCGCCTACATCCTGATCCTGCTGCTCGGCCTCAAGATCCTCTATGATGGGATCGTCGGCGTGTTCTTCACGGGTGCAGCATGACCTATCGCATGGACCACATCGCGCTCCTCGTCGGCGATCTCGACGCCGAGATCGCGTTCCTCACCGGCGTCATCGGCCTCACCGAAATGCCCAATCCGATGGGCGGCACGGCGATCCGCTGGATCGAGATCGGCGACGGCCGCCGCTTTCACGTTCAGGCCGGCGACGTGTCCAGCGTACACGTCGAAAAGCAGACGCATTTCGCGCTATCTTCGCAAACTTTCGACCGCGTTTTGGAAGATATGAAGCGCCGCGGCATCGCCTTCAGCGACATGAAGGGCACCCCCGGCGCCATGAACACCCGCCCCGACGGCATGCGCGCCATCTTCCTCCAGAGCCCCACCGGCTACTGGTTCGAGATCAACGACTTCCAGCACCCCTGAAAATGAAACGGCCCGGGGAGGAGCCCGGGCCGATTTATGCACGATGGTGGCCGCTCAGGCCGCAGTTGCCTGCAGTTTGACCAGTTCGTCCTTGATTTCGAGCTTCTTACGCTTGAGCGACGCGATCACGAGATCGTCGTGGGCGAGATGGGTCATCTCGTCATCGATCTGCCGCTCCAGATCCTTATGCCGCCTCTCAAGTGCAGCGATATGGCCTTCAGTCGTCATGACAACTCCTTTAAGCGTTTCGAACGACTCGATGGTCCCAGAAAATTGCCCCCCTGTCGACCGCAGACCGGCCCCGTGGAAAAGCCGGTGTAAATCACAATCGCGATAGGTTAACGATTTCAACGGGACACCCCCGGTAATCGGGGCGTGGCGGGGTTCCGGCAATGCTGCCTCTGACCAGGGAACAGGAAGCCGCATTCGGGCTTGAGCTCGCGGCAAAGCGGCAGGAACACGCCGATCTCGACGCGGCCATTCACATGCTGTCGAGCACGCCGGTCGCCGACCAGATGCTGGTCCAGCGCCTCAAGAAGCGCAAACTGGGCCTCAAGGACCGCATCGTACAGCTCGAGAACCTGCTGATCCCCGACATCATTGCTTGAGACCGGCCTTGAGCCCGCTGGCTCTTTCCGCTAAACGCCCGGTTTCACGGGGGCTTTGAGATGCCTGTAGGCAATCCGTCCGTCGCCATCATCATGGGCAGCCAGTCCGACTGGGCGACCATGAAGCACGCTGCCGATACCCTCGATATCCTCGAAATCCCCTACGAAGCCCGCATCGTGTCGGCCCACCGCACGCCCGAGCGCATGGTGGAATTCGCCCTCGGTGCCAAAGCCGAGGGCTTCAAGATCATCATCGCCGGCGCCGGCGGCGCGGCGCATCTGCCCGGCATGGTGGCGGCGCTCACCACCCTCCCGGTCTTCGGTGTCCCGGTGAAGACCAAGGCGCTGAGCGGCCAG
>JBKJTB010000196.1:0-14103 GCA_046594305.1 Devosia sp. | reverse complement strand
GCCGCTTGCCCGCAAGCGGCAACCCGTTGGTGACTTTCGGCACCAGTGAAATGATGTGCTTGACCGCGGAGACGGGCAGCCGCTCCTGCGCGTTTCCGACCTTTGCCTTCACGACTTGTCGAGCGTCAGAACGGCGCCCCACCTCAAGTCGTGTAGGTAGCCCGGGGGCCGAACCCTGTGGGCTCGTCCAGCACGAAGTCTCTAGAATGGAGTACTACCGCGCAGTCGACGTCATTTCCCGCGGCGTCCTTTACCTTCAGCGTCACGCGGATGTAGCCGTCAAAGTCTATTTCCTTCGAACCCTTGGCAGGAACAGCGGCACCCTTCTTGAAGCCAAGCGGATGCAGGCTTGCCGCCACGGCGCCGGTCATTTCCCAAGTCACCCGCGCCTTGCCGTCGGACGTGCGAACGATGTCCAGCTTGCAGCTGAGAGCAGGATTAGCCGTGGACGTCGCGCTGTCCGAGCGTTTGTCAAAGGTAACTTCAGCCGCAAGCCACAGCGCATCAGGCGCCAGCGGGCTTTCAGGATATTGACTCACGAACTCCTGAAGGGCGAGCGGTCGCCCTTCTGAATGGCACTTGCGAGCGCCGCGGCATCAGCTGGCACGACACCTGCCAGCACGATACCAACCGACGCGAGGATGGCTATGACCGAAGTATCCGACATTTCGTTTACTCGCCCTTGGTGATCGCCCCGGGCGGGAAATTGCCACCGCGAGGAAAATATTCAAGCCCTATAGGTGTCTAGGCCGAATAGTCTTCAAGGCAGCCAAGTGCGACAGAACATTACGCCGTGATCGCTTGACCAGCACCTGGGCTGCACGGAAGAGTACTGCTTCACCAGTTTAGTTTGACCAGTTCAGGATTGAGAATGAGGCTTCCCAAAGTCCACTGCGTTTGGATCGGCCCTCGTCTTGGGCGGCTACATGCAGCTTGCTTGAAATCGTTTGCGAATGCTGGTCACGACGTGACCCTTCACATCTACAGCCCAATCGCGGATCTGCCGTCGGGAATCAGGACGAGCGACGCCAATGCGCTGCTCCCCGCCGATCGCTTGCTCCAATATCCGGGCGGCAGTTACGCCATATCCGCTAACCTCATCAGGTATCAGATACTGGCGCGGGGCCTGGGGTTGTATGTCGATGCCGACGTCTACTGCTGGCGAGCGATCGAAGATCGCGGACTACCTGATCGGGTACGAAGCCAACAATGACGTCAACACCGCCGTCATGAAGCTTCCCGCGGACGGCCCGCTGCTTGCCGATCTTTGCACCATCCGGGAAGGCTGGTCTCCGCCCTGGTCACCCGACCTGCCCGCGCGAAGCCTCGCCGAGTATGCATGGGGCACCACCGGGCCTAGAGCGCTGACCTACTACCTCGAGAAGCATGAGCTGAAATCCAAGGCGCTGCCGATCGACGTCTTCTATCCAGTGCATCATCGGCAAACCAAGCTCTTCCTCGATGAGGATTTGACCGTCGAGGACCTGATAACTTCCCGCACCCGGTACATCCACCTCTATCAAAGTAGTCTCGTCGGGCACGCTGGTGGCGAGCCGTCGGAGCGATCCGTGGCCGGCAAGCTCATCGCTGCCAGCGGAATCGACGATGATGATGAATGGGGGCCGGTTCTACCTGCGTGAAGCATCGAACTGCCCCGAGGGGCCCTCACTTACGTCTCGAGGCCCGTCACAGCTTCTCCGCCGGCTCCCAGTTCGGCCACTCGGCCACGTGCTCTTCCCACGTCCCCGGTTTCACCTCGCCCTCGGCCACAGTCCTCCCCCGCACCGATATGCCCGCCGCAACCACCGTCTCGGGGTCCCCCGATACCAGCGGGTGCCACCAGGCCAAGCCCCGGCCCTCGGCGATCCGCCGATAGGCACAGCTCTTGGGGATCCAGTCGATCTCCACCACATTCTGCGGCGTCAGCTTGATGCAGTCCTTCACCTTGGACTGGCGGTTGGGATAGTCCGAGCACTTGCAGGTGTCGCCGTTGAGCAGGCGGCAGCGCACGTCGGAATTGTAGATTTCGCCGGTGTCCTCGTCCTCGAGTTTCATCAGGCAGCAGCGGCCGCAGCCGTCGCAAAGCGCCTCCCACTCGGCGGAAGTCATCTCCTGCAGCGTCTTATCGTCCCAAAAGGCCATATCTTTGCCGCCGTTCAAGGGGATTTCACTTGCCCATGGTAAGTGGGCTATCCTAGCAGAGTTACCCGGTCGTCTGGAGCGTCCCTTGCAGGATCCGTTCTATCATAAGGAAAAGCGGCGCAAGAAAGCCCGCATGCTCGACGCCGACGCCTGGCTCGACAGCTTCATGTTCGAGTTCTGGAGTTCGATCGGGCGCGGCTACCAGCGCATCGAGGACTTCTTCCACGCCTTCCGCCTGCGCGGACTCAGGCGGCTGTTCGTCGAAATCCTCTCTGACGGCGCCACCTTCACGGCGATCGGCGCGGTGCTGATTCTGGCGCTCGCCCTCCCCGCCTTCCAGGCCACCGCCTCGGGCAAGGTCAATAACGCCAACGAGATCTCGGTCGTCTTCCTCGACCGTTACGGCACCGAAATCGGCCGCCGCGGCATCCGCTCCGACGACTCCTACCCTCTTGATAAGCTTCCCGATTACTTCGTCAAAGCCACCCTCGCCACCGAGGACCGGCGCTTCTACGACCATTTCGGCGTCGACATCGTCGGTACACTGCGTGCGCTGGTCAACAACTATGCCGGCGACGGCGGCGTGCAGGGCGGCTCCTCGATCACCCAGCAACTCGCCAAGAACCTGTTCCTCTCCAACGAGCGCACCATCGAGCGCAAGATCAAGGAAGCCTTCCTCGCCGTCTGGCTCGAATGGCACTATTCCAAGGACGAGATCCTCAAGCTCTATTTCGACCGCGCCTATATGGGCGGCGGCAATTTCGGCGCCGCAGCCGCCTCCGAATATTACTTCGGCAAAAAGATCACCGACGTCACCCTCGCCGAAGCCGCGATGCTGGCCGGCCTGTTCAAGGCGCCCACCAACTACGCGCCCACGGTCGACCTCGCGGCGGCTCGCGGCCGCGCCAACCTCGTGCTGTCCAATCTCGTCGATGCTGGGTTCATGACCGAGGGCCAGGTTGCCGCGGCGCGACGCACCCCCGCGACCCCGATCGACCACGCGTCGAAGGTCAACTCGCCGGACTACTTCCTCGACTACGCGTTCGCCGAGTTGCAGCCGCTGCTCGCCGGCTCGCGCTCAAGCAGCTTCACGGTGCGCACTACCGTCGATCCGGTGCTGCAGTCCTACGCCGAGGACGCCATCACCTCCGTGCTGCGCGAACAGGGCGAGCAGTACGACGTATCGCAGGGTGCCATGATCGTCACCGAACCCAACGGCGCCATCCGGGCTATGGTCGGAGGCACGGACTACGGCAAGAGCCAGTTCAACCGCGCCGTCACCTCGCTGCGCCAGCCGGGCTCGTCCTTCAAGCCTTTCGTTTATGCAGAGGCGCTGGAGACAATGGATTTGACGCCGGACTCGATCGTCAGCGGCGCCACGCGGTGCATCGGAGACTGGTGCCCGCGCAACTACTCCGGCAACTCGGTCGGAAAGATCAGCATGATCTCGGCCTTCTCGCAGTCGATCAACACCGTGCCGGTCAATCTCTCGATCCAGATGGGCCGCCAGCCGATTGCTGACCTCGCCCACAAGATGGGCGTCAAGACCGACTTCGAGGTCACCCGTTCGCTGGCGCTGGGCGCCGCCTCGCTGACCGTGATGGACATGGTCAACGGTTACAACGTCTTCGCCAATGATGGCCTCGCCACCCCCTCCTTCGGCATCACCCGCGTCACCACGGCGCGTGGCGATGTCGTCTGGGAGCAGGATCTCGAAGCGCCGCGCGAGCGGGTGCTGAAAGAGCAGACGGTCATGTACATGAACCGGATGATGCGGTCTGTCGTCGAGAACGGCACCGGCAAGCGCGCGCAGATCGAGGGCGTTCCCGCCGTCGGCAAAACCGGCACCACCAGCGACTATCGTGATGCCTGGTTCTGCGGCTTTACCGGCAACTACGTCGCGGCGGTTTGGCTGGGCAATGACGACTATCACAAGACCAAGACGCTGACCGGCGGCCTGCTGCCCACCGTCGCGTGGCAGAAGTTCATGGCCTATGCGCACACCAATATCGAGGTGAAGCCGGTGCTCGGCGTCGCCTTCGAACCGAAGCCGTTCGTGGTCGCCGAAGCGGAAGGCGGCGCGGCGGGCATTCAGGCCGAGCGGCCGCCGACGCTGAAGGCCGAGGCCGCTATCAAGCTGCTCGATCTTGCCGACGCCCTCGAGGCGACGCTTCACGACATCGGCTCAGGCCCGCAGACCGCAGCCCTCGCGGTTACGGCAGCACCTGCCGGAAACCTCTAGCCCTTGCGGTTTCTGCTCAATCTTTTGCTGCTGCTGGTCGTGGCACTGGGCATCGGCTTCGGCCTGTCGTGGTATGCGCTCAGCGACGGCCGGCTTTTCGGCGCCCTGCAATCGGGCCTGTGGGTGACATGGACGCGCGCCGGGTCCCCGTCGCCCGATCCCTACACGCGGGCTTTCATCACCCGCAACGCCGCGCTGCAGCTCGGCCAGGCCGAGGGAATCCAGCTGGTTGCGACCACCGACAGTGATGGCCGTCGGCTTGATCGCTCGTGCGGGTATCGGGTAGATGGACGGACGCCGACCTCGACATTCTGGACGCTGATACCAGTCGGGGCCGACGACCGATCGATTGCCCGTTCAGATGGTCCGCCGGGATTTCACAGCAATCGCATTGCGCGCGCCAATGATGGTTCGATGCAGCTCTATTTCGGCAAAAGGCTCAGCGCGCTGAACTGGCTGGAGCTGACCGGTGACGGACCGTTCAGTCTGGTGCTGACGCTTTATGACACGACGATCTTTTCGGGCGTTGGTGCGAGCGAAAGCACGGCCCTGCCCTCGATCATCCGGGAATCGTGCTGATGCTGCGCTCTCTGCTGTTCGTCATTGGCGGTCTGATCCTGGGGCTGGTGATCCACCTGGTGGTGATCCTGATCCTGCCGCGCATCTCCGAGAATGGCGCCTATGCCCGCATCGCGGCGATCGAAGCGCTCAACAAGACCACGCTCCTGCCGCTGCCGGCGGCCGGCGAGCCCAATCCGCTGCACCTTGACCCGGACATGAGCTATGGCCTTTGCAAGCTCGACCTGTCCGCTGGCCCAGGCGAACTCACCGGGACCCTGCCGCTCGCCTTCTGGTCGGTGGCTGTCTATGACACGACTGGAACCGTGCTCTACAGCACCACCAACCGCGACGGTATCGGCCAGACGCTCGATCTCGGCATTTTCGATCCGGCGCAGACGCGCCTCCTGGCCGAGCAAAAGATCGATATCTCGCCCGGCCTGCTGATCGTCGAATCCCGCACCGACCAAGTGTTCGTGATCGTTCGTCTCGCGCCGCCGCATCCGTCGATGCGGGCGCGCTACGAAGCGCAGCTCGAGCGTCTCGCCTGCCGCAATATCGCTATTTGAGATACGGCCCTTCGTCGGGCACGGTGGCCAGCACGCGAGCCCGGATCGCTGGCTTGCCACGGTTGCCGCGCGCGCCGAAGTCACCGCAGAAATCGCCACGCTCCGCCGCCTCGACCCACACCGCGAGGTCGCTCAGCCGGCCATTGGCGCTGACGGCTTCCTCATGCGGCGTCTCGACCAGCAGGTGGTCGAGCGCATAGGAGTATGACTCGAACCGGTAGGCGACCGAGCGCGCGAACCACTCGATCACGATCCGGTTCTCGGCGTGCCGCTTGGCGGCGTTGATCGAGACCTCATCCTCAAGCCCGGCGATCTGGTTCGACGCGATGCCGCGCTGCCGGTCGAGTTCGATCACCGCGCACACCGACGCAAATGCCGACGGCATCATGCCGATATCGGCGATCGCGTCCTCTTCGATGCGGGTGTAGCGCACGCGCGACGAGGCGAACCGCGTCGAGTGCAGCCAGTCGTAGTATTTCCGCGTCTTCAGCGGCTTGTTGCTGATGGGCGTGATGCGCGTGCGATGGAACTCCACCGCCACATCGCCGAACCAGTCATACGCATGTGGCGCCACGAGGTAGCGCCACACCCGGTCGCGCATCTCGATCTCCTGGTCGGCGAGATTGAACGCTGAGCCTTTCGAGATCGCGTTACCGAGCCCCGGCATGACTTCATCGTTGAGCACGTTGCGTTCGGCGCGGCCGAAATCGCCGACGGGCCGCGCACAGGCGCTCACCGTCAAAAGCACGATAATCGGGATTGCTCCGAGGAGCGGCAGCCTACCCACGTTTACGTTTGCCGCCTGAGGACGACGCGGGGGGCTTGGTGGGGCTGACACCGGTCTGGCGCTCATAGCGCACCCCGGTGAAAATCAGGATCTCGGCCTCAATCGTGCGGTTCTCACGCGCGCCCGTGCCGCCCTTTCCCCTGCTCTCAAATTGCACCAGCTTGCCCAAGACAGTCTCCAAAAATCAGGGCGACGCTTCTTTCCCCAGATGGGACATTAAGGGATCGGCAAGGTTAACAGTCCGCTAACGATTGTTAGGAAATAGTCACCACATCGACCACCGCCATCTTCCCGGCGATTCCAGGCCCACAATGCTCGGCTTCCAGCCCTACGAAACCTTCCAGCTCCTCATCGAGACCGGCGGCATCGACCGCACCAATACGCTGCTGATCGCGGCCTGCGACGCCTATGCGCGACGCGGCCGCGCGACGGCACAGGAGACGGAGCAGTTCGTCACCCTTGCCGGGCGCCTCTTCCCCGCCGCCGCTCCGTCGGCGCGGGCCAAGGCCGCCGCAGCGCTCGGCCGTGCCGAGGGCCTGTCGCCCGAACTCGAAGAACTGATCGTTGCCAATATCGGCGACGATCTCGCCGACTTCCTCGTCAGCGCGCCGCGCCTCTCCGAAGGCACGATGCTCAAGATCATCAGCGCCGAGGATATCGCCAGCGCCTCCGCCCTCGGCCGCCGCAGCGACCTCACCAACATCGTGCTCGCAAAACTGTTCCAGATGAACAGCCGCAAGGTCTATCGGGCGCTTGCGACCAACACCACGATCACGCCGAAAGGCCCCTACCTCGCGGCCCTCGCCCGCTCCGCGCAGATGGATCACCAGGTCGCCTGGTCGCTGGCTGCGCGCGAAGATTTCGACGCGGCGCTGCTCGCCCCCGCCTTCTTCGATCTCAACGAGAGCGACCGCATCAAGGTCATCCGCGCCTTCGCCATGCGCGCCACGCCCGATGCGCCGATCAAGCGCACGCTCGAGCAGTTGTCGGTCGCGTCCGAAGAGCTGACGCGCGCGCTGATGAAGCTGTTCGCCGAGAACCGCCGCCCGGAGGTCACCAAGCTCCTCCACCAGATTACCGGCCTCGACGAAGTCCGCTGCGGCCAGATCGCGCACGACAACAGCGGCGCCGCGCTCTTCGTCGTGCTGCGGGCCTTTGGCTGCAGTGCCTATGACGGCCTCAAAGTGCTGATTCACGCGACGTCGCAGGAGGGCGGCCGCTCCGGCTCGCTCGCGATATTCTCGAAACTGTTCGAGGCCGTCAGCGTCGATGCAACGGCCTATTTGATGAGTGCCTGGCGCGGCGACGTCAATCTGCTCGACCTGGGCAAGCCCGAGTACCGCCCCTTCACCGAGACCCGCCGCTCTGCCGCCGCCGCCGCGGCGCAGTCGCCCAGTGCGCAGGTCGAGAGCACCATCGCTGCCCTGGCCCGGATCGGTATCCGGCAGGCGAGCTAACCCTTCGCCAACGTTACGCCCGCATCGTCGCCGCGCATCTCGAGCGCCAGCACCCAGAGGTCCGGATCAAAATTGATCTCGCGCGCGATCCGCTCGGCGATCGCCGCCGGCTCGACGTGGTCGAAGCGCCGCGCGAACAGCCGGTCCTCGTCGCCGTCCTCACGCGCCGTCGACGGCGCTGGCGTCAGCAGCGACGCGGTGCCGTTCAGGTGATCGATCTCGATGAAAATCTGGCCGGCGATCGGGTCGCCCTTGCGGACGACCACGCAGATATTGCCGATGTCGTTATGCCGCCGCACGAAAGCGGCGGTCCAGAGGTCGGAGCGGAACATTCAGGGAGCATCGCACGAAAAGGGGTGGCCGGTTTTCGTTTTTTCGCGATGCGACCACACAAAGCAAGTGAGGGAGATCGGCCGTGGCCGATCTCGCGAAATTCCGCTTAGATCGCGGCTCCATTCTGCACCAGCAGATTGACCAGTTCCGGCGTGATGCGGCCGGTCACGTTGTAGTTGTAGTAGACCTCGAAATTGCGGATCGCCTTGGCGGTCGCTTCGCCGGCAACGCCGTCGATTGCGCCATGCAGGAACCCGAGGCTCGCAAGCCCGCGCTGCACCGCGCCCACCACCGTGGGATCGGTCCCGACCTTCGTGACATCGATCGGCGTCGTGATCACGTCCGTCGCTGGCGCCGCGTCCGGCAACGGAGCGCTGATCGCGATCGTCTGCACCGCGCGCTTGGTCGGCGCGAGCGAAGCTTCGGTGATCGTTGCCATTTCCGCAGCAGGGGGCGAGGTCATTTCGAGCGTCTGCACACCCTCTTCGGCAATCACCGGCTCAGGCTCGGTTGTCGCGACGAGCGGCAGAGGCTCGGCGGCCACGAGCGCCACCGGTTCTGCAGCGACGAGCGGCTCCGGAGCCGGCAGCGCCGCCGTCTCCTGCGTCAGCACGAGCGCAGCTTCCGGCTTAATCTCCGCGGTCACCGGCGACGGCTGCACCACGACAGCAGCGTCGGTCTTCAGCTCAGCCGTGATCGGCGTCGCCTTGATGAGTTCGATGATGTCCGGCGTCAACTGGCCCGTCGGCTTCCTGCCCACCGACTCCTCGAACGCCCGGATCGAGCGCGAGGTGCGCGGCCCGAAAAGTCCATCGACCTTGCCGTCGAACAGCTTGAATGCCGTCAGCCGGCGCTGAATCTCGAACACATCCTCGTTGCCGATCGCCTTGGTCGCGGTGGGCGCGATGGTCTTGGCGACGCTGCCGGTGGTCTCGGGTGCCGGCTCGGCGAGAAGCTTCACGGGACGCTCGACCGGCATCACCGGCGCGGGCTCGTTTGCTCCATCGAAGCTGCCGAACAGCGGCGCGGGATGGTGACCGGACTGGTGGTAGAGGGCGTTGGAGCCCGCCATGGCGCAGAGCGTCGTCAGTGCCGCGACGGCGGTATTCCGAAGCGGCGCGCGCATGTACGCGGCAATAGCCCACTTCGCGGTGCGCCCGATGCCGGCCGCTACCGCTTGGCCTGCCTGGAGCGGCAGACCCGAGAACGCATCAACACTCATAACGCTCTTCTTACTTCGTCGGGCCATTCGGACTTACGCGCGACCACCGGCTCACGCGGGGTGATTTGGGTCACCTCCGCAGTTTCCGCCTTTTTGGTTTCCGGACCGTTTATGGGCAGCAACACCGTAACGGTTGTCCCCTCGCCCGGGATCGACACGGCTTTGAGCGTGCCATCATGCAGATCGATAAGGCCCTTGACGATGGAGAGGCCGAGCCCCGTTCCTTCGTAGCGGCGCGACAGGCCGTTCTGCGCCTGGAAGAAGGGTTCACCAATCCGGTTGACGGCGTCGCCGTCCATCCCGATGCCGCGGTCGGCCACCGAAATGTTGAGCAGGGTCCCCTGCTTCTTCATCGACACCGTGACGGTGCCGCCTTCGTGGCTGAACTTGATGGCGTTCGACAGCAGATTGATCATCACCTGGCGGCAGGCGCGTTCGTCACCAACCACTGCGGGCAGCGTGCGGCCGATGTCGATCGCCAGAGTGATCTTCCGCTCGCGCGCCAGCCCCTCGACCATCTTGAAGCAGGGCTCGATCAGATTGGCGGGCTCGAAACTATCGGTCATCAGTTCGAACTTGCCGGCCTCGAGGCGGCTCATGTCGAGCAGCATCTTGACGACGTCGAGCAGGTGATGGCCGCTGCGGTGGATGATATCGGCATATTCGCGGTGCGCCGGCGACAGTTCGCCCACGACGCCGCTGGTCATCATCTCCGAGAACCCGACGATGGCATTGAGCGGCGTGCGCAGTTCGTGGCCGATCGTCGCGAGGAAGCGCGATTTGGCGTTCGATGCATCTTCGGCCAGCCGCCGCGCTTCCCGCATCTCGGCATCATGGCGATGCCGCTCGGTCACGTCGCGCAAGAGGGCAACGACTTCGTTGCGCGGCTCTTTGGTCTCTGTATCGATCACCGGCGTGAGGCTGACCTCGACCCAGGCGAATTCGGGAATCCGCGCCGGCTGCGAAGGGTCGTCGCGGCGCATGCGCACTTCGACGGTGCGCGACGCGGCGGTATGGTTGGCCTCGGAGAAGGCGGTCATATAGGCGGGCCGGTCGAGCACGTGAATGCGTTCGACGAGGCCGCTGCCCGACAATTCGTAGCGCTGGCAGCCGAACAGTTTTTCGGCCGACTTGCTGGTGAAGATGACGGAGCCGTCGATGGCAAAGCGCATCACCGCGTCCTGCACGTTCTCGACGAGATGCCGGTAGGCGATCATCTGGCCGCGCTCATAGACCGCGAAGGCCGAGTTGAGGCGGCTCGCCGTGAAGGCGGTCATCAGCGCCGTGATGAGGAAGCTCATGCCGGAGATGAGCGCGTATTCGGGCCGCGGCGGTTCGGGCCAGGTGACGAGGCCGAGGGTGCCGAGGCAGCCGATGGTGACGACCGCGAGCAGCAGCACCCAGGCGCGCTTCTTCGCGGGTGTCCGGGTCAACAGCGTCGCCTGCACCGGCGCCAGCAGCGCCATCGCGAGGCCGAAATCGACGATCTGCGGATCGACCAGCGTCAGCACGAGACCGATCAGCAGTGTGGAGTAGACCTGACCGAACGCAGCGCGCTCGAACTGGCCGCGGCGATACATCGCCAGCGTCATGAAGCCGGTGCACAGCCCGATCGTCACGATGACGAACGGCATCAGCGCGCCCTGCACGAGCAGATAGAGGGCCGCGGGGATCGCGATGCCGCTGGTGGCGATGATGATCCGGGAATTGGCCGCAAGCGTCTTGCGGCGCAAAGTCTCGGGCCGCCCGCGCATCGCCTCCGCCGAGGCAGCGCCGGTCTCTCTGCCAAACAGAGAGTCGAAGAGGCTACGCATTACAAGTTTCCGCTTCCCGGGACGCCGGTTGGTTAGTGCTGGTTACACTTCCATTGAAGGACCTAAGACACCCTTAAGTGAAAGCCGCCCAGACCGGCTGTGCCCGCTTTCCACGGACCCTACCGGTGGCTTTCGCGCGGTAGCGTAAACAATGGATTGACCAAGGATTGACCAAGCGTGGAGGCTGGCAGTCTGGACACCCTCTCCCGCGCAGCGGGGGAGGTGGCGGCGAAGCCGACGGAGGGGGCTGCTCTGGCGCCGGGCTATCAGTTCGTGGGAGGAAAGTGCATGCGCTCAGGCGTGGTGACATTCGGCCGGGCCCGGCGGCTTCGACGGGACATGACCAAGCCCGAGATCGTGCTCTGGGCGCACCTCCGCAACCATGGAGTCGCCGGTGTTCATTTTCGGCGGCAGCACGCGCTCGGCCCTTACATCCTCGACTTCTACTGTTCGGCGCTCAAGCTGTGCATCGAGCTTGACGGGATCTCGCACGCGACCCCCGAAGCGGCTCGGCATGACGAACTCCGCACGTCATGGCTCCAAGGACAGGGGGTTCGTGTCGTGCGATTTGCTGCTGCCGACGTGATGCGTGAGGAGGGGCTGGTGGGGGTGCTCGGCCATATCGAGGCGTTGATACGGGGAGACGCTGGCATCTGAGCCAGAACAGCCCCCTCCGTCGGCTTCGCCGCCACCTCCCCCGCTCGCGGGAGAGGGTTTCCAGATTACGAGGTTCGCAGTCGTCACCCTCTCCTGCTTAGCGGGGGAGGTGGCGCCGAAGGCGACGGAGGGGGCTGCTCTGGCACTGCCCCTCCGCCCCTCCGCCCCTCCGCCCCTCCGCCCCTCCGCCCCAATTCGGTTCAATTTTATCGAATTTCCCTGCCGTTCCTCAATCTGCCTCCCCTAGCCTCACTAACGAGCGGGAATTCCTCCCCGTTCGAGAGGCAAAGATGTTCGTCCTTCGCTCCGCATTCTGGCTCTGTGTTGGGTTCCTCCTCGTCGCGCCGCACGGCACCGATTTCGGCGCCGCCGCGACGACCCTCAAGACTCAGGCGGTCGAAGCCGGCATCGAGGCAGGGCAAGCGCTCGTCGTCTCGCAGATCACGAGCGTGAACCGCCTGCCGGACCTCTTGGTATCCGTGGCCAAGACGTCGCTAGACACGACGTATCTGGCCCCGACGGTCGCGACCGTTCTTCCCCGGCCGCGTCCCGCCGCACTCAGTTAGCCAGGGGCCGCGTCGCTTCCCCGACGCAACTCCACCCAAGGCGTCCCTTGGCTCTGGCCGCAGATGCGCTGCCCCGCATCTGCGGCTTCTTTCTTGCCGCGCGGTACACTAGATATGCCGCATGCCCCATCCCGCCGCCTTCACCGACATCGCCGAGAACCTCAGCTACCTCGATGACTGGGAGGACCGGTACAAATACATCATCGAACTCGGCCAGGCGCTGCCGCCGCTCGCCGACGCCGAGAAGAACGCGGTCAACAAGGTCAATGGCTGCGTCTCGCAGGTGTGGCTGGTCAGCGAGCGCGACCATGATCTGCTGGTCTACCGCGGCGAATCCGACGCGATGATCGTGCGCGGCCTCGCCGCCATCCTCATCGCGCTTTACTCGAGGCGGCCGGCGAAGGAGATCGCCGAGACCGACGCCATCGCGCTGTTCGACCAGATGGGCCTGCGCGAGCACCTCTCAACGCAGCGCTCGAACGGCCTCGTCGCGATGGTCAACCGCATCCGCTCGGAAGCGCGCGCCATCGCCGCCTAGATCCGCATCGAGGGTCTCTCGCCGTCGCGCCAGCCGCGTTGCGAAACGCGAGTCTTGCCAATTGCATACGGCCCAAAGCCGAAGTGCTGCGCCAGCTGCTCGAGCCCGATCCGCAGCACCAGTTTGGCGCTGCGGCGCGGCCAGGCGCGATCGCGCTCGACCTCCTGCAGGCCCTTGAGCCAGCCGCACACATCGATCACCACGCCGGCGCAGTCGGCCGGAAGCGCGCGATGGATCTGGTCGAGCACACGGCGGGCGTCGATGGCCATGTCGGGGATATCGGCAGCGCGGCTTGCCTGTTTTCCGCCGGACGTGGTGCCCGAGTAGTTCATGGTTGTGCGCGGCTGCAACTGGGCGCGCTCGACCAGCATGCGCACCCGCTCGGCCGCTTCCAGATGATGCGGCTGGAGGAAGGCGCGCTCGCCGACCACCAGCCGCGACAGCGGGCTCTCCGCCAGATTGATCTGGCGGCCCTCGCGATCGACGCTTTCAATCCGGTGTTGGGCCTGAAACCGATCAAGCGGCATGTTTCATCTCCGCTGCCGGCATGGACTCGCGGAGTCGCGCCTCGATTCGTGCAATCTCGGCCTCGAGCCTCGGATCGTCGCGCCGATCCTCGACCGTTTTGACGGAATGAACCACCGTAGAGCGGTCGCGCGAGAACAGGTCCGCGACGACCTCCTGCGGACGTTCGAGCAGCACGTGGGACAAGTAGATCGCGAGCTGGCGCGCCGACGCGGCCCTGCCCGAGCCGCGCGAGTGGCGGAGCATCTTGGTCATCGACACGCAGCGCTCCTGCGCCACCAATTGCGTCAGGAGGAAAACCTCCGGGTCGCTCCGCAGCGTCTGGAACCGAAGCCGGCCCGCCGCCTCGAACTCGAAAAATCCCAAATCCATGGTCTCACCCAATATAGGAACTTATTCCCAATTATATACTTGACGTACCAAATAGCGCGGAGGCATGATTCGTGGGACAGGCCGACGCTGCTTTTGGATTCGAGAGACGCCGCTGGTATGATCCTCCAATTGCACCGGAGGGCGACCGAGTGAAACGCGTCAATTTGCTGGATTACTTCGAACTGGCTGAGCAGCTTGCCTTTGCTCGTCAAGCGACCGGCCTAGCGGACAACACCACGATAAATATCTACTTTGCCACCAACGGCCTGACGGCCAAGCTTGAAGCTTTCATTGCCGACGACAACGGCTTTTCCTCCTGCA
>JBKJTB010000030.1:0-10039 GCA_046594305.1 Devosia sp. | reverse complement strand
GTCGAGATCGCGCGGGCGCTGCTCAACGCCCCCGACCTGCTGCTGATGGACGAACCGACGGTCGGACTCGACCCGGTCATGCGGCAGCTTGTCGTCACCCATATGCAAAAGGTCCGCGACACCAAAGGCACCTCGATCCTGTGGGCAACCCATCTCGTCGAGGAAGTCGCGCAGGCCGATCGGATCGCCGTGATGCGGGCAGGTGAGGTACTGCGCGAAGACACCCCGGCCGGGCTCTGCGCCGCCACCGGAACCACCGATCTCACGGCGGCCTATATCGCGCTGACCGGCGTGCCGGCCACCGTCAGCTCACCAATCTGATCCCGTCGAACTTCATCTCGTTGCGGTACTCGTCGCGGCAGAACTCGACGAGGCGCCGGTAGATGTTGGCGTAGGAGGGCAGGGTCAGCAGATGCTTGGGCATCACCAGCGCGACATTGCGGACGATGTCGGTGGGGAGAAACTGCAGCTTGGCCCGCTCGACGTCGGGGATGTTGGGTAGCATCGACATCGGGCAATGGGCAGTCGCGAGGCCTTCGCCGACAATGTCGGTGGCGGCCGCGTAGGTCATGGCACGGAAGGTCGGCGAAGCGCCCGGCACGTGGTGCCGATACCACTCCTCCGACTGCGTCCGCAGTTGCGGGTTCGAGTAGACATCGACGAAGTGCGCCAGGCAGTCGGGCAGGGGTTCGGTGCGCGGCTGCTGCCTTTGCGCCGCACGGACGTCGGCCGCCGAAACGCCGGCGGGAACGACCCAGGCGATGTGGTCCTGGAACAGATCGGTCACCGCGAACGAGTTGCGGTCCTCGGCGAGCGCGTCGACATTGACGATGGCGCAGTTGAGCTGATGCAGCCGCAGCTTCTCGACCAGTTCGTGGCTCGACAGCGCGTAGAACAGGTCGAACTTGGTGAAGCCGGGCTCTTCCTTGGCGATCCGTGCGGCGGCGGCAACGAACCGTCCGCGCAGCGTCGGCGTCACTCCGATCTGGAGGCTCACGCTGTTGTCAATGAAGCGCTGGCGGTGCTCGCCGACCGAGTTGGCCATCTGCTGCAGCATCGAGTCGCTGGCGCGGAACCAGTACTCGCCGGCGGGCGTCAGGCTGATCAGGCCGGTGCGGTTGCGGCGCAGCAGCGGCGTCCCCAGCACTTCTTCCAGTTTCGCCAATTGCTGCGAGATCGAGGGCTGCGACAGCCCCATGCGCCGCGACGCCTTCGTAATCGATCCGGCGACCACGACAGCGCGAAACATCTCAAGCTGCTTGAGCGAAATATCCAATCAGGGCTCCTCTGGCCCATAGGATATCGTTATCTTCAGTATCGGAAGGTAGTATTTCGTCGCAGGCGGTCCCGGGAAAACTACGGCGCGGGAGCGCTGGACACCTCCGAGGACACGGCGTCGGCCGGCGCGGCCGGGACGTAATTGGGCGACAGCGTCAGCAGATAAGCGAGCAGATTGTCGATCGCGGCCTGATCGGTGATGCCGGCAAAGGTCATCTTGGTGCCCTGGACGAAGTCCTTGGGTTTATGGAGGAAATGGCCGATCGTCTCCTCCGTCCAGATGAGGCCGCCGGCACCGGCGTCGACCATCGCCTGCGAGTATTTGTAGCCTTCGTAGGTCCCCGCGACCCGGCCGAACACCGCGGGCGGCGCGTTGGCCGCCGACGTCGAAGCGGGCAAGACCGAGTTCAAGAAATGCATGGCCTGGCAACGCTCACGACCAGGGCGGCGGCGATGGCGAGGATCGAATTCTTCATGGTCAACTCCCGGGTCGTGCACGTTTGAGGTCGTGCTATTCAACGCCCTCCTACAGGAGAGGCATATCGAGGCGGCCAATCTAACTCATTGGATTTGTCTAATCGCCGCCGTGTCAGGTTCAGTGCGGAGGATTTCGAAGCACATGCAGGATATCGACGTCGCGCCCGCCAAGGCGGCCCCCGGGCGAAACCCGGTCATCGGAGGCTGGGCGGAGATCAACGATTTCGCGCCGGTGCTCAAATGGCTGCTGGTCAATGTGGTGCTGGCGATCGGCCTGTTGGCCCTGTGGTCGTTCGGGCTGATCCAGCAGGTGCTCGACACCGACCGGACCCACGTCTCATCGATCATCGCGGCGATCTTTGCACTCACCGCGCTCCACTGCCTCTACCAGACATGGGTGACCTCGCGTGACCTGATCGTAGCGCGGCGGGTCCGCGACCAGGTCGAGCAGTCCGATGCTGTGCCGGTGCTCCTGCCCGACGGGCGGGTGCTGGTCGGCGGCCGCGAACTCGAGCCGGGGCTGATCTCGACCTATGTCGGCAATCTGCTGCGCAAGGCGTCGCTCGGCTCGGGCGCCCAGTTCGACCAGACGATCCTGCTGCGCGCCCTCGCCGATCGGCTGCGGGCGCGCGAGAAACTGGGCCTGTTTGTGTCGGAAGGGCTCCTGCGGCTGGCGCTGCTCGGCACCGCCATCGGCTTCATCCTGATGCTGATCCCGCTCTCGGGCCTCACCTCGTTCGACACCGAGACGCTGCGCGGCGCGCTCACGGGGATGACCTCCGGCATGTCGATCGCGCTCAACGTCACGGTCGCCGGCATTGCCGCCGCACTGGTGCTGAAGTTCGAATATTACCTGCTCGATACAGCCATTGCCGAGCTGTTCGACATCATCACCGAAGCGACCGAAGTCGGCGTCGTGCCGCGGATTGGCAAAGTCGAAGGATGAACGACGAGAGCCTGTTCACCGGCGCCGGTGACGACGGCACGTTCGTGCCGTTCACCGACATCCTGTTCAACGCGCTGCTCGGCTTCGCGGTGATGCTGTTTATTGCCTTCGCGCTGATCAAGCCGGACGACAAGGTCGGCAACATCAACATCAAGGCCGAGATGCTGATCACGGTCACCTGGCCCGACAACCTGCCCGACGACGTCGACACTTATGTGCGCGATCCGCAGGACAACATCGTCTGGTACAACACGCTCGACCGCGGCTTCCTCCACCTCGATCGCGACGACCGCGGCGAGTATCTCGACCAGGTGATGGTCGACGGCAAGAAGGTGACGTTCCCGCTCAACCAGGAGACGGTGACGCTGCGCGGCATCATCCCCGGCGAGTACACGGTCAACGTCTACAACTTCCTCAATCCATCGGGCAAACCCATCCCGGTCTCGGTCAAGATCGAGAAACTCAATCCGACCGTAAAGGTGATCTACTATCAGTCGATGAACCTGATGGCCGTTGGGGATGAGAAGACCGCCGTGCGCTTCACGCTCGATTCCGAGGGCAATGTCAGCAACCTCAACACCATCCAGGACTCGCTGGTCGAAGCCGTAAGGGCGCCCAGCAAATGAGTGCCATGCAGATTGCCCTGTGGGGCACCATCGGCATCTACGGCCTGCTGGCGCTGCTGCTGGTCAGCCTCAACATCTTCTCGCTGTGGCGCTGGTGGGTGAAGGCCGGGCTGATGCTCGTCACCGCGGTGGCGTTCGTTGGCGCCTACACCGTAATCTCAGGATTGATCGGCTGGCCGAGCCCGGCGCAATTGCCGCAGCGCTTCAGCCTGCTCCACACCTACGTCGAGGAGCCGGACCGGCAGCGCGACTTCGCCGGCAACATTTATCTCTGGGTGCAGGAGATCGACGAGAACCAGGTGCCGATCGCCGCGCCGCGCGCCTACGTGATGCCCTACATCGTCGACACCATGAAGGGCGTGACGCAGAGCCAGGAAATGCTCGATCGCGGCGAGAAGGTGCTGGGCGAGTCGAAGACCCAGGTCACCGCCAAGGGCGACAAGCCGGGCGATGCCGGCGGCACCAATGCCGATGACCTCACGGCCGAGAAGGGCGAGGCGAACCTCTCGAACGGCGGCACGAAGAGCAACAGCAGCGCCGGCTCGATCTTCGGCTTCCCGGGCGGCCAGACGGTCAACTTCTCGCCAATGCCCGCGGTCGCGCTGCCGCGAAAGGCCGACGCACCCACCGGCTGAGCCTTGAAAACCCCCGCAACTGCCGTACCTTAGCGGCGAATGGGGAATGCGTTGGCCAAAAGCGACCTGACGACCTATCGCGGCAAGCGCGACTTCAAGCGAACCTCGGAGCCGGCCGGCGTCGTCGCAGCGGACGAGGGCTACCGTTTCGTCATCCACAAGCATTCGGCGACAGCGGACCACTACGATCTGCGACTCGAACTCGACGGCGTGCTGAAGAGCTGGGCCGTGCCCAAGGGGCCGTCGCTCAACCCCGCCGACAAGCGCTATGCCGCGCAGACCGAGGATCATCCGATCGAGTACATCGACTTCGAGGGCGTGATCCCCGAAGGCGAGTATGGCGGCGGCCCGATGATCGTCTGGGACACCGGCACGTTCGCGCCGATGAACGACCCGAATGAGGGGCTGGCGAAGGGGGACTTCAAGTTCCGGCTGTGGGGCGACAAGCTCAGGGGCGGCTGGGTGCTGATCCGGATGAAGCCCAAGGCGGGCGAAGCCAACACCAACTGGTTGTTCGTCAAGGAGAAGGACACCGGCGTCGACACCAAGACCGACATCCTCGCGACGCGCCCCGAGAGCGTCAAATCCGGGCTGACGATTGAGCAACTGCTCGCGGCGGACAGGAAGGCGAAGAAGGCCGCGTCTGCGCCGAAGGCCGCGCCCGCGAAGCCGGCCGCCACGTCACCGGCGAAGCTCAAAGGCGCCGTGAAGGCACCGATGCCCAAAGCGATGAAGCCGCAGCTTGCGTCGCAGCAGGACGATCCGCCGAGCGGCGAGGGCTGGATCCACGAGATCAAGCTCGACGGCTACCGCACCATCGCCATGGTCACCGATGGCAAGGTGAAGCTGCTGACGCGCACCGGCATCGACTGGACGGATCGATACGGCATCCTCGCCGATGCGTTCGCAGCGCTGTCGGCCAAGCAGGCGATCATCGACGGCGAGATCGTGGTGGTCGACGAGAATGGCATCACCCACTTCTCCGATCTGCAGCAGGCGCTCCACGACAGCGCCGGCGACCGGCTGACCTTCTTTGCCTTCGACCTGATGTATCTCGACGGCTACGACCTGACCAAGGCGCGGCTGATCGACCGCAAGGCGCTGCTGCAATCGCTGCTGGCGCCGGTGATTTCGGGCAGTTCGGCGATCCAGTACAGCGACAGCATCGACGGCGATGGAACGGTGCTCTACGACCACGCCACCGAAATGGGCCTCGAAGGGATCGTCAGCAAGCGCATCGACGCGCCCTACATCGAGACGCGCAGCAAGAGTTGGGTCAAGGTCAAGGCGCCGCTGACCGGCGATTTCCCCATCGTCGGCTATACACTCTCGACCGCAGCGGCGGGAATCGGCGCGCTGGCACTGGGCGAATGGGTCAACGGTGAGCTCGACTATCGCGGCAAATGCGGCACCGGCTTTTCCGGCGCCGAGCTGGTATCGATCCTCGGCAAACTCAGGCCGCTCGAAGATCCCACGCAAAAACTCGACCGCATGACCAAGGACGTCATCCCGATCCGTCCGGTGATCACGGCCCATGTCCACTATTCCAACCTCACGGCCGACAACAGCCTCCGGCACGCCGTGTTCAAAGGGCTGCGCGAACCGGAAATGACCAGCAGCGAGGCGCCGATCAAGCGCAAGCGGCTGATCGCCGACGCTGACCTCGCCAATATCTGGGTGACCAATCCGACCCGCCGGCTGTTCGGCAAATCGGGACCGACCAAGCTCGACGTCGCGATCTACTACGCGGCGGTCGGCGACTTCATGCTGCCCCACATCTTCGGCCGGCCGGTGTCGCTGGTGCGCAGCCCGAGCGGCCGGCTCGACGACATCTTCTTCCAGCGCCATCCCTTCATGGGCATGCCCACAACGATGGGCACGTTCGAGACCACCACCTCGGACGAGAGCGAAGCGCGCAAATACATTTCCGTCGAGGACGCCAAGGGCTATCTCGCGCTGGCGCAGTTCGGCGTCATCGAGTTCCATGCCTGGGGCTGCCACTGGGCGACGGCGCTCGAAAAGCCCGACCGCGTGATCTTCGACCTCGACCCGGGCGAGGGGATCAAGTTCAAGCAAATCGTCGACGCTGCCTTCTTTGTCCGCGAGTTCCTCGAGGGGCTGGGGCTCACCCCCTACGTCAAAACGTCGGGCGGCAAGGGGCTGCACGTGGTCGTGCCGCTGAAGCCAAAACTGGACTGGAGGAAGGCGCACGCCGCCACCGGCGAGATCGCGACGGCGATCGCCAAGGCGGCGCCGGAGACTTTTGTGGTCAACATGTCCAAGGAGAAGCGCAGCAAGCGCATCTTCATCGACTTCCACCGCAACGCCCGTAGCGCCACGGCGGTGGCGCCCTACAGCCTGCGCGCGAAACCCAATCTGCCGGCCTCGATGCCGCTGCGCTGGGACGATTTGCGGTCAGTCAGCGCGCCGGAGGATTTGAACTATTCGACGGTGCCGGGGATTGTCGCCGCGCATGGCGACCCGTGGGCGGGGATGGATGAGGACGCCGGGGATCTGGCGGCGGTGAAGGGGTAGGGGGCTTGTGCTTGTGGCTAGCCCCCACCCACCACGCTTCCGCGTGGTCCCCCCTCCCCGATGGGAGGGATACGCCAGATTACTCCGCTTGAGTGGAGCCGATCCCTCCCTTCGGGGAGGGGGGACCGGCGAAGCCGGTGGGTGGGGAGCTTCCCTTGCGTTAACCGCTCTCGTTTACGATCCGTCGACGCTTTGCCCAATTTGAACTAAACTGCCGTCCGCTGTCCGTGCGTATCAAATGGAGTCGACCATGGCCCCTCGTGCCAGTTGGAAGGGTTACATCAAACTCAGTCTGGTGAGCTGTCCGGTGCGGCTGTATCCGGCTGTCAGCGGCTCGGAGCGCATTAGCTTCAACCAGCTGCACAAGGACACGCACAACCGGATCAACATGAAGCCGGTGGATCCCGAACTGGGCCTCGTCGAGCGCTCGGACCTCGTGCGCGGCTATGAGTATGAGGACAAGCAGTACATCATCATCGAGGATTCCGACCTCGATGCGGTGCGCATCGAAGCCAACCACACGCTCAACATCGAAGCCTTTGTCGATGAGAGCGACATCGATGTGATCTACCAGGACTCGCCCTATTACCTCGCGCCCGACGGCAAGATGGCCGAGGAGACATTCGCGGTGCTCCGCGACGCCATGCAGGCGGCGGGCAAGGTGGCGATCGCGCGGCTGGTGATGTCGAGCCGCGAGCGCATCGTCACCATCGGCGCGCGCGAGAAGGGGATGTTCGTCACCACCCTTCGCGATCCGCGCGAGGTGCGGGCCACGTCGACCTATTTCGACGAAATCCCGGACATCAAGGCCGATCCCGAGATGCTGCAGCTTGCCGAAAAACTGATCGAGCAGAAGGTCACGAAATTCGATCCCAAGCAGTACGAGGATCGCTACGAGACCGCCCTGATGGAGATGATCAAGGAGAAGCTCAAGGGCCACAAGCCGATCATCGCGGCGGCGCCCGAGCGCGGCAATGTCATCAACCTAATGGATGCGCTGAAGGCGAGCCTTGGGCAGGCCAAACCCGCCGCGCCAAGCAAGTCCAAGACCGCCGCTCCAGCCGACAAGAAGGCACCGGCCAAGCCGTCGCTGAAGGAAGCCGTGGCCGCGAGCAAGGCCGCGAGCGCAAAAGCTCCGGCCAAGAAGAAGGCAAGCTGATCTAGATGGCGCAAACCGCACCGACGCTTGGCATTGTGGGAGCGCTGCGCGCCTTCCCGCAGCGCCTCGCGGCACGGGCGGTGGCGACGCGGGGCGGACGCCTGCGCCGCGGCATTACCCGACAGACGCAGCGCGTCGTGCTGGGCCGAAAACTGCTCGACAAATGGAGCGAGGCGGCCATCGAGGCCCGCCTCGACACGCTGCGCGACGCCGGCATCAAGCTGATCAGCGAAAACGGTTTCCTGCGCTGGCTGCATCTGCTGGAGACGCCGGAGCGCTCCGCCATGTCGCGGCAGTCGCTGCTCGACCAGAGCCGGCTCGATGGCGACACTTTCGACCGTCTCGCACTGTTCGACGCCTTCGAGCACGACAGCCAACCGTTCTCGTTCCGCGACCTGATCCTCGCCAAGAAATACGCCGGGCTCATCGCCGGCGGCGCGAGCTGGGGGGCGGTGGCTCGATCGGTGCATCGCTCCGGGCCGGTCGCCTCGCTGACCGCGCTGTCGCTGCATCCGGGCGGGCAGCAGAAGATTTACGTCGCCGAGGGCGACCGCAAGAGCGAGCTCGACGGCCAGCGCCTGCTGCCGCTCGAACCGGCCGACGACGACAGCGAAGAATACTTCACGCTGGCCGAGCAGGCCGAGGGCGCCAAGCTCTACGCCGAGGCGACGGTGCTCTATGGCCGCTGCCTGTCGCTCGATCCCTCGGATTCGGTCGCCGCCTACAACCGCGCCAACTGTTTTCGCGCGCTGGGCGAGGGCGACGAGGCCGGCGCCGCCTACGCCCTCGCCATCAAGATCGACCCGAGCTTCGTCGAGGCCTGGTTCAACTTTTCCGCCCTGCTCAAGGACGAGGGCAAGATCGATGCGGCGCGCCGCCATTTGCAGCGCACCATCGCGATCGACCCCGGCTACGCCGACGCCGTGTACAATCTCGCGACGCTCGAGTTCGACGGCAAGAATCTCGACGAAGCCCGCCGCTGGTGGGGCCGCTATCTCGAACTCGACCAGGACAGCGAATGGGCGCGCACGGCGAGCCGCGGCATCGCCTATATCGACGTAACCACCCGCAGATCAGCCGGCTGAGCATGCCCACCCACTTCATCTTCGACGGCCCCGAAGACGCGCGCATCACGATCCTCCTCGCGCATGGCGCCGGGGCGCCGATGGATTCCGCCTCAATGAACGCTACGGCCAAGGTGCTCGCCACCGCGGGGTTCCGCGTCGCCCGCTTCGAGTTCGGCTACATGGCCGCGCGGCGCAGCGGCGAGCGCAAGCCGCCGCCCAAAGCCGAGAAGGTGATGCCCGAATACGTCGCCGCCATCGACGATCTCGGCCCCACCAACGGCCCGCTGATCATTGGCGGCAAATCGATGGGCGGGCGTGTTGCGAGCATGATCGCCGACGCCGAGTTCGCGGCCGGGCGCATTGCCGGACTGCTGTGCCTCGGCTATCCGTTCCACCCACCGGGCCGCCCGCAGCAACTGCGCACCGCGCACCTGCTCGAGCTCAAGACGCCGGCGCTGATCTGTCAGGGGACGCGCGACGAATTCGGCGATCGGCACGAGGTTGGTGAGTTCGGTCTCTCCGATGAGATTGAAGTGTTCTGGCTCGAGGACGGCGACCACGACCTCAAACCGCGAAAATCGATCTCGGGGTTTACGACGGCGCAGCATTTGCAGGCGGTGGCGGACAAGGCTACCGAGTGGGCCGGCCGCGTCGCCCCGTGAAACTCGCGACCTTCAACATCAACAACATCAATCGCCGGCTGCCGAATCTGCTCGCCTGGCTAAAGACGCGGCGGCCCGATGTCGTCTGCCTCCAGGAACTCAAGGCTACCGACCGGCAGTTCCCGCGCGCCGCCATTGCCGACGCCGGCTACGGCGCCGCGTTCGTCGGTCAGTCGGCGTGGAACGGTGTCGCCATTCTCGCGCGCGGCGCCGATCCCGTCGTGACGCAGACTGCGCTCCCTGGGGATCCCGACGACGATCAGGCCCGCTACATCGAGGCGGCAGTCGACGGGGTGGTGATCGGCTGCCCCTACGCCCCCAACGGCAATCCGCAGCCGGGGCCGAAATTCAACTACAAGCTGGCCTGGATGGAGCGGCTGCAGGAGCACGCCGCAGAACTGCTCGCGAGCAAGCTGCCGGTCGTTCTCGCCGGCGACTACAACATCGTTCCGGAGCCGCACGACATCTACGTCACGACCTCGTATCGCGACAATGCACTGGGGCAGCCCGCTTCCCGCGCCGCGTTCCAGACGCTGCTCGAGCAGGGCTGGACCGATGCGCTGCGCAAACTCCATCCCGACGATCCGGCGCTTTACACCTTCTGGGACTACATGCGGAACCGCTGGGAACGGAACGGCGGCATGCGGCTCGACC
>JBKJTB010000434.1:0-15459 GCA_046594305.1 Devosia sp. | reverse complement strand
TCCACCAGCACCTTCTGCGCTTCGCGGAAGCTGTCGATGTAGCTGGCAGTGCCGTTGCCGTTCTGGGCCAGTTCCTGGATCAGCGCATCGTCGAGATTGCCGCGGCCGAAACCGAGCACGCTGAGGAAGATGCCGTTATCGCGCTGCGTCTTGATGTAGGTCTTCAGATCCTCCGGATCGGAGATTCCCACATTGAAGTCGCCGTCGGTCGCGAGGATCACCCGGTTGACGCCATCGCTGAGCTTGTTCTCAGCCGCGAGGCTGTAGGCAAGCGCAATGCCCTCGGCACCAGCCGTCGAGCCGCCGGCATAGAGGTTGTCGAGCGCCTTGAGGATCTTGGTGCGCTCCGAGGCCTTGGTCGGCTCGAGCACCACACCGGCCGAACCGGCATAGACCACGATCGACACGGTATCGTCGGCCTGGAGCTGATCGACCAACAGGCCAAACGAACGCTTCAGCAGCGGCAGCTTGTTGGGCTCATCCATCGAGCCCGACGTGTCGAGCAGGAAGGTGAGGTTCTGCTTCTGCCGTTCGGTCGCCGTCGGCACATAGCCCTTGATGCCGATCTGCAGGAGCTCGGTCTTGGGGTTCCACGGCGTCGGGATCACCGTCATCGACGAGGCGAAGGGCGTGTCGATGGTGGCCGGCGCTTTGTAGTCGTACGGGAAGTAGTTGATCATCTCCTCGATGCGCACCGCATCGGGGTCGGGCAGATAGCCGTCCTCGAGCAGACTCCGCACATAAGTGTACGAGGCCGTGTCGACATCGATCGAGAAGGTCGAGACCGGCTCGTCGCTGGTGATCTTGACGCGGTTCTCGTCGAACGCCTTGAACGTGTCGCCTTCCACATAGAGCGGCTGCGTCTGGGCGACGCTGCCGCCCGACATGTCCATCGTCGCCGACGGCGCAGCCTGGCGCAGGGTCATGCGGCCGATTGCAGCTTCCGACGCGGGAGCAGCAGCCAGTGCATCCGCCTCGCCCATCGGGGCAAGATCGGCAACACCACTCTGGACCGCCTGCTTGGCCTCTGCATCGACCGGCGCGACCGGCTTTGCCGGCTCGGCCACCGTCATCGGCGTCGTCGCGGTATTGGTCGTGACCACAGCGCGCTCGTCCTTGCCGGCAACCACCGGCTGATCGACCGGCGCCGTATCGTCGAGGCTCAGCGTCGTGACGTCGCCCTTGGTGGTGGGCGGCAGCGTGTTGATGGGATTGTTGGTGGCCATCATCTGCGTGCCGAGCGGCAACAGGACGAGCGCCGCAACCGCGGTGCCGAGCGGAATGCCGAGCCCGGCGCCCAGCTTCCAGCGGCTCAGCCAGCTACGGGCGGCAGCGGGCTTCTGCTTGGCCGCCTGCGCTGCGTCGAACGCCACCATGGCGGCATTGAGCGCGGCCTTCTTCGCTTCGGGCGACGGCTGCGCGAACCGCAGCGACTTGAGGGAAGAGAGAGCTTCGTCGGTCATTTGATCGTCCTTCATCACAGAAGGCCCCTGAGGGTCTTCTTGGCTTCGTGTATGTGCCAGGAGACGGTGGCCTCCTTGCACCCCATGATCACGGCAGCCTCGGCGTGGTTCATATCCTCGGCGTAGACCAGCATGATCGCTTCGCGCTGTTTGTCGGGCAGCTCGTGCACCCGGGCCCAGATCTCGCGGGCCGTCGTCGCCTCCTCCTGGCCGCCCGGATCGTCTTCCGGATGCACCAGGGTGAAGGCATCGATGGTTTTGGATTTGCGGACGCTCGAGCGCTGCATGTCGCGCACCATGTTGATGGTGACGCGATAGAGCCAGCTGGTGAACGCCGAGCGGCCGTCGAAACTGTGGATCGCGGTGGCGAGCTTGATGCACACCTCCTGCGCGATATCCTCGGCGTCGGACTTCTTGCCCGTCCATTTGCAGGCGGTGCGGAAAATGAAGTCGTAATTCGCCTCGACCAATTGGCTGAACGCCAGCCGATCCCCCGCTTTGGCCCGATCGACCAGCGAGTTGTTCCGCGCAATCGCCGCCGATCGCACATTGATTTCAGACTGCGGCGTCAAAACGAGAGACCCATCCACGACCAGGAACCTTTGAATTGGCATCTTTGGAAGTAGGACGCCACGAGATGTGGGAGCCTTGGGTGGGTTTTGCGATTATTTGTCGAGAGGCTTCCTGCCGGCAAACTCACGCGCTATCGAACCTATTCGGGAGGACTGGCTCATGTGGTGGAAGAAACTCACTGCGGTCGTCATGAACGACCTGTTTCCAGAGACAAACAGCGTAGCAAGGGTGGTCTACGAGACATCGCCGATAGAGGGCCTAGACGACACTCTCCTTGAATGGCGGGTCAAACGCCGCGGTGACGGTTTCGCCATGATATCGTTGGTGATTCAGTGTCCTGGGGGAGCGGAAGATGGTCCCCCAAGGTATTCCATCGATGTCCTCCCGGAAGTCGCCGAAGCGATCAAGGCGAACCTCGACGCCTGCCTGGCCGAGTACGAGCGCCTGAAGACTGAGCCGAGATACTAGGGTCGTCATGCCCGGGGCAGAACCGGGCGTCCGACGCACCATCAGGCGGGCGCAAGAGGGGTGCAATCCGAACGGCCGGCGCGGACCGGCCATGACGACTGCAGATCAGACGGCGGACAAGGAGGATTCCTTGGGTGGATGTGGCTCCCCCCTCATCCGCCCCCCGCCTTCGCGGGGGCAGGCTCTTCGGGCACCTTCTCCCACAAGGGGAGAAGGAAGAGGCGGTGCCCGATGTGGCAAAGCCTTCCTTCTCCCCTTGTGGGAGAAGGTGGATCGGCCGAAGGGCGAGACGGATGAGGGGGGCCGCTTGCAGATGCGAGACCGGGGTGGGGCAAAGTGCAGCCACCGCGCCGCCTTGAAGCAGCCCTTCACTAGCGCTAGGTCAACGCCATGACTGACAACAAGCCCATCGGCCCGTTCACCCTCACCCCGCCCCGCATCATGCTGCTGGTGCTGGGCGCCCTCGCCCTCACCCTGATCATCGGCGCCCTCATGGGCGGCGTGTCCAACTACAACGATCTGCGCAACGCCCGCGACGCGGCGCTGAGCTCGTCGGAAGCAGTTTCGAACCAGCCTTAGATCAGTTTCTGCGGGATCGTCGTCGCGAGGCCCTTGGGCTCCTTAGGCAAGATGATGTCCACCCATAGACGCTTCTCGAGCGAGGCCGGCGGCACCTGATCGTGTAGTTTCCAGGCGACGCCTCGCGCTTTGTGCGCAAGGATCCGCGGCTGCTTGAGGTGACTCCATCCCTCGAAGAGTAGTTCTGAGGCGAAGATCTCCGTTTTCTCGTCAACCTCCGAGTCCTCCACAATAACCCTCTCCGCAAGCGCCCGGACGGTAAAATTCCGCAGGCGGCTGTCTGTCAGTCCGATCCGACGAACCTCATCGATCTTGACGTTGTCGACTGTTGTTAGGTCCGCGTCTTCGAGATCGCATTCCCGGAACGAGATATCGATCACGTCCATTAGGCCGATCTCCGTGCCCTTGAAGCTGCATCCCGCAAAGCGCACGCCGTCGAACAGGCCCTCGCTGATGTGCATGAGGTCGAAATTGCCGCCACGCACGGTGCAGTCGGACAAGATCACGCGGTGGATGCGCAGCTTGGCATCGCCGACCCACGATGCCTCGTATCTTTTCCGGTCGTGGATGCCACGAATAGAGCCCACGGCTCGAATGGCCGCGACCACATCTTCCGGCGTCTTTTGGCGAACCTTGGCAAGATCATCGGGGTTCTTGTACGCCGGGGCTACCCCGCCGTTTGGTTTCTTGAGACGCTCATAGGCCTGCCATACGTCGGCAGTCTGCTCCTCGGCGAACGTAATGAGAACGTTTAGAACGGCATAGTAGTACTGCCTTGGGTTTGCGATCGCGATATTTCGGAGGATAAGAATCCCCGCAAGGCGGGGCGCCAGTCTTTCGTTGGCGAGAAGCTCAGCTCCCTTCTGATATCGCCCGGCCTGCTCGGCCAACTGCGTGTGCTCGAGCAGCTTCTCACTATTGATCGTGCGCTTGTTGAGGAGAAAGACGGAGAAGATGGCCACGGCGAAAGCAGCAATCGTACCCAGGAAGTCCAGCGCGCCGCGGTCTCCGATGAACGGCTTACGGTCGGGTACCAGCAGCAGGGCGATCGTCGCCAGAAGCACCCCTAGCGCTATAAGTTGCGCAGCCATCCGACCGCGCGACGGAACGGAGCGCCAGAAGCGCAGAAAATCTTTCCAAGTCATTATTGCCCCCTAAGTATAGGGGAATAGAAGTCCCAGTTGCACCACGCGTCAATACACGACGTTTGCGCTTGCAGCCCTACGCCACCAGCGCCTGCGGCACGGCCTCAGCAATAAACCCGCCGCCCAGCACTTCGCTGGTCTCGCTCTCGTCGGCGTAAAACACACACGCCTGGCCCGGCGAGATCCCGTATTCGCCAGTGAACAGCGTGACGAACACCTCGCCATCGACCAATTGCACCGCGGCCTGCTGCGGCGGACGCGTGGAGCGTACCTTCACTTCGACCGGCAGGCCGTTGCCGCCGGCGGCTGCCGCCAGCGCTGCGTCGCCCAGCCAGTTCACGTCGCGTAGCCGCACGGTCTTGGTCATCAGCGCCTCGCGCGGTCCGACGATGACGCGGCCGGTCTTGTGCTCGAGCTTGATCACATATAGCGGCGCATCGGACGCGATGCCGAGGCCCTTCCGCTGGCCGATTGTGTAGTTGACGATCCCCTCATGCGTCCCCAGCACGCGGCCATCGAGATGCACGATCTCGCCCGACGCGAACGTCTCGGGATGCATCTTGCGGATCACGTCGGCATATTTGCCCTGCGGCACGAAGCAGATGTCCTGGCTGTCGTGCTTCTCGGCGATTTCGAGTCCGAACTCGCGCGCCAGCTCGCGCACCGCGGGCTTGGTCATGCCGCCCAGCGGAAAGCGCAGGAAGTCGAGCTGCTGCTCGGTGGTCGCAAACAGGAAGTACGACTGGTCGCGCGAATTATCGATCGGCCGGTAGAGCCGCCGCTTCCCATTCTCGAGCCGCGACTGCACGTAATGCCCCGTCGCCAGCACATCGGCGCCAAGGTCCTGCGCGACCTCCATCAGATCGACGAACTTCACCGACTGGTTGCAGGCGATGCACGGCACCGGCGTCTCGCCCTGCCGGTAGGCATTGGCGAACGGCTCCATCACCGCGGCCTTGAAGCGCTCCTCGTAGTCGAGCACGTAATGCGGGATATTGAGCGCGGCCGCGACGCGGCGGGCGTCGTGAATATCCTGACCGGCACAGCAGGCGCCCTTGCGGTGCGTCGCTTCGCCATGGTCGTAGAGCTGCAGGGTAACGCCCACCACGTCATAGCCCTGCCGGGCCAACAGGCCGGCGACCACCGAGCTATCAACGCCGCCCGACATCGCGACGACAACGCGCGTGTCCTGGGGGCGCTTGGGCAAATCAAGCGAGTTCAGTTCCATCATTTCCATCCATCTGCGGTTCAAGGCCGCGGCGAACGGCGCGTGTATAGGGCCGGTGTTGACGGTTCGCAACCCGCCCGATACCACCCCGCCACCAACCAAGAGGAGGCACTAATGCGCAAATTCCGCACTCCCGAAGATCAGCCCTGCTTTTGAGGTCAGCTCGAAGCGGCGCAATTCTTTCCCGTCCGAAACCCACGTGAAACGCGGCGATCGAAGCGTCCATGGCGGCGTGGAGCTGATTGAAAAACTCGGCCGAAACGACCTTTGCCCCTGCGGTTCCGGGAGGTTGTTTCAAGAGATGCTGTCTCAAATCCGGCCGCTATGACGGCGCACAGCGCGCCCACTATTTTTAGGGACAAATGAGACGGAGGCGGGCGCGACAGCGTCCGCCGTCCCGGCAAGAATTGCCGCACATGGGGCCGGACCTGCCGGGCACTCCGGTGATGCGGCGACCGCAAAGCGTTGAGCCGCCTCGGCTTGCGATCTGGCATCGCGCTTGCATTGCTGTCCTCGGATTAGTCCGCCCGAGAACCGTTCGTGTCGAACCTGACCGTCAGCTATGTGAGCCAGACCCCTGCGGGACCCCCCGCCGGCGCGTCGGCTGCTGCGCCGGCGCCCGACGGCCCGCTCGGCTTCCTCGCGGCGCTGGTCGAGCAGTTGCTCGGGGCTGGCACGGAGGCGGCCGACGCCGGCACCACCGCGGACGGCGGCGCCAATGTCGATATCGCCGGGCTGCTGAACGTCGCGCTGGGTACCGCCACGGGCACGACGCCCGGGGCGACACAAGCTCCGGACCCCCTCGCCGCACTCGCGACGCAACTCGACAAGCTCCAAGCCCAGTTCGCGACGGGCGAACCCCCGCCGCCCGATCAGTTGCAAACGCTGCGCGACGCGATCGATGCCCTCACCGCGGCCATCGACGGCACGCCGCAGACCAGCGCCGTCCCGCAGGTCGCGCCCGACACTCAGATCGCGGCGCTCCGCGACCAGCTGCTCGCGCTGGGCCAGAACGTCGCCGCAACCGCGCCCGACCTCTCGCAGAAGCTGCAGGCCCTCGCCACAAAACTCGAGGCCAACCCGCAGGTCGCAATCCAGCTCGGCCTTGCTGCGCCGCAGCCCGATTCCGACGCGGCGACCATCGCGCAGATCATCCGCACGCTGCTCGGCCACGGCTCATCTGCCGACAAGACCGACAGCTCCAAGAGCGACCCGGTCGCGGCACCGGCTGCCAATCCCGCGCCGCAGGTAGAGGACGACCTGCTCCAGCTTCTCGCCACCCTCGGCCTCAATACGCCGTCAACGACGGCCGCCGCGCCCACGGCGAATGTCGAGTCCGCTGCGGCGGTCACCGCAACCGCCGCCGTGCCGCAGGCTCTCGTCCGTCTCAGCACGCAGTTGAGCCAGGTTGCGTCCGAATTCGCGGCTACGGCGCCAGATCTCGCCAGGAAGCTTGAAGCCGTCGCCACCCGCCTCGTCTCCGCCGACGCCGGCCCGGACCTCCTCGCCAAGCTCACCGGCGCGGCGTCGCAGTCCGATGGAACGGCGCTCGACAAGCTCGTGCAAAGCCTGATCGAAGCGAAGCCCGTCTCGGCCCCCGCCGCCGCGGCGCCGCAGATCGCGGCCGCCACCCTTCCGGCGCCCATTGCGCCAAAACAGTCCAAATCCGCCGTCACCGAGGTTAAGGCCGCCCCGCCTGAACCCGCCCCGGTGACGGCGGATTCGGCCCCCAAACCCGCGCCAGGCGTGACGATCGCCGCGGCAACGCGCGACGCCGCGCCCGATGCGACACCCGAGCCCAAGGTCGAAGCCAAGGCCGCCGCCATCGTCGCCGACGCCACCAAGACCGATGCCACCGCTCAACCCGCGCAAGCGCCGACCGCTCCCGCGGTCGCGCCGCAGGCTCGCGCGTTGCCCGCCGCCTACCAAACCGTCGCCAATCCCATCAACATGGGCCAGGTGGCATTTGAGATGGTGCGGCAAGCCCATCAGGGCACCTCGCGTTTCACCATCCGCCTCGATCCACCCGAAATGGGCCGCGTCGATGTGCGGATGCAAGTCGATGCCAACGGCACCGTCAATGCGCGTCTCACCGTCGACCGCGCCGAAACGCTCGATCTCTTCCAGCGCGACCGGCAGTCGCTCGAGCGCGCTCTCGCCCAGGCCGGCCTCGATGCCAGCAAGACCAATCTCGAATTCTCGCTGCGCCAGCAGAACCACAATCCCTTCGCCGGGATGATGGGCGGCGATCAGCATCAGCAATCCGGCTATGGCGGCGCACCGCGCTACGCCGCGTCCGGCACCGACGACATCGCGCCGCTACCGGCAGTCACCCTTTATCGCGGCACCGCTTCGGCGGGCGGCGTGAACATCTTTGCGTAGGAGCGTCTCATGGCAGTCACCGGCATCTCCGGCTCGTCGTCCTCCAACTCTTCGATCAGCAATAGCCGCCAGGGCATTGCCGACAATTTCGACACGTTCCTGCAGCTCCTGACCACCCAGCTCAAGAACCAGAACCCTCTTGATCCGCTGGACACCAACGCTTTCACCCAGCAGCTCGTGCAGTTCTCCTCGGTCGAGCAGCAGCTCAAGACCAACGATTTCCTGTCGGCGCTGGTGCAGGCCAATACCAATACGGTGCAGACCAACGCCGTGAACTACATCGGCAAGTCGGTGACCGCCGAAGGCACGCGCTCCGAGCTCGTCAACGGTAAGGCGGTCTGGAACTTCACGGTCAAGGACGCCGCCACGCTCAATCTCAGCATCAAGGATAGCGCCGGCAACGTCGTCTATACCGAGCAGGGTGCGCTCAAGGCCGGCAGTGGAACGTTCGAGTGGAGCGGCAAGACCAGCACGGGCGGCACCGCACCTCCGGGCACCTATACGATCCAGATGACCGGCACCAATATCGAGGGCAAGAACGTCCCGATCTCGACCCAGTTCACCGGCACCGTCACCGGCGTCGACTTCACCGGCACCGAACCGGTGCTGCTGATCGGCACCACCCGGGTCAACCTCTCGGGCGTGATGGCGATCAAGACCCCGACGCCGCCCGCGACGACGACTTAACCCGCTATTAACCCTGTCACGATCGCGCCACGATTCCGCCATCGCCGTTTTGCCGGAGATCGGCGCAAACCCCTGATTCCTAGGGGATTCCTGAAGGTCGCGGCCCGCAATTTTAACGGCTTGTAGACACTAGCTTAGGCAAATTTTAAGCGCGATCCAGTACGCTCAATCCTAGGTCAGGGTTTTGAGTAGTGAGTAGAATGACCGTCGCAATGCGTCCCCGCGTCAAGTACGTGATCGGCCCGGATGGTAGTCCGCTAACGATCGCGGATCTTCCTCCCAGCACGACGCGGCGCTGGGTTATCCGCCGCAAGGCCGAAGTGGTCGCCGCCGTTCGCGGTGGGCTGCTTTCGCTCGAAGAGGCCTGTGCGCGCTATACGCTCAGCGTCGACGAGTTCCTCAACTGGCAGGCCGCCATCGACAAGCACGGCCTCGCGGGTCTCCGTACGACCTGGATCCAGCACTACCGCGAGGGCTAGAGCCCTCTGCATCACGGCGTCGTCGCGCCCAGGTAGGGTTTCCCTGCCGGGCGCGATTGCATTTTGGCGTAGTGCGCTTCGACCGCCGGCAGCTTTGGCTTGTCGAATGCCACGCTCGTCCAGCGGTGCGTCGACAGCCCGATGACGATGTCGGCGAGGCTGAACCGGCCGTTGACGACATAGCCGTCGCCCGTTTGGAGCTGTCCCTCGAGGATTTGCATCGCCTTGGTCCAGGCCGCAAGCGACTCCGCGATGCGCGCCGGGTCGGGGTTGGGCGGGATGTTCCTCAGCTTTGCCCGCGCGGCATAGCTCCAGGCGATGTTCAGTTCGGTCGCCTGCCAGGTCAGCCATTGATCGACGAGCGCCCGCTCCCGCGCGTCGCTAGGCCACAGATCGCTGCCGGCCTTTTCGGCGAGATAGATGAGGATCGCGTTGCTCTCCCACAGCACGAAGCCATCGTCGATAATCACCGGCACCTGCCCGTTCGGGTTGAGCGCCCGAAACTCCGGCACCTGCGGATCGCGGTCCGGCTTGCCCCACGCTTCGTGCTCGTAAGGCAGGCCCAACTCGTCGGCCGCCCACAGCACTTTGCGCGCATTGATCGAGGTAACGCGTCCGAGTATTCGCAGCATCTTCATTTCCTTGGGCAATTTCTGCCGCTGTTCGCGTTCTGCAACGCTTCGTTAAGACCTTCTTTACCATCCACTAGGTAACTTTTGCCTACTCGGTTCGGAATGTGCGGTTCCGGACCGTGGGGGCAACATAGCGGGTCGCTTTGTGAACGGTCTAACCTCGCTCTTCAATCGTCTTGGCTTGCAGCGCGTCGCCGCCATGGCGGTCGTTGCCGTGCTCATGCTCGGCTTTTTTGCGTTCCTCATCATGCGGGCGTCGACCCCGCAGCTGGCGCCGCTCTACACCGGCCTCAGCCTCGAGGACTCTTCCGCCATCATGGAAGAACTGCAAAAGCAGGGCGTCCCCAACGAAATCCGCGGCGACGGCGACACCATCCTCGTGCCGCGCGACCAGATCACGGCCATCCGCATGTCGCTTGCCGGCAATGGCCTGCCCAGCCGCGGCCAGGTCGGCTACGAAATCTTCGACCAACAGAACACGCTGGGCGCCACCAGCTTCGTCCAGAACATCAACAATGTCCGCGCCCTCGAGGGCGAGCTCGCCCGCACCATCACCTCCCTCGCCCGCATCAAATCGGCGCGGGTGCATCTGGTGCTGCCCGAGCGCGCGCTGTTTTCGCGCGACAAGAAGGATCCGACCGCCTCGATCGTCCTCGCGGTCCGCGGCGAGCTGGGTTCGGGCGAAATCCGCGCCATCCAGCATCTCGTCTCGTCCGCCATCGAAGGCCTCACCCCCAACCGGGTCTCGATCGTCGACGATACCGGCAACCTGCTCGCCGCCGGCGTCGGCTCCGAAGACAGCGCGACCATTCTTGCGGGCGAAGCCGAGGAACGCACGGTCAATGTCGAGAACCGCCTCCGCCAGCGCATCGAGGACCTCCTTGCCAACGTGGTTGGCGACGGCCGCGCCCGCGTCCAGGTGAGCGCCGAGCTCGACCTGACGCGCATGACCAAGACGGCCAAGACCTTCGACCCCGACAGCCAGGTGGTCCGCTCGACCTCGACCAAGGAGATGGCCAATTCCACCAACGCGCCGGGCGCCGACGGCCAGGTCAGCGCCTCGACGCAACTGCCCGGCACCTCGACCGACGCCACCAGCGGCCCGACCGCGAGCGAGGTCGGGTCGACCACCGAGGAACTCACCAACTACGAGATTTCCGAGACCAACCAGACCGAGATGACCGATCCGGGCGCCATCAAGCGTCTGTCGGTCGCGGTCGTTGTCGATGGCACTTATGCGACGGACGCCGCGGGCAATTCCGCCTACAGCCCGCGCGACCAGGCGACGATCGACCAGATCCAGGCGCTGGTCCGGTCCGCCATCGGCTTCAACGAAACCCGCGGCGATCAGATCACCATCGCCAATTTGCAGTTCGCCGACGGCCCGACCCCGCCGGTCCTCGGCACCGAGGGGCCCGGCCTCTTCGACTTCACCCGCGACGATCTGATCAGCGGCGCCCAGATGCTGGTGACCCTGTTCATCGCCCTCGCGCTGGTCTTCTTCATCATGCGGCCGCTGCTGAAGCGCGTCCTCTCGCCCGAGCAGCAGCCGCTCGCGCTCCCCGTGAGCGCCGAGATCGGCGGACCGCTCGCCGCCAACGGCGCCAACCCGAGCATGAGCTCGATGCCCCAGATGGTCGAGGAGCAGACCGCCCGCAACGAGGTTCCCGCGTGGATGAACAATGCCCGCCAGCAGGGCACCTCGCAGGCCGCGACGATGAAGACCGTCGGCACGCTGGTCCAGGAAAACCCCAAGCAGGCCGCGCTCGTCGTCCGCGACTGGCTCACCAGCGCAACGTGAACTGAGACATGGCCATCAGCGCTCCTCCCGCCGAACATGCCCTAGGCCGCCAGCTGATCATTGGCAGCCACGCCGATCATCGCACTTTGTCCGGCGATGAAAAGGCGGCGCTGCTGCTGCTCGCCCTCGGCCCGGACCACGGCAAGCCGATCCTTGAAGAACTCGACGAGATGGAGGTCAAAGCCCTCTCGCGCACCATGGTCCGCCTCGGGCCGGTGAGCCAGGAGATGCTCGACAGCCTGTTTGCCGAGTTCGTCACCTCCGTCTCGGCCAATGGCAACATCTCGGGCAACTCCGACACCACGCAGCGCCTGCTGCTGTCGTTCCTGCCCGCCGAACGCGTCGACGCGATCATGGAAGAAATCCGCGGACCGGCCGGCCGTAACATGTGGGAGAAATTGTCCAACGTTCAGGAGGACATTCTCGCCACCTACCTCAAGAACGAATACCCCCAGACCATCGCCGTAGTGCTGAGCAAGATCGACACCGAGCACGCGAGCAAAGTGCTCGGCGCCCTGCCCGAGGATCTTGCCATGGACGTCGTCAAGCGCATGCTGGCGCTCGATCCGGTGCAGAAGGAAATCCTCGAAAAGATCGAGCAGACCCTGCGCACCGAATTCATGTCGACGCTCTCGACCAGTAAGCGCCGCGACAGCCACGAACAGATGGCGGAAATCTTCAACTGCTTCGACCGCCAGACCGAAGCGCGCTTCATCACCCAGCTCGAAGAGAACGATCGCGAAGGCGCCGAGCGCATCAAATCGCTGATGTTCACCTTCGAGGATCTCACCCGTCTCGATACCGGCGCGGTCCAGGCGCTGCTCGCCAAGATGGACAAGAAGGATCTCGCGATGGCCCTCAAGGGCGCCAACGACCAGATCAAGGACTTCTTCTTCGCCAACATGTCGGCACGTTCGGGCAAGCTGCTCAAGGACGACATGGACGCCATGGGGCCGGTCCGCCTCAAGGACGTCGACGAAGCCCAGGGTCGCATGGTGTCGACCGCCAAGGACATGGCCGCCCGCGGTGAGATCGTCATCAACAAGGGCAAAGACGACGAGCAGATGGTGGCATGATGACCGGCACCGCTCCAGCCCTCGCGAAATTCCGCTTCGATCTCGACCTCGGCCACCGCCAGGAGCGCAATTCCGTGATGACCGAGACCGCCATCGCGGCGCTCGTCAATCATGCACGCGAAGAGGGCCGTCGCGAAGGCATCGCCGAAGGCCAGCGCGAGGCGACCGTCAAAGCCGCGCAGGCGATCGCCAAGGCTGCGTGCGATCTCGCCGACCACACCGCCGCCATGAATGCTGCGCTCGACGACAACCGCCACGCGACGCTGAGCGATGCCGTATCGCTCGCTGCCGTGATCGGCCGCAAGCTGGCACGCCATTTGCTGGATCGCGAGCCGACCGCTGAAATCGAGGCACTGGTCACCGAGTGCCTCGCCTCGCTCGACGCGGTCCCGCATCTGGTGATCCGCTGCAATGCCGAACTCGCCGACGCGGTCCGCGACATCGCCAAGGCACGCATCGCGACATCCGGCTTCAGTGGCCGGCTCGTCGTGCTGGGCGAGCCCGACATCAGCATGGGCGACGCGCGCATCGAGTGGGCCGAGGGCGGTGTCGTCCGCGACAGCGCCTTGCTCGAAGCCGAGATCGACGAGCGCATCACTCAATTCATCGCCGCCCATCGCGGCAATTCCCGCTCCGGAGGAGCCTCCTCATGATCAATGAACCCGGCGGTGGTGGCGGCCTCGGTGGCCTCGAAGAAATGGATGCGCCCGAGCGCGGTGGCCTTGAGCATGTCGTCGAGCGCTCCGCTTCCGATCTCGAAGCCGTCTTCGATGTTCCAGTTCGTATCTCGGTCGTCCTCGGCCGCACGCGTATTCCGGTCTCCAACCTCCTCAAGATGGACGTCGGCACCGTCGTCGAACTCGACCGCCAGGTCGGCGAGGCCGTCGAAATCTTCGTCAACGAGCGCCTCGTCGCCCGCGGCGAAATCGTCCTCGTCGAGAACCGTCTCGGCGTGACCATGACTGAAATCGTGAAAGCAGGCTAAGCCATGCGTCTCCTCATCATCGGCGCCCTCGAGGGCCAGCTCTCCGAAGCCACCAAACTCGCGATGCAGGGCGGCGCCAAGGTGCAGCACGCCGCATCCATCGACATCGCCATGGCCTCGCTTCGCGCCGGCCGCGGCGCCGACCTGCTCTTCGTCGATGTGATGATCGACATCCCCGGCCTCATCGCCGCACTCGACGGCGAGCGGATTCACATCCCGGTCGTCGCCTGCGGCACCGAGACCAACGCCGCCGCCGCCGTCAACGCCATCCGCGCCGGCGCCAAGGAATACATCCCGCTGCCCCCCGACGCCGAGCTGATTGCCGCCGTCATCGCCGCCGTGGCGCGCGAGAGCAACGACTTCCTGTTCCGCGATCCGGGCATGGCCCGCATCGTCAGCCTCGCCGACCAGATCGCCCCCTCTGATGCCTCGATCCTGATCACCGGCGAGAGCGGCACCGGCAAGGAAGTGATGGCGAAATACGTCCACGGGAAGAGCAAGCGCGCCGGCCGTGCCTTCATCTCGATCAACTGCGCCGCCATCCCCGAGAACCTCCTCGAAAGCGAGCTCTTCGGCCACGAGAAAGGCGCCTTCACCGGCGCCGTCGCGCGCCGCATCGGCAAGTTCGAAGAGGCGTCCGGCGGCACGCTCCTGCTCGACGAAATCTCCGAGATGGATGTGCGGCTGCAGGCCAAGCTCCTCCGCGCCATCCAGGAGCGTGTCATCGATCGCGTCGGCGGCCAGCGTCCCGTCCCCGTCGACATCCGGATTATTGCGACCTCCAATCGCAACCTCTCGGAGGCTGTCCGTCAGGGCAGTTTCCGGGAGGATCTTTTGTTCCGCCTCAACGTCGTCAACCTGAAGCTGCCGCCGCTGCGCGAACGCCCCGGCGACGTCATCGCTCTCGCCGACCACTTCGTCACCAAATACTCGAAAGCCAACGGCCTGCCGCAGCGCCAGCTCACGCCGGATGCACGCAACGCGCTGCTCCGCGCCCCATGGCCGGGCAACGTCCGCGAACTCGAGAACACGCTGCATCGCGCGGTCCTGTTGAGCCAGGGCGACGAGATCGGACCCGAGGCCATCGTCATGCCCGACGGCATCGGCCTCTCGACTTTCGTGAACGCCGCAAGTGTCGCGACGCAGGCGGCGCAGGTCGCCGACACCATCTCGCGCACCATGGTCGGCCGCACCGTCGCCGACGTCGAACGCGATCTGATCCTCGAAACCCTCGACCACGTGCTCGGCAACCGCACCCATGCCGCAACCATCCTCGGCATCTCGATCCGCACGCTCCGCAACAAGCTCAACCAATATTCCGACGAAGGCACCTCGGTGCCCGGTCATGGCGAACAGCGTAAGAGCGCCTAGTGGCTGAACTCACCCAGCCGCCCGGTCTCACCGGCTTCCGCATCCCGAGCTGGGCCCAGCTCAACAAGACGCTGCGTGCGACCGATATCGGCCTCGCCGTCGGCATCATGGGCATCATCGTCGTGCTCATCCTGCCGCTGCCGGCAGTGCTGCTCGACATGCTGCTGGCGATCTCGATCGTCTTCTCGGTGCTGATCCTGATGACGGCGCTCTTCATCCAGACGCCGCTCGAGTTCTCGGCCTTTCCTACCGTCCTCTTGATCGCCGCCATGCTGCGGCTCGCGCTCAACCTCGCGACCACGCGCCTCATCCTCGCCGACGGCCACAACGGCACCGACGCCGCCGGTCACGTCATCGAGGCGTTCGGCAATTTCGTGATGCGCGGCAACTTCATCATCGGCGTCGTCGTCTTCACGATTCTGATCATCGTCAACTTCATCGTCATCACCAAGGGCTCGGGCCGCATCGCTGAAGTCGCGGCGCGCTTCAACCTCGACGCCATGCCCGGCAAGCAGATGGCGATCGACGCCGATCTTTCCGCCGGCCTGATCGACGAGAAGACCGCGCGCAAGCGCCGCACCGATCTCGAG
>JBKJTB010000133.1:0-6469 GCA_046594305.1 Devosia sp. | reverse complement strand
CGCTTGAGTGGAGCCCATCCCTCCCATCGGGGAGGGGGGACCATGCGAAGCATGGTGGGTGGGGGCTTCGGCCGGCCCCTACCCCAGCTTCGGCCAGAACATGCCGGTGCGCGCTCGGTAGGCGACGTAGTCGGCGGACATCTCCGTCCTCGAAAACTTGCCCTCTTCGCTTCGCGCCGCGACGGTGTAGAGCACGACCATCACCACCAAAACCGGGACCGCCCAGAGCGACCAGGTGCCCAGCACGAGGCCGGTCCAGAAGATCAAATACGACGTGTAGAACGGGTGGCGGACGTAGCGGTAGGGGCCGGCGGTGACGAGGCTGACCGGGTTGTCGACGTCGAAGGCGAAATGCAATGCGCCCTCGCGCGACGCGGCAATGGTGCGGAAGAAGAGCCAGAGGGCCAGCGCTTCGAGCACCAGCGCGACGATCTGCGCGGCGAGCGGCGCTTGATTGGTCCAGAGGAGGAACAGGAACACGGCAAGGCTCGTGAGCACGGCGGCCGAGACGAGATTGGCGCCAGCGGGCATCTTTTTGGACTTGAAGTGGCCCTTGCCGACGAAGGCGTGGCTACCGATGACCAGAAGGCTCAGCGCCGTGAGCAAGATATCGAGGACCAACTGCATGGGGTGAGCCTAGTCGGCATTGGCGGCCGCTGACAAGATGGCAGGCGCCGGCGCTTAGGCCCACTCCGCCCAGCGGCCATGGAAATCCCCGCGACCGAGCGTAACCGTTCGGCCCTCGGGCCAGACTGCGAGATCAATGCGCGCACTGCCGCGGGTTTCGTCCGATTCGACCGTCAGCCGGGCGAACGGCCGCTCGGCGGTGGCCGCGGCGCCGATGCGCGCCACCAGCGCATCGATCCGGGCTTTCGAGGCAGTGGGCACGTAGTCCCAGACGATGGTGTGGAACAACACTCTGGTGACGCCTGGTGCCTGCGGCGCAGGCAGCTTGCGCTCGAGCCACTGCGCGGCGTCCTCGCCATCGACCCGGCGGTGCTCGGCGGCGGCGAGCGCCAGCGCGGCTTCGACGCGATGCACGCGATGCAACTGGTCGGGCCAGACGTAGGAGATCAGCCGGGCCCGATCCTCGGGGTTCGACGGATCGACGGGGCGGAGGTCGCAGCCGGCGCGGCCGACGACCGAGAGTTTTGCGTCGAGCGGCGGCGTGCTGCCGCGCCAGGCGCACTCGATGGTGAGGGGCGCACCGGGGCTGCCCCAGGCGCGGCCTTCACCGAGATCGTAGCGATATTCGTCGAAGGCGAGGTTGAGCCCGGCACTGGCGCCGATCTCCAGCACCTCGAGCGGCATCTCGACGATCGAGGCGAGGTGCAGCATGCCGCCGAGGATCAACGCGGAGCGGGCGACCTCGTTGGTCTGGGGCGGGCTCGCGAGGCGCTCGGTGAGGAACGCATCGTTGTGCTGCAGGGCATCGGCGATGGCGGCCCACAGATTGTTGTCGTTCAGTTCGTGCGGCGGGTAGGTGCCGGTGAGGTTGGGTTCCCAGCCGGAGCGCGCCAGGGAATGGATCGCGCCGCAGGCCCGCAGCGCGACATTGTCGGGGAACGGATCGCCCTCCCACTCGAGGATGGCGCGGCCGAAGCGCGAACTCGCATCGAGCCGCCGCGCCAGCAGGCGGCAGAGACGCGCGTTGAACGGCGAGCCCAGCTCATCGCAGGCGGCCGCCTGCGATGCGAATTGCTGCAGTACGCGATCGGTGTCTGTCACGGCGATTCCTCACGGGCACAATAGCCGCAACGGAATCGCCGTCCAGTCCGCTCGGTTACTCGGCCGCTTGCGGCAACGGCTCCGGCCGCTCCCATTTGAGTTTTGGCGAGCGGGCGGCGCGGGTTTCGTCGAGGCGGCGGCGCGGGGCGCTGGTTGGCGCAGAGGTGAAACGCGCGGCGTTGCCGGCTTTGGCGTCGGTCGCGAGTTCGAGCATGACGTCGCAGAAATGGTCGAGCGTCTGCTTGCTCTCGCTCTCGGTGGGCTCGACCAGCATCGCGCCGTGGACGACAAGCGGGAAGTACATGGTCATGGGGTGGAAACCCTCGTCGATCAGCGCCTTGGCGAAATCGAGCGTGGTGACGCCGGAGCCCTCGAGGAAGCTGTCGTCGAAGAGGGCTTCGTGCATGCAATAGCCGGCGTCGGCGAAGGGGGTTGAGAACACGCGGCTCAGCCGGGCCTTGATGTAGTTGGCGTTGAGCACGGCGTCCTTGGCGGCTTGCGCCAGACCGTCGCCGCCGTGGCTCAGCATGTAGGTGAGGGCGCGGACATACATGCCCATCTGGCCGTTGAAGGCGGTGATGCGGCCGAGATGGCCGGCTTCGGCGTGCTCGATGAGTTCGGGCCCGCTGGCCCCGTCGCGGACGAAGGGGACGGGGGCGAAGGGCGCGAGGGCGGCCGAGAGCACCACCGGACCGGCGCCGGGACCGCCGCCGCCATGCGGGGTGGAGAAGGTCTTGTGGAGGTTGATGTGCATGGCGTCGATGCCGAGATCGCCGGGGCGGACGACGCCCATGATGGCGTTGAAGTTGGCGCCGTCGCAGTAGAAATAGGCGCCCGCTTCGTGCACCGCCGCGGCGATGTCGATGATCTGCGGCTCGAACAGGCCGCAGGTGTTGGGGTTGGTCAGCATGATCGCCGCGACGTCCGGGCCGAGGGCGGCTTTGACCGCGGCGGCGTCGACGGTGCCGTCGGCGCGGGCCGGGATGGGTTTCACCGTGTAGCCGAGGAAGGCGGCGGTGGCCGGGTTGGTGCCGTGGGCGGATTCGGGGACAAGAACGATGTTCCGATGCGCCTGGTCCTTGGCCTTTTGCGCGGCGCGGATGGCCATCATGCCGGCCATCTCGCCATGGGCGCCGGCCTTGGGCGTGAGGCACACGGCGGCGGTGTTGGTGAGGGTCATCAGCCAATGGGCGAGCTCGGTCATGAGGTTGAGCGCGCCGGGAATGGTGGAGACCGGCTGCAGCGGGTGGATGTCGGCGAAGCCTGGGAGCCGCGCTATCTTCTCGTTGAGGCGCGGATTGTGCTTCATGGTGCAGGAGCCGAGCGGGTACATGCCGCTGTCGATCGAGTAGTTGAGGCGCGACAGGCGCACATAGTGGCGCATCGCTTCGGGCTCGGTGAGACCGGCGAGCTCGAGCGGCGCTTTACGCTCGAAGCCGCCGAGGAACTCGCCTGATATGGTGACGTCGGGGAGGTCGACGCCGGAATGCTCGGTGTCGCCGATCTCGAACAGCAGCGGTTCGTTGGGGAGGAGGGACGAGCCGGAAGTGGAGGCGAAGCCCGAGGTGCCGGTTCCGGTCGGACGGCCTTGCGTGTTCATGCTCATGCGCCGTCTCCGTTCAGTGCCGCATGGAGGCATTCGCCCAGCATGTCGATGTCGTCGTTGGTGGTGAGTTCGGTGGCCGCGAGGACGATGAGGTTGGCGACGGCCGGATCGTCGGGGATCAGCCGGCTTACGGGGACGCCGGCGAGGATGTCGGCCGCGGCCAGCAGTTCGATGATCGGCGCGGCGGGGACCGGCAGGCGGATGGTCATTTCGTTGAAGAAGCTCTTGTTCAGGAGCTCGACGCCGGGGACGGCGCGCAACGCCTTCGACAGACGGACAGCACGCTCGTGGTTGAGGCGGGCGAGACGGGTGAGACCGGCTTCGCCGAGGAGGCCCATGTGGATCGAGAAGGCCAGCGCGCAGAGGCCGGAGTTGGTGCAGATGTTGCTGGTCGCCTTCTCGCGGCGAATGTGCTGCTCGCGGGTCGACAGCGTAAGCACGAAGCCGCGATTTCCATCGGCATCGACGGTCTCGCCACAGAGGCGGCCCGGCATCTGGCGGATAAACTCTTTCTTGGTGGCCATCAGCCCGACATAGGGGCCGCCGAAATTGAGCGAATTGCCGATCGACTGGCCTTCGCAGACGACGATATCGGCCCCGAGCGCGCCCGGGGCTTCGAGCAGGCCGAGCGAGACGACTTCGGTGACCACGACGATCAGGAGGCCGCCTTTGGCGTGGATCGCTTCGGCGGCGCGCTTCACATCGCGCAGGTGGCCGAAGAAGTCGGGGGTCTGGATGACGATGGCGGCGGTGTCGTCGTCGATGCGGTCGAGGATATCGCCCTGCCCTTCCGGCGAGGCGGACAGGCTGATGAGGTTCTCCGAATTGTCGAGGTAGGTGTGGACGACATCGCGGTAGTGCGGATGGAGGCCGCCCGAGAGGACGATCTTGTCCTTGCGGGTGAGGCGGCGCGCCATCAGCACGGCTTCGGCGGTGGCGGTCGAGCCGTCGTACATCGACGCATTGGCGACATCCATGCCGGTCAGGTGCGCGACCTGCGTCTGGAATTCGAACAGCATCTGCAGCGTGCCCTGCGAGACTTCGGGCTGGTACGGCGTGTAGGCGGTGAGCCATTCGCTGCGCTGGATCAGCTGGTCGACAGTGGCCGGGACGTGGTGGCGATAGGCGCCGGCGCCGACGAAGAACGGGCCGTCGGCTCCGGCGTGGTTCTTGGCCGCGAGCGCGCGCATTTTCGCTTCGACGAGGAACTCGGGCGAATGGGCGGGGAGGTTTACCGGCTCGGTGAGGAGGGCCGAGCGCGGAACGGCGCCGAACAGGTCTTCGGCGGTCTTGGCGCCGATCACGGCGAGCATGTCCGCACGTTCAGCGGAGGAATGGGGGAGGTATCTCATGGGGTATCCAATCTTGAACTCATTCCGGCTTCGCAGTCGGGCCCTCCCCTGCGCGAACGCGTGGGGGAGGTGGCACGCGCAGCGTGACGGAGGGGGCACCGCCTGCGCTGGGCTATCATCAGCGGATGAGGCGGTGCTTGTGGCGCCCCCTCCGTCAGCTTCGTTGCCACCTCCCCCATGCTGCGCATAGTGGAGGACCCGACCGAGCCTGCGCGGCGGTACTGCATTCTCACGCGATGTGCTTGGCGTAGGCGGCGTCGTCCATCAGCGTGTCGAGCTCGCCGGCATCGTCGAGCGCGATCTTGTAGATCCAGCCGGCGGCGGCGGGGGCGGTGTTGATGAGGCCGGGTTCGGCCTGGAGGCCGAGGTTGACCTCGGTGACGGTGCCGGAGACGGGCGAGTAGATTTCCGACGCAGCCTTGACGGATTCAACCACTGCCGCCTCGGCGCCCTTCTTGAGTTTTTGGCCCGGCGTCGGCAGTTCGACGAAGACGATGTCGCCCAACTGGTCCTGTGCGTAGTCGGAGATGCCGACGGTCCCCGTGGTGCCCTCGACGCGGACGTATTCGTGGTCTTCGGTGTATTTCGTGGTCATGACGCGGCCTTTCGCACGTAGCGATGGGGGACAAAGGGAAGAGTTGTGACTTCGGCGGGCTGCAGCCGGTCGCGCACCGCGACCTTGAGCTTGGTGCCCGGGGCTGAGTGGCGCGGATCGACGAAGCCGAGCGCGATGGCGCGGCTCAGCGACGGGGCGAAGCCGCCGGAGGTGACGCGGCCGATGCCGGTGCCGTGCTCGTCAACGATGGTGGCGCCTTCGCGGGCCGGGGCGCCCTCGACGAAGAGGCCGACGCGGACGCGGCCGAGATTGCCTGACAGTTCGGCCATGATGCGCCGGGCGCCGGGGAAATCACCGGCCTCGCGGCGGCGCTTACTGACGGCGAAATTGAGCCCGGCTTCGATGGGCGAGACCGTGTCGTCGAGGTCGTGGCCGTAGAGCGGCAGGCCCGCCTCGAGGCGGAGGCTGTCGCGGGCGCCGAGGCCGATCGGTTTGACGCGGTCGTCGGCGAGAATGGCGTTCCACAGGGCCACCGCGAATTCGGGTTCGACCAGTATCTCGAAGCCGTCCTCGCCGGTGTAGCCGGAGCGCGAGATGATGAGCCGCGTGCCACCCCACTCGAAGGGGCCGTAGTGCATGAAGGTGAGGTTGGCGACGCCCGGCACGATGGCGTCGAGTACGGTTACTGCCTCCGGACCCTGCAGCGCCAGCAGCGCACCATCGTCGGCTCGCGTCAGCTTCGCCTTGCCGCCGAGGTGGGCCTCGATGTGGCCCCAGTCAGCTTCCTTGGTGCCGGCATTGACGATGACGTAGAGGGAGCCGCCGAACAGCGGCGAGCGGCCGACCATCAGATCGTCGCGGGTGCCGCCCTCGTCGTTGAGCAGCAGCGTGTAGCGGAGTTGGCCGGGCTTCAGGCCGCGGATGTCGCCGACGATCAGCGGCTCGATCAGCGCAGCAACAGCCTCGTGCTCGGCCTCGGGCGTTGCAGGCGTTCCTTCGAGGACGAGGAAGCTCGGGCCCATGTGCGAGACGTCGAACAAGCCCGCATGCTCGCGGGTCCATTTGTGCTCGGCGATGATGCCGGCAGGATATTGCACGGGCAGCGAATAACGCGAGAACGGCACCATGCGGCCATTGGCCTTGATGTGCTCGTCGTTGAGAACGACGGTCTTGAGGGGTTCGTCTGACGGCTCTGACATGGACACACCGGGGTCGATTGCACGAATG
>JBKJTB010000415.1:0-4666 GCA_046594305.1 Devosia sp. | reverse complement strand
CAGTTCGGCCAGCGTCCTCTCGCCCTTGATCGCGGCCAGGGCCACCTTCGCCTTGAACGCCGGCGTGTGATTGCGGCGGGGTCGTCTCGTCATGGTCTCTCCTGTTCGCGGCCATACTGGCCGCCGTCAGGCAGAAAATCCACTTACCCCGCTGTCCAGATTCCCCGAGCCAGCTCTGTTCTGCAAGCGGCAACTCACCCAGACCTTCGACGAATTTCGAGGCGAGGCGGCGTCGCACGAAGCACCAAACGTTTGCCGCCGATTTCCGGCCGTCTCCGCCCGTCAGTGGTGGACTGATGGTCCACTATATCCGGTCAGGCCCGACGCTCTACGCGTTGAGCGAATTGGCCATAACGGCCTGTGATGGTGCAGAGCGCCTCTGCCAGTCGCCGATAGGGCTAATTGACCACCGCCAGTCCGGCTAAGCACAGCATGTCACTAAGAGCATCGTTCTGATTTGTTCCTCGACCGGCGCGCATCGCTGGACTTTGTCCTCCCGATGTCGGAGATGCGCTAGACGCTTACCACCGGGCGGTGTAGCTGGAGCTGAGCCCCCGCGCTCTCCTGGCATGGGGTCCGGGCGGAACGATCAGAGCACGAGCGCCGACGGTCAAGTGTCCGAATGCCGGGAGGGAGTACTCAAACGATGAGGGATCGGATGCGTCAGCATCGGGGTGGCACCATTCCGGTCTACAGTATGAAGTCGGCGGCCGTCAGATGCTTTTGGCCGGCGAGTCCAATCTGGAAGTCGGCCGTGCCGTCGCCGTCGATGTCGGCCTCGATCAATGTCGCGCCGTGATGCCCGTGGCCGATTCCTGACGCACGCAGCTCGCCCGCGACGCCGCTGAACGCCGAAGTACCCACAAACGCGAAGGCACTGTCGCCATCCGTTGCATCGCCGTTGGCGTCGATCGCCGAAAGATCGATCACGTCGTGGCCCTGCTTGAAGTCGAGGATCAGGTCGCGCGAGTCGCCCGCCCGGCTATCGGTGGCCAGCAGGAACACGAAGTGGTCCGCCCCACCGCCGCCGAACATCTTGTCCTTGCCGGCGCCGCCGGTCAGCGTGTCGTCGCCGGCCCCGCCGCGGATCGCATCGCTGCCCGCGCCACCGCACAGGTCGTCGTCGCCGCCATTGCCGCCGAGCCGGTCGCGACCCGCGCCGCCGTCCATGCTGTCGTCGCCCTGGCCGCCATGGAGGTTATCGCGACCATCGCCGCCCATCACGGTGTCGTCGCCGCGGCCGCCCTCGAAATGATCGTCGCCCTTGCCGCCCTGCATGTCGTCATCGTGGCTGCCGCCACGCAGATGCTCGCCGTCGTCGTGCTGGAATTTGTTGCGCAGCTCCTCGATCGGTAGGTCGAGACCGGTCCGCTCACCCACCACCTCGTCGCCATGCATCACCGCGATACCGGTGATGTGCCCGGCGTCGGGCGCATAGCCGTCGCCGGTAAACTCAGTACCGGTCACGATGATCGAAAAGCCGGCGAACTTGCCGTCCGTGATCGCGTAGGTCCACTCGCCATCCGAACGCTCGGTGACCTCGAACGGCGTCTTCAGCAGGTCGCGCAACCGGTCGAGGTTGAACTGCGGATGATCTGGCTCGTGATGGTCATGATGATCGTCACTGGTCGGATCATCGGTGCCTGGATCGTCCGGCGTGTGATCGCCTGGGAGATCATCGCCCCGCAGATCGTCGCCCGGCGGGTCCGTATGCTCGTCAAACACATGCGCGAAGTCGGCATAACTGAGGTTGAGCTCCGTGGCCCGTCCTTCGATCGTGTCGCCGTCGCGTACGATAATCGCCCCGATATGGCCGTGACTGGGAGACTCGCCGTCGCCTGTGAGCTCGTTGCCCTCGATCACCACGACGTAGCCAGCGTGCTCGCCGCCCGTTATGTTGAACTGCCATCGGCCGGCGCTGCGCTGGTTGACTTCGAACGGATCGGAGAAGACGCTTTCGAGCAAATCCTTGAACTCGCCCGAACCTGTACCTTCAGTCAAATCGCCCTCCTGCGGCACGAACCCGTCCGAAGCTGCCGGTTTAGCCAATAGGTTCGAATTCCGAACTAAACCGAACTGTCGTATTTTAATGATTTGGACGACGGGCAGTCATTTGCCCGAGGGGCGGTTGGCTGGGGCGATTTCGACGGTCACTGCCTGGCCTCGCCCAGCAAAGACTGAACTGGAGCTGGCGGTCATACTTGACGGTTGCCATCTGCCCGTCGGCCGGCGCCTCGACAGCGCGGCCGGTTTCCCCAGGTGGATGGACGTGAAAAAGCGCGCAACGGTTTCGTCTGATAGCTCGAAAAGCATTCCAAAGGGCCCTTTCGCACTCCAAAGCCCCGGCGGCTGACCACGTCTCGGATAGACCCCGGCCTTCTTGATCACTTCGTCTGTTCCCTCTCGGTCGAGTCAAAATAGCCGCGCATCTTGGGCCGTTGAGAATTCGAGCTTTTGACCAGCGCCTGCCAGGGCTCGGCTGCCGAGGAGCAATTGTCTCGAGCACAGTGAGAGTGCGGTAGGCCCGATTATCTGACTTATTTAGTGAGCATAAATTCACCTTCGGCCCGATCGTGTCAGCGCTCGTTCCACGGCTTGTCCAACTGGTCGAGAACGCCGTCCAGCTCCTTGTCGATCAGCTTGGTGACGACCTCGGATCGGACTCCTGTGCAACGATATGAAGCCAGGCGCTGGGGCATGGCCTTGAGGCGGGATACGATAATCGCATCTCCCGCCGTAATCCGGTCGATGATCTCCCGTTTGTCAGTCACGAGCCCCAGCCTCTTGAGATATTCCAGAAACTTTAGACCCGCCTTGGCCTCGAGCAACCGGGACCTCGATGCTTTGTCCTTTTCGGCGAACTCCTCCCTCATCAGCCAGCCAAGGACCTTGCCGGTATCGAAAAGCCATGACCGCTGCCCGTCCCCCGGCCGGCGCATATAGGGCATGCCCTGACTGACCATTCGGTCGACCGTCTTGACGTCGTGGCCGAGGATCCTTGCGAGCTTTTTCCGATTGCATTGCAATTATCGCCGCTCACCCTCGATCAGCCGATAGGTCGTTGAGCGCAGTATCGGTCACGATCATTACCTTCGAGCTAGCGGAAGGGCGTAAATCCCCGGAAATCGCTGCCGCTGCCCTGTTGTACCGAAGGTTGCGAAGGTTGCGACGACTGGCGGCACCTAGGGGAGGGAAACGAGAGGGAAACGCCTTCCCTCTCGGCCCCCTTGTAAGCCTCGGAAATGTCGAGGCTTTGCAAAGTCCGCTTTTCGCGATTCCCTCTCGAGGCCCTCACCGCCGCGGACCAATAGCGACGTGTGTTCCGTCGCATGTGCCGACGGACGGCGGCCAGGGAGGGAGGCAGAGGTAGAAAAGTCCGTAGCTGCTGCCTAACTGCGGGCTGGGGCCGACCCTCATTACTTCCCACCGTCGGAGGACCCAACGCTTAGAAGTGTCCCGCTTACTGGCCACCGGCAGTTCGGCTAGGCGCGGCGGCTAACGCCCGTCCCATCTGCAGCCATGCCGCCCCCCGCTCAGCCCCCATAGACCTCCAAAGTACCGGTTCGCCCTTAACCGCTGGTGCATTTCGGGGGGGGGCAAGCCGTAAGTCGGAGTTCGCACCTTCCCCCAAGGGTGCGAACACTGTTCGCACCCAGTTCGCAGGGCGTCAGTAGCCGCAACCTGGCCAAGCTGACCCGTCATTCGGCACCCGGCACTCGGATGCGAACCCATGTGCACGTGTCGAGCTGCTTCCGTCATGCGGCTGCTGGGGCGATCCTCATTATCTCCTCTCCGGCGGAGGACCCAACGGATTGAAAGATCGGGCTGAATGACGACCGGCAGTCCGGCTAAGTGAACATGCCGATGAGAGCATCGTTCTATTTCGGCTCGCCCGAGACGCACTGCTGACTTGTCCCCTGTGAAGTCGGAGGTGCGCTAGACTATCCCAGTGCCCCTCGCCCCTTGTGTGTCGCAACACGAACTGCGTCGGGGACACGGCAGATGACAACGAGGAAACCGCAGCGATTTGTTGCGACCGAGGCCAGCGGGTTGCGCGAGCTTCATATAGAGTTCGAACGCCACCGAGCCCGAGCAGGACGCGCTTGGCGCAAGTATCGAGCCGGCAGCGAGACGGTCGGCTCAGTGGCAGCCGCAGCGGACTTACATAGGCCCTGGTCCGAGGCGATAGACGAGGCACTCAGGGTCGCCGACACGATGTCGCGCGAGCGCCCAAACGACCTTGGAGACCTGCTCATCCAGTATGATGTGATCTGGTGGTGGATCGGTAAGGATGACAACGTCACCGACGTCAGCACTCGGAGGTGGCTGGGGCGATTTCGACGATCGCTGCGGGCCCTCGCACTGCGACAGTGACCTCGGATGCCCGGCATCCAGTACGACTTGATCTGGTGGTGGATCAGGGAGGATGACAACGAAACACTGGAATATATCGACAGTTGTGAGTCGTGTCCCCTGTGCTTCCCACCACTGGTGGTTCCAGCACGCCGCGTCGATGCTCTAGTGAGTGCATATCGCATGCTCTCGCCAGGTGCGGAGTTCCGGGCGTCTCCGGGGGCCAGTAATCGGGCGATGCTCTTCGCATTTTGGGGTGCCGGAGACCTTTTATGCGGCTGGTTCAGTCGGATAGACGGAGTGGCGAACAGGG
>JBKJTB010000017.1:0-5560 GCA_046594305.1 Devosia sp. | reverse complement strand
CGCGTACGCCTCGATGTGTATTTTAGTGAGACGTACTCGCCTCGGGGCGCGGGATTTCAGGATCACGTGCGCGATCGGGCTGGGCTCTTGCCCAGTACTGCCACCGCACGGCCCAGGCGGGGCGCGAACCCCACCCACCCGCTTGTTCCACCGCATCGTTCGCGTCGACCCCGTCCACGCGATGGAACTGAGGGCAGTATACACCCGCTCCAGGGGGACGTGGATAAGTCGGAGAAATAACGCTGGAGACACCTGTGTTCTCAGGCGTCTCCGGGCGAAACTTTTGGTTCCTGAACGCGATGTTTGCAGTCGGAATCCTCTCCTGCGCACGGCGCGCGAGGGCAGACTTTACAGCTCAGCACGGTCGGCGTATCCGGACCATATGACCGCGCTGCGCAAACATTGGCTCATTATTACCGGCTCCCCAGGGACCGGCGTGCGCGGCTATTGACCCTCACGCATCGGCCCCGCCTCTGGCGCGGCTTTGCGATGACCTGAGGTGGGGCGACAACACGGAACCCCGATGACCACCGCCACCACGTCTCCACTCGCCTCCCGCCAAGTCCTCGGCGTCGCCCTTGCTGTGCTCGGCGCCGGATTCTTTGCGACCAAGGGCATCTTCATCAAGCTGGCGCTCGGCATCGGCATCGATACGCTGACGACGCTGACCTGGCGGATGCTCGTTTCGGTGCCGATCTTCGTCGTGGTCGGCGTGCTCGGCTATCGCCGGAAGCTTGCGGAGGCCGGACCGAACGCGGCACCGGTGCTCGACCGCACGACGCTGCTGCAGGCGATGGGCGTCGGGCTGCTCGGCTACTATGTGGCGAGCTATCTCGATTTCTCGGCACTGACTTACATCACGGCGCAGCTCGACCGGCTGATCCTCCTTACTTATCCGTTCTTCGTGCTGCTGTTTGGAGCGGTGTTCTTCAAGCGGCGGGTGACGCCGCTGATGCTGGTGGCGCTGGTGGTCAGCTATGTCGGCATCGCGCTGATCTTTGCGACCGATTTCGCGCTCGAAGGCGACAATGTGGTGCTCGGCTCGCTGCTGGTCTTCGGCTCCGCCGTGACCTACGCCGCCTACCAGATCATGGCCAAGCCGCTGATCGACAAGCTCGGCGCGCAGCTCTTCACCTCGATCGCCATGAGCGCGGCGGGACCGGCGATCGTCGTCCACTTCCTCGTGACGCACCCTGTCGCCGACCTCGCGATCGACGGCTATGGCCTGCTGCTGATGCTGGCGGTCGGCATCGTCTCGACCGTGCTGCCCGCCTACTGCATCTCGAACGCCATCGGCATGATCGGCCCGGAGCGCACCGCCATCATCGGCAACGTCTCGCCGGTGGTGACGGTCAGCCTCGCGATATCAGTGCTCGGCGAATTGTTCACGCTCTGGCACGCCGCGGGAACGGCGCTGGTGCTGCTCGGAGTGTGGCTGTTCAGCCGGAAGCTGAAGCCGAAGCGGGCTGAAGTCGAAGCGACGGAGGTGGAGCCTTAGGCCGCCTTTGGCGTGTAAGGCTTCACTTTGATCGACGACGCGGTCTTCAATGCCTGCGCCAGATCGTAGCTCGTCTGCATCCGCAACCAGACTTCGGCGCCGCCGCCAAACGCCTTGTCCAGCCGAATTGCCATTTCTGGGGTGATGCCGGCCTTGCAGTTCACGAGATTGTTGAGCGCCTGCCGGCTCACCCCGAGTGCCTTCGCACCTTCAGTGACGGTAAGCCCAAGGGGCTCGAGGCAATCCTCACGAACGGCGAGACCGGGATGGGGCGGGTTCAGCATCGGCATGGCAGAAGCATCCTAGTGATAGTCGATCAGCCGCACATCGCGGACCCGACCGTCCTCGAAACGAAAGATCACGCGCCAGTTTCCGTTGACCGTGACAGACCAGAAGCCCTTGAGGTCGCCGCTCAGCGGATCGAGCCGATAGCCAGACAAACCCATCTGCTCGGGCGCCGTGATCTCATCCAGACGCTGCAGAATACGCTCGACCTTACCAACCATGTCTGGCCGGATGCCCGAGCGATCACCTCGCTCGTAGAGCCGCTTCAGCGCCTTGTCCGAGAAACTTCCGATCACATCTCAATATCGAACGACAAGTGACGCTTGTCAATACTCAGATATGTATCGCCCCATCCCCGCACATCAGGGCCGCCTCACGGATCGCTTCGCTGAGCGTCGGGTGTGCGGCCGTCGTCCGCGCCAGATCCTCGGCAGAACCCGAAAATTCCATCAGCACGGTCAGCGCTTCGATCATCTCCGAGGCGTTCTTGCCGATGATGTGGGCGCCGAGCACGCGGTCGGTGGCGACGTCGGCGAGGATTTTGACAAAACCCTGCGTCGCGAGCTGCGCCTTGGCGCGGCCGTTGGCAGTGAAGGGGAACTTGCCGATCTTGTAGTCGATGCCGGCCGCCTTGAGTTCGTCCTCGGTTTTGCCGACGGAAGCGATCTCGGGGCTGGTGTAGACCACCGACGGCATGGCGCCGTAGTTCACGTGTCCGGCCTGGCCGGCGATGATCTCGGCAACCGCGATACCCTCGTCCTCGGCCTTGTGGGCGAGCATCGGGCCGACGATGACGTCGCCGATGGCGTAGACGTTGGGCGCGCTCGTCAGATAGTGGTCGCCGACGGGGACGCGGCCGCGCTCATCGGCGGTGATGCCGACGCTCTCGAGGCCGAGGCCCTGCGTGTAGGCCTTGCGGCCGATGGCGACGAGCGCCACGTCGGCATCGAGGATCGACATGTCGCCGCCCTGCGCCGGCTCGATGCGCACGGTGAGCGAGCCGTCGTCTTGCTTGTCGATCGACTTGACTTTTGAACTCAGCTTGAAGTCGATGCCCTGCTTCTGGAGGATGCGCTGGAACTGTCGCGCCACTTCCGAATCCATGCCCGGCAGGATGCGGTCGAGGAATTCGACGACGGTCACCTTGCTGCCGAGACGGGCCCAAACAGAACCGAGTTCCAGTCCGATGACGCCGGCGCCGATGACCAGCAGGCGCTCGGGCACGGCGCCCAGCGACAGCGCACCGGTCGAGGTGACAACGCGTTCCTCGTCGATCTCGATGCCGGGCAGCGTCGCGGGGACGGAGCCGGTGGCGATGACGATGTGCTTGCTCTCAATGATCTGCTCGCCCTTGTCGGACGAAATGATCTTGACCTTGCCGGGGCCGGCGATCGAGCCGGTGCCAGTGTAGGGCGTGATCTTGTTCTTCTTGAACAGGAAGGAGACGCCGTTGACGTTGGCGGCAACCGTCTCGTCCTTGTGCACCATCATCTGCGCCAGGTTGAGCTGTGGCGGCGGGATGTCGATGCCGAGGTGGCTAAAACTGTGCCCGGCTTCCTCGAACATCTCGCTGGCGTGGAGCAGCGCCTTGCTCGGGATGCAGCCGATGTTGAGGCAGGTGCCGCCGAAGGTCGGCATCTTCTCGATCACGGCGACTTTCATGCCGAGCTGCGCGGCGCGGATGGCGCACACATAGCCGCCCGGGCCTGAGCCGATCACGGTGAGGTCGAACTGGTCCGCCATGACGAATTCCTGATCCTGAAAGGGTGACGCCTATGTAGTCGCTGCTGATGCCGATGACTAGAACAGAACGCCGAAGAACATGGCTGCCAAGCCCAGAGTCGCGACGTTCCACACCAGACTGCGGATGCCGAAGGTGCCGAACAGATAGAGCGGCAGGTAAGCGACGCGGCCGGCCATATAGACGATGGCACCCCAGAAGATCACCGGATCGCCGGGCATCGCGAGATGGGCGACGAGGATCAGGATGACGTAGGCCAGCCAGGTTTCCTGGAAATTCTTCAGCGCCCGCTCGGCGCGGCCCAGCATCACGCTTTCGGGCTTCGTGTCGTCGCGCGCCGTGGCGGCGTACATGACGCCGTAATCCTTGCGGTAGATCAGCGACTGGGCGCCGAGGTAGAGGCCATAAAGCGGCAGGCTCAGGAACAGGAGCCAGAGTTCGGTGGTCATAATCGTCCTAGGGCAGTATGGCGCGGCCACCGCTGACGGTGATGGTGGTGCCGGTTGAATAAGAGCTCTCGTCCGAAAGCAGCCAGAGGATGGCTTTGGCGACTTCCTCCACCGTACCGGCGCGGGCCACCGGCACGTGCGGTATCATGCGTGCGACGCGTTCAGGGTCGCCCGTCGAGGCATGAATTTCGGTGTCGATGACCCCCGGACGCACCGAGTTGACGCGAATGCCTTCGCCCGCGACTTCAAGCGCGAGGCCCACCGTAAAAGTATCGATCGCCCCTTTGGTTGCGGCGTAGTCGAGATAGATGCCTCCACCGCCCAGCTTTGCCGCACCCGAGCTGAGGTTGACGATACCGCCTCCCTTGCCGCCATGCCTGGTCGACATGCGCCGCACGGCTTGGGCAGAGCAGAGGAACGTCCCGCCGACATTGACGGCAAAAGTGCGGGCCAAACGGGCAGCGTCGATCTCGTCGATGCGCGCATTGGGGAAGATGATGCCGGCATTGTTGACCAGTGCCGTCAGGGTGCCGAGCCGGTCCGCGGTCTTGAAGATGTGCTCGACGTCGTCCGGCTGGCTCACGTCGCCGCGCGCCGCGATGGCCTCGCCGCCTCTGGCGTGAATCTGTGCGCAGACCGCCTCGGCCGCTTCGACGTTGCCCGCGTAGTTGACCACCACCGCATAGCCGCGTTCAGCGGCCAGCAAGCAGGTCGCGGCGCCAATGCCGCGGCCTCCGCCGGTGACGACGAGAACGCCGTTTTGCTGGGGCATCGTCCCCGGCCTTAGAGGTCGAGGACCAGACGCTCCGGCGCCTCGAGGCTCTCCTTGACGCGGACGAGGAAGGTCACGGCTTCCTTGCCGTCGACGACGCGGTGATCGTAGCTGAGCGCCAGATACATCATCGGCCGCACGACGATTGCGCCACCGACGACGACGGCGCGGTCCTGGATCTTGTGCATCCCGAGGATGCCCGATTGCGGGGCGTTGAGGATGGGCGTCGACATCAGCGAGCCGTAGACGCCGCCATTGGTGATGGTGAAGGTGCCGCCCTGCATGTCGGCCATCGACAGCGCGCCATCGCGGGCGAGCTTGCCGAGACGGGCGACGTCTTTTTCGATGCCGGCGATCGACAGCTTGTCGGCGTCGCGCACGACGGGAACCACGAGGCCGCGATCGGTGCCGACGGCAATGCCGATATGGGCGTAGTTCTTGTAGACGATCTCGTCGCCGTCGATCTCGGCATTGACGTTGGGAATTTCCTTGAGGGCGTGCACCACCGCCTTGGTGAAAAAGCCCATGAAGCCCAGCTTCACGCCATGCTTTTTCTCGAACAGATCCTTGTACTGCACGCGCAGATCCATGATCGGCTTCATGTCCACCTCGTTGAAGGTGGTGAGCATGGCCGCGGTGTTCTGTGCATCCTTCAGGCGCCGCGCGATGGTGGTGCGCAGCCGTGTCATCTTCACGCGCTCTTCGCGGCTTTCGTCAGCGACGGCAACTGGCGCGCGCGGCGCGGGGGCGGGAGCCGGTGCGGGCGCCGCGGCAGGGGCCGGTGCGAGGCGCGCGATCGCGGCGGTGCCGGAGAC
>JBKJTB010000443.1:0-13798 GCA_046594305.1 Devosia sp. | reverse complement strand
TCTGTCGGTGAGCGTGGGCGGCGCCGTGTTCGAACGCGAACTGCCCTATGCCGAACTGTTCCGGCTCGCCGACCAGCAGCTCTACGCGGCCAAGCGCGACGGCCGCAACCGCGTCGCCATCGCACCCATCCGGCCCGGCCCGATCGCCCTCGTCGCCGCCTGATCGACCGCGATAAGGCTTTCTCCACCACTGCAATGCGAGTGTGACGCATCGGCTTTTGCCGCATCGTGGGGACTGCGTTTGACCATCGAAATACCTGCTCTGTCGCCGGCCGCCCGCCGCGCGGTATTGATCGGCACGGCTGCAATCACGCTGGGCAGCGTTGCCGCGTCCGAGCTGGTGACATTCCTCATCAGTCACGCCTTCGATCTCAACGCCGATTTGCCGGCCTATCTGGTCTCCGGCATCGTTCCGATGCTGCTTGCCGGTCCGGGCAGCTATTTTCAGTTGAAGCGGCTCGAGCAGGTGCGCGAAGCCTACCGCGAACTCGAACGCGTCAGCTCGACCGACTGGCTGACCGGATGCCTCAACCGCCGGGCCTTTACCGCGGGCGTTTCCGTTGGTGCCAAAGTCGGCCGGCCGGGCGCTTTGCTGGTGATCGACGCCGACGGCTTCAAGGCAATCAACGACCGCCATGGCCACGATCGCGGCGACGACGCGCTGCGCCGGATCGTGACGGTCATCAATGAGAGTGTGGGCCAGTCAGACCTCGTCGGCAGGCTGGGCGGCGAAGAGTTCGGCGTGTACCTGCGCGACGCCACCGACCGCCATGCGAGCGCCATCGCCGAGGCCATTCGTGAAGGCGTCGCAGATATCGCCTTCGCCGCCGGGGACGATCCAAACGGTCTCACGGTCAGTGTCGGCGTCGCCACCGTCACCGCGCCGATCGGCTTCTCGGAACTGTTCCAGATCGCCGAGGCCCAGCTCGCCTGGGCAAAGGCCAACGGCCGCAATCGCGTCGCGATCACCGCCGCTGAAGCGGTCGGCAGCAGCCGGGCAGCCGCTTAGGCCTGCGCCTTGGCCAGGTCCTCGTCGCTCATATCGAAATTGGAATAGACGTTCTGCACGTCGTCGTCCTCTTCGAGGAGGCCGATGACCTTCATCACCGCCGCGCCTCTTTCCGCATCGACTGTAATGGTGTTCTGGGGTCGCCAGATCGCCTTGGCCGATACCGCTTCGCCCAGCGCCTTCTCGAGTGCAACGGCGACTTCGCCCATGCCCTCGAAGCTGGTGTAGATCCAGTGGCCATCCTCGTCGCTCTCGACGTCATCGGCGCCGGCATCGATCGCGGCTTCCATCACCTTATCGGCGCTGCCGGCTGTAACCGGGTACTCGATCTCACCGACATGGTCGAACATGAAGCCGACCGAATTGGTTTCACCCAGTGCGCCGCCATTCTTTGACAGCGTCGAGCGCACATTGGAGGCGGTGCGGTTGCGATTGTCGGTCAGCGTCTCGACGATGATCGCGATACCACCCGGGCCATAGCCCTCATAGCGGATCGCCTCGTAGTTTTCGCCGTCGCTGCCGATCGCCTTCTTGATGGCGCGTTCGATGTTGTCGCGCGGCATCGACTGCGAGCGTGCATTGGTGACCGCGAGGCGCAACCGCGCATTCATTGCGGGGTCGGGGACGCCGAGCTTGGCGGCAACAGTGATTTCGCGCGCCAGCTTCGAAAACACCTTCGAGCGCACCGCGTCGCTCTTGCCCTTGCGGAACATGATATTCTTGGCATGCGAATGGCCGGCCATTGCGGTCATCCCCCTCAAAAAGATTGGATTTTCGGTCGCGCCTTATAGTGAGGCGGCCCGGCTTTGTGAAGCTCAGCCGGTCGGCAGCATGCTCGTCTCCTTGGGAGACGACAAGACGATCAGCGTCTCGGTCCGCTGCAAACCCTGCACTTGCTTGAGCACGGTGCCCAGAAACGTCTCCAGCGCCCGCGTGTCGGCGACCCGCACCTTGAGCAGATAGTTCCAGCCGCCGGTCACATGGTGGCACTCGAGCACCTGCTCGGCCGCTGCGATGCGCTTGAGGAAATCGGCTTCGACGCTGCCCTCGCTCCAGCCGACGAAAACGAAGGCAAGCAGGTTGAGCCCCAGCGCATGCGGGTCGAGCCGCGCATGCGTGCCGCTGATCACCCCGAGCCGGCCGAGCCGCTTGACGCGGTCGTTGAGCGTCGACGGCGCCACGCCGATCGCCTTGGACAATTCGGCCATCGACTGCAGGCCGTCATTCTGCAGCAGGTCCAGCAGCTTCCGGTCTGTCTGGTCGAGTTCGTTGCTCATTCAAAGGTCCCCCAAGACCAAAACTCTAGTAAGCGGCCCAGCGAATGCCAAGAACGTGGCTTTCCAAGTCGGTTCCGTGTATTTTGCGACAATTGTATCATGAACCCAACATAAATACGGACCTCAAGGTCAGTTCAGTCGAGATCGACGAATCTGCGCCTCAGCGGACGGGATCCACCTTCCGCCAAACCGCGGCGGCCAATCGCCGCAACACGAAGGAAACCGGCCATGAGGACCCTTGCCCGCCGCACGACACCTCGCCTGTCCGGCCGCTCTGCGCCAGCCTCTGACACGACTTCGCCGTACTGCTGAACCGTTCCCAACCTTCGGCATCAGCCGCGGTTCAGCCCTCCCCCCGCAGATTGTGCCTCAACGAGGGGCACATGAGAAGGAATGCAACAATGCAGAACATCTCCAGATTGGCGCTTGTGGCCGTGCTCACGGTAGGCGCCGGCGGCATAGTGGGCATCGCATCCAGCCTCATGCCCGCCACCTCCGCCCTTGCGCAGGACTGCCGCGTATCGCCGACAGCCTGCCCGCCGACGAGCTCGTCCAGCCAGTCGAGCTCTTCCAGTTCCAGCTCGTCCAGCCAATCGAGCGAACCGAGTTCGAGCCAGTCCAGCGAGCCGAGCTCAAGCGAGTCCAGCGAATCCAGTTCGAGCGAGTCGAGCGAGCCGCCGACCTCGAGCGAGCCCAGCAAGCCGGATGACGGCAATGACCCCGGCGACAATCCGGATCCGGGTCTGTTCGACAAGCTGCTTGTCGGCGACGACACCCGGATCGACTGCACGATCAAGAACGACAAGCCGATCACCAACGATATGTGGCTCATCAATACCGGCGAACATATCCTCGAGATCAACACCAAGGTGCGCTGGCGCGTCCCCGCGACCGGCGAACACGGCGCCTTCCTCCTGCCGCGCGACATTCCGGTGGGCGCGGAGCGCGTGCTGCGCAACTTCCTCGCCGACGTCCAAGGCGGCTCCGAGTGCCGCATCGAGATCATCGACTGATCGGATGCGCAACGACTGCCGGGCGGCCCCCTGCCCGGCAGTTTGATTGGGGAAAGCCCGGTGACACTTCAGCAAGGTTACGAAAGTGCTTTGCGTTAACGCGCAATTAACTTCTCAGGGTTAATTTGAACCTGTCCAGTTTGGACTTTGCAGAGCGGTTTCTCCCTCTGTTTGACGCCTCCCTGTTAACTCTCGAGAGCCGCCAGATTTGACGGCTCTTTTTCTTTTCAGGGCCGCCCTCATTAAGCCTGTCTCAATGCCGATCCTGTTGGATAAGGTACCCTTCTTTCACCGGGCCGGTCTGTGAGCGAACCCCAGGACAAATCCGCGATCGCCCTCGGGCCGCGCATCGTCGCCTCGGGCGGGTTCACGCTCCTGTACAAGGACGGCATGGGCCTGATCGAGGAGGTCGCCGCCTATCTCGATGGCGAAGGCCGCGCCGAAAGCCGCGGCCTGCCGCGCGAGGCCTCCTTCGTCTACGCCACCGAATCGATGCGTTTGACCACCCGCCTGATGCAGCTCGCCTCCTGGCTGCTGCTGCAGCGCGCGGTCAATGAGGGCGAACTGACGGTCGAAAACGCCCGGACGGAAAAAGAGAAGGTGAAATTCTCCGCCACCCCCGACCACCGCGGCGGCCCCGGCTATGCCGAACTGCCCGAACGGCTGAGCACCTACATCGCCAAAGGCGACCGCCTGTTCGAGCGCGTCCAGCAGTTCGACAAGCTGGAACGGGGTGGGATTTCAGAAACAGCGCCGGTGGCCAGCGAGGGCTCGATCGGGGATCAACTGGCCCGGCTGAGGGCGGCGTTCGGGCGGTTGCAGAGCTAGGCCTTTCTCCTCTAGTTCGCCCCTTCCCGCACGCAAACCCCACCCACGGAGTCATTCCCGCGAAAGCGGGAATCTCCGTTTGCCGGCTATCCAGTCAGCAAAGAGCGCATGGACCGGGCGACGCCCGGCTCGTCCCCGCCACTCCGCCAACCGAGATTCCCGCTTTCGCGGGAATGACTCCGTTGTTGTGGCAGAGAAAGTGCACAAACAAAAAGCCCCGCTCTCGCGGGGCCCTGCAAATCCGTCAGTGCCGTGGATCTTAGATCCCGAGGCCCTTGAACTTTTCCTTGAAGCGCGAGACGCGGCCGCCGCGGTCCATCAGGTTGCCCTGCACGCCCGTCCAGGCCGGATGCGTGGTGGGATCGATGTCGAGCTGCAGATTGTCGCCCGCTTTGCCGTAGGTCGAACGGGTCTGGTAGCTGGTGCCGTCCGTCATGGTCACGGTGATCATGTGGTAGTCGGGATGGATGTCGTTCTTCATGGCAGAGCCTCAAATCAAACGGGCACAACATGGCGCCCGGCGAGCCGTTCGGTAAAGTTGGCGGGTCTCTACTGGAAAAAGCCCCACCCGGCAAGGCCTGAATCCGTCCTCCCCGCTGGTTGCGGCGCGGGGGGCGCCCGCCTATATCGGGTGCACTTTGAGCAGCGACACCACCACCGCCGACGCCGCCGATACGGCCGGCCCCGCCCCCCAGGCCGAGGCCAGGCCCGTCAATGCCAAATTGCTGCAACCGCTGCAGCGGCTGGCCCCGTTCGTGCTGCGCTACCCCTGGCGGCTCGGCCTCACCATCGGCTTCCTGCTCATCGCGGCCATCGCCACCCTCATCATTCCCGCCCTCGCCGGCCAGATCATCGACCGCGGCTTCATCGAGAAGAACCTGTCGAGCCTTGCGACCTATAGCTGGATCGCCATCGCCGTCGCCTTCGTGATGGCCGGCGCGACCGGCGCCCGCTTCTACTTCATCTCGATCCTCGGCGAACGCGTCCTCACCGACCTGCGCAAGGCGGTGTTCGACCATCTGCTGCAGCTCGATGCCACCTTCTACGACACCCACCGCGTCGGCGAACTCAACTCGCGGCTCGTGGGCGATGTCACCACCATTCGCGACGCGATCGGCTCGTCGCTGTCGATGACCCTGCGCGGGCTCATCACCATCATCGGCGCTGTCATCCTGATGTTCGTCACCAGCTGGTGGCTCGCCCTCGCCGTCCTGGTGCTTGCCCCGGCGACGGTGCTGCCCGTCATTTTCCTCTCCCGCCGCCTGAGGAAAATGTCGCGCCGCACGCAGGACGCGCTCGCCGAAATGTCGGCGATGGCCACCGAAGCGCTCGGCGCCAGCAAGACCATCAAGAGCTTCGTCCAGGAACCGCACCAGTCGCGCGCCTATGGCGAGCGCGCCGAGAATTCGTTCACCGCGGAAGTCGCCCGCCTCGGCGGCCGTTCGGCGATGATCGGCGGCGTCATGTTCACCACCATCGTCGCGCTGGTCGTGATGGTCTGGTGGGGCGCCACCTCCGTCGCCAGCGGCGCCGTCAGCACCGGCCAGCTCACCCAGTTCATGATCTACGCGCTGATGGCGACCAGCGCCTTCACCACGATCTCGGAAGTGCTCGGCTCGCTGCAGACCGTCTCGGGCTCAACCGAACGCCTGTTCGAAATCCTCGACACCAAGCCCGGCATCGCGGCGCCTGCCAACCCGGTCGCGCTACCCACCCCGCCGCTCGGCACTGTCGCCTTTGAAGGCGTCGGCTTCTCCTATGCGACGCGTGACAACGAGCAGATCCTCACCGATCTGAGCTTTACCGTTGGTCGCGGCGAGACCGTCGCGCTGGTGGGTGCATCGGGCGCCGGCAAGACCACCGTCTTCGCCCTCGCCCAGCGCTTCTACGACGTCAGCGCTGGCCGCATCCTCGTCGACGGCGTCGACATCCGGCAGGTGTCGCCGGCCGCCCTCCGTCAGCGCTTCGCCTATGTGGAACAGGAGCCGACGATCTTCGCCGGCACCGTCACCGAGAACATCCGCTTCGGCAAACCCGACGCCGCGCGGGCCGAGATCGAAGCCGCATCGAAAGCCGCTCTGGTCCACGACTTCGTCAGCGCCCTGCAGCACGGCTACGATTCGATCGTGGGCGAGCGCGGTGTCATGCTCTCGGGCGGTCAGAAGCAGCGCATCGCTATCGCCCGCGCCCTCCTCAAGGACGCCCCGATCCTGCTCCTCGACGAAGCCACCTCCGCGCTCGACGCCGAAAGCGAACGGCTGGTGCAGATCGCTCTCGAGCGCCTGATGCAGGGCCGCACGACCCTGGTCATCGCCCACCGCCTCGCCACCATCCGCGACGCCAACCGCATCCTCGTCCTCGACAAGGGCCGCCTGATCGACCAGGGCACGCATGATGAGCTGGTGCGCAAGGGCGGCCGCTACGCCGAGCTGGCAAGGCTGCAGTTCAGGCTCGAAGCTGCGGAGTGATCAGGCGCGAGCCCTGATCCGGGTTCGAGCTTCCGACCAATAGCCCGCCTCCGCAACGCGCAGATCGTAGCCCGCCTGCAAATTGAGCCACATCTGGGGCGACGTTCCAAAATACGTCCCGAACCGCAATGCAGTATCGGCCGTGATCGAGCGCTTGCCATGCACGATATCGGCGATCCGGCTTACGGGCACATCGATATCGCTCGCCAGTCGCGTCTGGCTGATGCCCATCGGCACGAGGAACTCCTCAAGCAGGATCTCGCCGGGTGGAATGGGATCGAGTTTCTTCTCAGCCATCAGTGATAATCCACAATCTCTACGTCTTGCGCATCGCCGTCCCAGCGGAAGCAGATGCGCCATTGGTCGTTGATCCGGATGCTGTGCTGCCCCGCTCGATTACCGCGCAACGCCTCCAGCCGATTGCCCGGCGGCACCCGGAGCTCATCAAGCCGCGTGGCCATGTCGAGCAACTGCAACTTCCGTCGCGCGATCCGCTCGAACGCCCCGAACCGCCCGACAGCGAAGTCGTTGAACAGCCGTTCAGTGTCTCGATCACGAAAGCTCTTGATCACGCGAAACGGTAACCCGAATGACGTATTCTGTCAAACAGTACGCGCTACTCAGTCAGCTTGAACTCGATGCGCCTGTTCCGTGCATAGGCCTCGTCGCTGTCGCCGCCGTCGATCGGCGAGAACTCGCCGAAGCCGGCCGGCACCAGGTGCTGGGCCGACACCCCCTGCGTGATGAGATATTTTGCCACCGAGATGGCGCGCGCTGAACTCAGCTCCCAGTTGGAGGGGAACTGCGGCGTGTTGATCGGCCGGCTGTCGGTGTGACCGTCGATGCGCAGCACCCAGTTCACATCGGCGGGGATTTCCGTCTCGAGCTGTTTCACCGCTTCGGCGAGCTTGGCCAGTTCCGCCGTACCCTCCGGCGAGATGTTCGCTTCGCCCGCGCCGAACAGCACTTCGGACTGGAACACGAAGCGGTCGCCGACAACGCGCACATCGGCGCGGCCCTCGAGGATGGTCCGCAACCGCCCGAAGAAGTCGGAGCGGTAGCGCGACAAATCCTGCACGCGCTGCGCCAGCGCCACGTTCAGCCGGCGTCCGAGATCGGCAACCTGGGTCTTGCTCTCGGACGCCTTCGCCTCCGTGGCGTTGAGCGCCTGCTCGAGCGCCCCGATCTGCGTGCGGAGGGCCGACAATTGCTGGTTGAGCAGCGCCACCTGCGCCGCCGCATCCGACGAGATGTCGCGCTGCGCATCGAGGTCGCCACTCAGCGTCGCAATCTGCGCGTCCTTGCCGTCATCGCCCGAACCGAACCCCGCGACCTGAGCCGCCAGCGTGTCCCGCTCGACGGTGGTCGCGCCCAGTGTCGCCTGCAACGCCGTCAGGTCACTGGTCACGTCCTCGTTGCTCGAGCGCTCGAGATTGAGCAGTTCGGTCAGTTCCGCGATCTGCGAATTGAGCCGCGTCATCGCCGTGTCCTTGCCCTGGATCTCCTGGCCCAGGAAGAACTGCGTAAGCATGAAAATCGACAGCAGGAAGATGATGACCAGCAGCAGCGACGACAGCGCGTCGACAAACCCCGGCCAGTAATTGGTCACTTCCGAACGGCGGGAGCGGCTCATCGACGCCATGCAATATCAGTCCTCATTCGTCAGTCGGGTCGCAATGGCGTAGGCTTTCCGGATCAGGCCATGCGCAGGAAAAACCAAACTGAAAGGGGCTTGCGTCCTTGTCACGCAATCTCGTTTCAGTTTGGCCGCGTCGTCTGATCTTCGCGCAGCATCGCCTCGATCAACTGGCGCAGCTTCTTGTTGGTGTCGCCCTGCTCTTCGATGTGGATGCGCAGATCCGCCTGTTCGGCGCGGATGTGCTTGACCAGCCCGTCGATGCCTTTGGCGAGCTCCGCCATGGCTCGAATGGCGTTCTGTGACGAGTCTGTGCTCTGCATCGTCGAGCCCAGCCGCTCGATCATCGCCGACATCTCCTCGCCCTGGACGCCGAGGCCCGTGGCCTGCATCTGCGTCATCGGGTGATCGAGCTCGGTCATCGAGGTCATCCAGTCCTCGAGATCGGTGTAGAACGCGTTTTGCGCCTGCGACGCCTGCAGATCGAGGAAGCCCAGGATCAGCGAACCCGAGAGGCCGAGCAGCGACGCCGAGAACGCCGTGCCCATGCCGCCGAGCGGCCCCGCCAGGCCCTGCTTCAAATTCTCGAACATCGTCGCACTGTCGCCCGCGGTCGTATCGAGCGACTGGATGGTGAGACCCACCGTCGTCACTGTCTCGAGCAAGCCGTAGAACGTGCCAAGCAGCCCAAGGAAGACCAGCAGACCGGTAAGGTACCGCGACGTGTCCTTGGCTTCGTCGAGCCGGTTGCCGACCGAATCGAGGATCGAGCGCATCGAGCTGGGGGTGATCACCGCTTCGCCCAGCCGGTCGCGCAGCATGTTGGCGACGGGCGCCAGCAGCACCGGCTGGCGCACCCGCGCCATGGTGCCGTCCTGCATCGAGTTCACCCATTTGATCTCGGGGAACAGCCGCATGATCTGGCGGAAACTGAGGAACACGCCGGTCAGCGCCACCAGCGCGATCAGGCTGTTGATGAACGGATTGGCGAGAAAGAAGGTGAGGATCTGCTGCCACAGGATGGCGCCGACCAGAGCCACGATGATCAGAAAGACCACGTTCTTGACGAGATAGATCGTCGGGCTCTTGAGGTGGTACGGATCGTAGCTCTGCGACATGGGCCCCGCCGGATTCGGCAATTTGAGGGCTTGAGTCTAGTCACACCATTCCGGCGTGACAATGGCCCGGCGGCGACGGTTCCGTGACGCGGCCCGGTTTCCCGGCCTATTTCACGGTCTTGATGACCTTCAGCAGCCCGCCCTGGATAGTCTCGTTGCCGGCGACGACTTCGCCGTTCCAGATGCTGCCGGGCTTGCCCGAAAAATCGGTGATCGTGCCGCCGGCCTCGCGCACCATCAGCCAGCCCGCGGCGATGTCCCACGGGTGGAGCTGGCCTTCCCAATAGCCGTCGAACCGGCCCGCTGCGAGCCAGGCGAGGTCGATGCAGGCCGTGCCCGTACGGCGGATGCCGGCGACGGCCGGCGTGATTTGCGCCAGTTGCTTCAATTGCAGCACATCGGCGGCGGTGCCGCGTGAATTGATGCCGGTGACGACCACCGCATCGGCGAGGTGCTTGCGGCCCGCCACGCGCAGCCGTTTCTTGTCGTCGAGCCACGCCCCGCCGCCCTTTTCAGCGACGAACAGCTCTTCGGTCACCGGATTGTAGATGACCGATGCGACGATCTCGTCGCCGCGCTGCAGCGCGATCGCGACTGCAAACAGCGGGATGCCGTGGAGAAAATTGGTGGTGCCGTCGAGTGGATCGATGATCCAGCGATGCTGCCCGTCGGTCCCCTGGATCTCGCCGCCCTCTTCCATCAGGAAGCCGTAGGTCGGCCGAGCCTTGCTGAGCTCCGCCTGCACGATCTTTTCGGCGTTGTGGTCGGCCTTGGAGACGAAATCGGCCGGCCCCTTCACCGACACCTGCAAATTCTCGACTTCACCGAAATCCTTGGTGAGCGACCGGCCGGCCTTGAAGGCGGCCGTAACCATGACATTGAGGAGTGCCGAACGGGCCATAGGGGAGGGTCTCGAAGGGAAGGCGCGGGTAATGCATCAGAATGGACGGATGATCAAGCGCAGCCATATCGTCGCCTCGGCCAGCCCCCACCCACCACGCTACGCGTGGTCCCCCTCCCCGATGGCAGGGATACGCCAGATTACGCCACTTTGAGTGGAGCCCATCCCTCCCCACGGCGGCGCGTAGCGCGCAACATAGGGAGCGGGAGGGGGGGACCGGCGAACCGGTGGGTGGGGGCTTCGGCGCGAGAAGGGCTTAAGTGCTCGGCGTTTCCGCATCCGCCGCCACCGGCGGCTTGCTTGGCCAAAACCGGGCCCGCTCCTCGGCCGTCGCGAGATCGATGGCCGAAATCCCGACCAGCAGCTTGTCCAGCACCGGATCGTTCAGCCCCTGGCGCCGCGCCAGCGCCCGCCACATCGCGGCTTCGGTTAGATTGAGCGGCACGCCCTCGCCCACCGCGAGCAGCTTCCCGTAGCGGCTCTGGGCCACCGGATTGCCCGCATTGGCCGCCCGCTGATACCAGCCGACCGCCGCGTTCAAATCCCGCGTAACCCCTTCGCCCAGATAGAGCAGCGTCGCGTAATCGATCTGTGCTTCGAGCAGCCCCTGCTCGGCGGCGAGGCCGATCTGCTTGGTGCCCTCCGCCGTGTTGGGCGGCACGCCCGCGCCCTGGATCAGCATGGTGCCGTAGTCGTATTGCGCTTCGGCAAGGCCCGCATCGGCCGCCGCCTTCAGCAGTTTTGCCGCTTCAGCGAGGCTCGGCGAGGCGTGCTCGCCCTCGAGATGCAGCAGCGCCAGATTGTACTGCGCCGGCGGATAACCCTTGTCGGCCGCCTGCTTGAACAGCTCGCTGGCGCGCTGCCGGTTCTCCGGCACGCCGAGGCCGTGCAGATACAGCAGCCCCAGTTCGAACGCCGCCATGCGATCGCCATTCTTGGCCGCGAGCTGATACCAGCTCGACGCGGTGGCCACATTGGACGCTATGCCCAGCCCGTTGGCGTAGATTTCGGCGATCAGCGTCTGCGCCGCTGGATCGGCGTTCTCGGCGCGCGGCAGGGCCAGCGCCAGCGCGGTCAGGTAGAAGCCGCGCTGATAGGCGCCATAGGCGGCATCGATCTTGGCGCCGAAAATCTCATTGCTGATGTCGAGCGCGTTGGGCGCGGCGTCCATCGGCGTCGGCAGCTCGCTGTCGAGCACCATGGAATTGTCGATACGCGGCGTCTCGCTTTGCGCCACGGCCAGCCCCGGCGCCAGGACCGCCAGAGCGACGATCGCCGCAAGCCGCCGTCTCACGGCGACGTCTCCAACGCCTTGATGATGGCGCTGAGCCGCGCCGTCACGCCCTCGGGCGCCGCCCACAGGCTGTCGCCCAGCCCGATGAATTCGCCGCCCTCTGCGGTCGCACTTTCGGGGGTCGCGGCAGGGTCCGACAGGACGCTCGGAATTTCCATGATTTCCGCCCACCAGCGCGCCATTTCGCGCTGTTCCGGATCCCTAGTCCCCGAAAGCGACCCAAAAAAGATATAGTCCGGCCCGAGCTCGCCCTTGCTCATCGCATCGTGACGCGAGGCGATCTGGCCGGCGCCGACGATGAAATCGGGCTTCAGCGCACTGGTCGCCGCCTTGACCTCGCTGACCCCGCCCTCGACGTGCAGCCCATCCGCGCCCAGCATCCGCACGAGTCCCGGATCGCCCTCGATCAGCACCGCCACCCCGGCGCCCTGCGCCCGGCCGACAACTGCCTTGACCACCGCCTTGTAGCCACCCTCCGAGCGCTTTCCGCGCGGGATCAGCATGGCGGCAACCGGCGAGGCACTAAGCGCCTCATCGAGCTTCTGGAGGCACGAAGCGCCATCGGCTTCGGCAGGGGCAACAAGGAAAATCTGAGCGGTCATGGCGGCCTTATAGCGTCACGACCGCTCAATGATCGTAAATTTAGGCGGGATGGTGGACGGGCCTGACGGTTGGAGCTCAGAAACGGAACGAGGTGATCGCTGCCTCCCCCTCATCCGCCCTTCGGGCACCTTCTCCCCTCGTGGGAGAAGGTGGATCGGCCGAAGGCCGAGACGGATGAGGGGGAGCCGCTTGCACGAACCGACCGCCCCCCTACGCCGCCTTATCCAGCTCTGGCGTGTACTCGCCGGTCGCCGCCAGCGCGTTCATCTTCGCCCGATGCGCAAAGGCTGCCTGCGCCTGCGAAATGTTGCGCGAATCGCCGCCCCAGGCGAGCAGCGCCGCGTTCTGTAGCGCCCTTCCGTAGGAGAAGGTGAGCGCCCAGGGCAGCGGCCCCATGCGGTTCATGGCGCTGAGATTGGCGGTGGCGGCGGCGTCGGTCTGGCCGCCCGAGAGGAACGCGATCCCCGGCACCGTCGCCGGCACATGCGCCTTGAGCACACCGAGCGTCCGACTGGCAATCACATCGGCACCCGGCCGCTCCAGCGAGCGAATGCCCGGCGTCACCATGTTGGGCTTGAGCAGCATGCCGCTCAGATCGACGCCCGCCAACCGCAGTTCCTCGAACACCGTCGCCAGCGTCTCGCCGGTCACCTCGGCACAGCGCTCGATGCCATGATCGCCCGGCTCGCCATCGGCCAGCACCTCCGGCTCGACCACCGGCACGATGCCCGTCTCCTGGCAAAGCGCCGCATAGCGCGCCAGCACATGCGCATTGGCGCGGATGCCATTGCGCGACGGCGCGTAACTCGACACCGCGATCACACCGCGCCATTTGGCAAAGCGCGCGCCGATCTCGGCATAGTGCTTCAGCCGCTGCCGCAGCCCGTCGAGGCCTTCGGTGATCTTCTCGCCCTGCGTGCCCGGCATTTCGAACGCACCGCGATCGACCTTGATGCCGGGGATGGCGTTGACGTCGGCGAGCAGCGCCACGAACGGCGTTCCATCCGCCGCATCCTGCTTCAGCGTCTCTTCGGTGAGGATCACGCCCGAGATGTATTTGCTCATCGCCTCGCGCGAACGAAACAGCATCTCGCGATAGTCGCGCCGCGTCTCGAACGTCACTGGAAGCCCGATCACGGCGAACCGCTTGGCGATCGTTCCTTCCGATTCATCGGCGGCGAGAATGCCTGTTCCGGACGCAACGAGGCTACGGGCGGTCTCCTGCAAGGAAGGCAAGGCAATCTCCATGTTGAAGGAACATCGGGTACCTAGGGGAACAGCGTTGACCTAGCGACTAGACCTTCCGACTAAGCCGGAAGTCGAACACCAATCACGGACCATTTGCATTCTGAGTGAGCTTAAGCTCGATTGAGCGCCGGAGGGAACACAAATGTCCAACCCGCGCACCACGGCCATCATCAGCGGCATCGCCGTGATCCTCATCGCCACCCGCATCCTGTTCGCCAGCGAAGGGGTGAACCCGATGCTGGCGGTGCTGCAGTGGGTGTTGTTGGCGGCGGGAATCGTCGGGCTGGTGGGGGCGGTGATTCAGATGAGCAGGAAGTAGCTCGCGCCAGCGGCCAGCCCCCACCCACCACGCTGCGCGTGGTCCCCCCTCCCCGATGGGAGGGATGGGCTCCACTCAAAGCGG
>JBKJTB010000388.1:0-9985 GCA_046594305.1 Devosia sp. | reverse complement strand
CCGCCACCTTGAAGTCCATGTCGCCCAGGTGATCTTCATCACCGAGGATGTCGGAGAGCACGGCAAAGCGCTCGCCTTCGAGGATCAGGCCCATGGCGATACCGGCAACCGGCTTGGCCAGAGGAACGCCGGCATCCATCAGTGCGAGCGAGGTGCCGCACACGGTTGCCATTGACGACGAGCCGTTGCTCTCGGTGATCTCCGAGACGATGCGGATCGTGTAGGGGAACTTGTCCTTGCCCGGCAGCATCGGGCGCAGGGCGCGGAAGGCAAGCTTGCCGTGGCCGATTTCGCGGCGGCCGGGCGAGCCCATGCGGCCAGCTTCACCGACGGAGTAGGGAGGGAAGTTGTAGTGGAGCAGGAAGTTCTGCTTCATCGTGCCTTCGAGGCTGTCGATGTACTGTTCGTCGTCGCCGGTGCCGAGGGTGGTGACGACCAGCGCCTGGGTTTCGCCGCGGGTGAACAGCGCCGAACCGTGGGTGCGCGGCAGGACGCCGACTTCGGCGACGATCGGGCGGACGGTGACGAGGTCACGGCCGTCGATACGCGAACCGGTGTCGAGGATGTTCCAGCGGACGATCTTGGCCTGGAGGTTGTGGACGACTTCGCTCAGTGCCTCGGAGCTGACGGTGCCGGCTTCGACGCGGGCAGCGAAGGCTTCCTTGACCTTGGCATTGGCGGCGCCGACAGCGGCGTAGCGCTGCTGCTTGTCGGTGAGCTTGTAGGCGGCGCGCAGGTCCGTCTCAGCGAGGGCGAGGACGTCCTTTTCGAGATCGGAGTAGTCCGGCGCAGTGAATTCGCGCGGCTCCTTGGCAGCCAGCTCGGCGAGCTTGATGATCGCCTCGATGACCTTCCTCGATGCGGCATGACCGAACATCACAGCGCCGAGCATGATTTCTTCGCTCAGTTCCTGGGCTTCCGATTCAACCATCAGGACGGCGTCCTGGGTGCCGGCCATCACGAGGTCGAGCTTTGACTCCGAGCGGCGATCGACGGCGAGGTTGAGGACGTATTCGCCATCGACATAGCCGACGCGGGCGGCGCCGATGGGGCCCATGAAGGGGATGCCCGAAATGGTCAGCGCGGCAGAGGCGGCGACCATGGCGAGGACGTCGGGATTGTTCTCCATGTCATGCTGGAGGACGGTGATGACGACCTGCGTCTCGTTGCGGTAGCCATCGGGAAACAGCGGGCGGATCGGGCGGTCGATGAGGCGGGACGTCAGCGTCTCGTTCTCGGTGGGACGGCCTTCGCGCTTGAAGTAGCCGCCCGGGATCTTGCCGGCGGCGAAGTACTTTTCCTGGTAGTTGACGGTCAGCGGGAAGAAGTCGATCCCGGGCTTCGCGGTCTTCATCGAGACGACGGTGGCGAGCAGCACGGTTTCGCCGAGGGTGGCGAGCACGGCGCCGTCGGCCTGGCGGGCGATCTTGCCGGTCTCGAGGGTGAGCGGCTGGCCGCCCCAGTTGAGCTCGACCTTGTGGTAATCAAAATTGATGGGCATGTTGCCTCGTCTTTCCATTGCGCCGGACTGAGCGGGAACGCGGGGGCGTAGTCACCCCGTGAACTCATCCGGTGTGCCAGCCCTGTCACGCACCCCATGTGCTGAGACGGGCCCAAAATCGGCACGGTTTCCGCGCTGGTATTCCCCTTGTGTCAGGAGGGGGCGGAACATGGACAAGACGATGAGCTAGTTAATCTGATGGGCCGCAACGCCGCTAACTAGCCGATGATCTCGCCATGCTCCGCGTAGTCCAACCAGCCTACGCAAAGTGGCTTCGACCACGAGGCGTGCCTCGCGATCGGGCTTGTGACGAGCGTTAGCGGCGGATGCCGAGGCGCTCGATCAGGGTCTTGTACCGGCCTTCGTTGACCTTCTTGACGTAGTCGAGGAGGTTGCGGCGGGTCTGCACCAGCTTCAGCAGGCCGCGGCGGGAATGGTGATCCTTGCCGTGCAGCTTGAAGTGTTCGGTGAGGTTGGCGATGCGCTCGGAGAGGATCGCGACCTGCACTTCGGGCGAACCGGAATCGTTCGCTTTGGTGGCATATTCCGTGATGAGCGCAGTCTTGCGCTCGACAGTGATCGACATCGGAAATCCCTTATTGTTGGAGGGTTTGGGATGCCCGGCTCCGGGATGTCGTCCAGGGCGGGCCGCGGGTAATCGGAGCCAAGGCTGCGATTGGCGCGGCATATAGGGGAAATGTGGCGGGAATGCCAGTTTTTTCGCAGGGGCGGGTCCGGAGCGTGTGGCCAGCCCCTACCCACCACGCTTCGCGTGGTCCCCCCTCCCCGATGGGAGGGATGGGCTCCACTCAAAGCGGCTTAGTCTGGCTTATCCCTCCCATCGGGGAGGGGGGACCGGCGAAGCCGGTGGGTGGGGGCTGGCCGCTTGCACGACTGCCTGCGCCCTAGAACTTTTCCTTGTCCGCTTCCTCCGGCCCCTTGCTCGGATCGATCGCCGTGACGGGGATCGCGAATGTCCATTCCAGCCCATCCTCGTGGACGGTGCGCTTGACCTCGGCGCCGAGCGACCGGCCGACCATCGATTCCAGCACTGTGGTGCCGAAGCCGCGGCGGTCGGAGGGCGGGTCGAACGGGGTCACGGTCTCGCGCCAGCGTAGATTGAGCGTCTCGGCCTCGTGCGTCCAGGTGACCGACAGGCTGCCCGATTCGCGCTTGAGGGCGCCGTATTTGACGGCGTTGGTCGACAGTTCATGGATCGCCATGCCGAGGATCTGGGCGGCCTGCATGTTGACGCGGGTCGAGGGGCCCTCGAGTTCCAGACGCTCCGGATTGTCGGGGCGGAAGGGATCGAGCTGGCCGATCACCAGATCCTTCAGATCGACGCCGACCGCGCCATTGGCGAGCAGCAGATCGGTGGAGCGGGCGAGGCCGAAGATGCGCTTTTCGAAGTTTTGCACGAATTCGGGGACGGAATCGGCGCCGCGGGCGGTCTGCTTGGCCATGGCCGCGATGACGGTCATCTGGTTCTTGCTCCGATGGGCGAGTTCCCGCATCAGGAAGCGCACTTCGGTTTCGGCCTGCTGGCGGCGCTTGCTGGCTTCCTCGATGGCGGCCGAGACGGTGGCGATTTCGGAGATGGGATAGTCGCGGGCGGTGACCGGCTGGCCGGCGCCCAGCCGCTTGGCTTCGGCCTCGAGGCCGCGGACCGAGCGGCCGATCTGCAGCGTCACCCAGTAGACGACGAGGACGACGATGGCGGCGAGCAGCAGGCCGCCGACGGCGAGCGACCACACGGCATCCATCAGCGGCTTGCCGATGACCGACGATGGGGCCCAGGCGACGAGCGTCCAGCCGGTGAGGAAGGACTGGCGCACGGTGGCGCGATAATTCTCGCCGCCGGCACGCAGATTGATGAGGCCGGGGGTGGTGTCGAGCGCGGCGATTTCGGCGAGGCGGAAGTGCTCGCCGCTTTGGCCGGCGCCTTCCGACCCGGCGATGATGGTGCCGGATTTGTCGATCATGGCGACGTTCCAGCCCTCGGGCAGCTTGTCGGAGAGCAACGTCGTTTCGAGCGTCGTTGCTTCGCGGGATACGGCGAGGACGAGCGGCGCGAGCTTGCCGGTGAAAACAGGGAACAGCACGTTGAAGACTTTTGCGCCCGAAACGCTGCCCACCACGAGGCCTGAAACGACGACGTCCTTGGTGTCGAGCGCCTGCTTGGCGCTGGCGATGTCGCTGGTGAGGACGGGCGCGGCACCGAAATCGGTGCGGGTCGAGACGATGGCGTAGAAGTCGGAATTGAGCGCGTAGACGTAGGTGTTGGTGCCTTCGAGCGCGGTCTTGATCTGGGTGTAAAAGCCCGCGAGATCGCCGTCTTCCAGGGTTTTTGTGGTGGCGAGCACCTTGAGCGTCGAGATATTGGCGAAGACCTCGCGATCGACGGCCCGCATGATGGAACGGGCGGAGCCGGTGATCAGCGTTTCGACAACCCGCTCCTGCGCTTCGTTGTTGCGCTGCAGCAGGATGGTCGAGAAGGCGAAGGCAGGGACCAGCGCCACGAGGGCGAGGACGAACAGATAAACGGCGATGGGACGCGGCGGCCTGTCCGGTCCAGTCCGGACTGGACCGGAGGGGGCATTCGCGGACGGCACGGCCAATCAAGAAACTCCGGCAAAACGACGCTGGGGACATCCAGAACGACCAGCCGCCAAACGACGTGACTTGGTCAGGAGTGCCCCGATCACATAAGATGCATGAAACCGAGGAAAGTTCCAAAGATGCACGAAGGAGTTAGCCGATGCGAGGCGCGCTTGCCCTTATCACGCTGCTTGCCGCGTTGATGGCGGCCCCGGCGATGACCCAGGACAAGGAAATTGCGACACTGACGGCGGTGCTGGCGGACGGCGGGCTGGACGCGTCGCTGTTTTCGGAACAATTCCTCAAGGCCGTGCCGCCGGCGCAGCTCGAGCCGGCAATTCAAGGCATCAAGGCGACGATCGGGCCGGTCGTCGCGGTAACCCACCAGGGCGGGCCGACCTATCTGGTCGAAACCGCCACGCACGAAATGTCGAGCGACATCGTGCTCGACGCGGCGGACAAGATCGTCGGGCTGTTCTTCCGGCCGCCGGTCGCCAGCACCGCTGATATCGAGGATGTGCTGCGCGAGATGGCCGCCGTGGCGCCGCAGAGCGCCTTCCTTGTCACCGAGAACGGCGTGACGCTGCATGGCAAGGATGCCGACACGGCGCTTGCCATCGGCTCGGCGTTCAAGCTGGGCGTGCTGAAGGCGCTGCGGCAGCAGATCGAGGCCGGCGGCAAGAGCTGGGACGAGGTGGTGGAACTCGAGGCCGGGGATATTTCGCTGCCAAGCGGGATGTTGCAGGGCTGGCCGGTGGGGGCGCCGCTGACGCTCCATACGCTGGCCTCGCTGATGATCTCGATTTCGGACAACACGGCGACCGACGTGCTGGTGCGCGTGGTGGGCCGCGATGCGGTGGAGGCGGCGCTCGGCATCGCCCCGTCGCTGACGACGCGCGAACTGTTCGTACTGAAGGCGGAGCGGGAGCTGCTGGCGCGCTATCTCGCGGGGGATCTGGCGGAGAAGCGGGCGGTGCTGAACGAGGTGGCGACGAAGCCGCTGCCCGACGGCAGCAAGGCGCTGTCGCCGCATGACCAGGGGGCCGAGTGGTATGTGTCGCCGACGGCGCTGTGTACGTTGATCGAGAGCGTCGCCGATCTCGATGTGGTGCAGATCAATCCGGGCGTCGCCAACAAGCGGGACTGGGCGCAGATCGCCTTCAAGGGCGGCAGCGAGACCGGCGTGCTCAACCTCACGACGGCGGTGATTGGCAAGGACGGCACGCGCTATTGCGTGGCGGCGAGCTGGAACGACAGCAAGGCGATCGATGAGACGAAGGCGACGAGTGCGTATGCGAGTTTGCTAAGCAAGCTGGCGAAGGGCTAGCGAGCTTTGTCGGAACCGCTGGGCACTCCCTCCCGCTGACTTCCCAGCGAAAGCTGGATCCAGATATCCGCTGGAGCCGGCTGAGAGTTGGGTCCCAGCTTTCGCTGCGAAGTCCAGAGGAGCGGTTGTCTATCGCCGCGGCTGGAGCGTCATCTCCACTTGAATCGTGTCGCCGCCGGTGATGCCCGCGGCCTTCCGCACCGCCGCCTTGAGCGGCAGGAGGTACGTGCCATCCTTGGGGAACAGCGATGTGGTGAATTTCACGCCACCGACCACCGCCTCGACCGGGATGACGCCCCAGCCATAGCTCACGAGTTTTGACGCGGCCCGAATGGCGTCGGCGTGCTCGGGCGGGACAGGCGCGTAGAAGAACGGCGAGGGGCCGCGCCAGTAGATGATCTCGGCGTCGAACGCGAACTGCATCAGCCCCTCAGCACGCGGCTCGGATGGAAGTGTCCCGCCTTGACGCTGCCGATGGCGACGGCCGTGCCGCTGAGGCTGGCCCACGCTTCCTCGACCGCGATCGGCGCGTCCCTGCCGCGCAGCAGCACGACGCCGCCATTGCGGATGAGCGCGGCGTCTTCGGGCGAGACGCGGAGTTCGGGGAGGTGGGTCAGGGCAATGGACGAGGGACGCAGCAGCGCGTCGCGATCGGTGGCCGCCTCGATCGCTTCGACGGTGAGCGCGTCGGCCTCGGTGAAGCCCGCGACGGCGGTGCGGCGCAGCATGGTGACGTGGCCCCGCGTGCCCAGCGCTTCGGCGAGGTCGCGCGCGAGCGAGCGCACATAGGTGCCCTTCTCGCAGGCCATGTCGAAGCGCGAGCGCTCGGACGAGTGCGAGACGAGCGTCAGTTCGTCGATGGTGACGGGGCGCGCGGCGAGGTCGACGATCTGGCCGGCGCGGGCGAGGTCGTAGGCCCGCTCGCCATCGACCTTGATGGCGGAGAAGGCGGGCGGGCGCTGCATGATGGTGCCGATGAAGGCGGGCAATGCCGCGAGCACTTCGGCCTCGCTGGGGCGCACATCGGAGGTGGCGCTCACCTCGCCCTCCGCATCGTCGGTGGTGGTGGAAGAACCCCATTCCAGATCGAAACTGTAGCGCTTGCCGCCGCCCTGGACGAACGGCACGGTCTTGGTGGCTTCGCCGAGCGCGATGGGGAGGAGGCCGGTGGCAAGGGGATCGAGCGTGCCGGCATGACCGGCTTTCTCGGCGGAATAGAGCCAGCGGAGTTTGCCGACGGCCTGGGTCGAGCCCATGCCGTAGGGCTTGTCGAGGATGATCCAGCCGGAGATGGGGCGTTTGTTTTTTGACATGGTGTTGGTGGCCGCCCCCTCCACCGGCTTTGCCGGTCCCCCTCCCCCGCAAGCGGGAGAGGATGGGTGCCGACTGCTTAGTCGGAGTTCTTGTCTTCGTCGTCGTCCGCCTGCAGATCGCGCTGGACGCGGTCGGTTTTGAGCAGGGCGTCGATCTTGCCGTATTGCTCGAACGTCTCGTCGACGAAGAAGCGGAGTTCCGGGGCGAACTTCAAATCCAGTTCCGGGGCGATGCGGCCGCGGATGAAGCGATGGTGGCGGTTGAGCGCGTCGGCGATCTCCTGCGCCCGCTCGCCGCCGAGCGGCATCACATAGGCGTTGGCGAGTTTCAGGTCCGGCGCCATGCGCACTTCCGGAACCGTGATGACGGCGCCCGTCAGGACCTCGTCGTCGATCTCACCGCGCGCGAACAAACCCGCCAGCGCATGGCGCACCAGCTCGCCGACGCGCAGCATGCGCTGGTTGGGCCCAGTGGGGCGGTGATCCCGCTTGCGATCGTTTCCATCATTTCTCATGGGAGGGGCATCTAGGCCGCCGACGCCCCAGCGTCAACCGCCGCGGGCACCGGGCGGCCGGCGATGCGGGCGGCGAGGGCCTCGACCACGCCCTCCTCGGCAAAGACGTTGCCGGGGACGATCAGCACGCCATTGTCGCTGATGAGGAAGAGGTGCGTGCGGACCAGGATGCTCTCGCGGATCTCGCGAAAGCTCAGTTGGGGCGGCAGGCCGGCGCCGATGATCTCAAGCCGGTCGGGCCATTCGGTGAGGGTGACGTCCTGCGGCCGCTTCACCCGCCGGCCGGCCCGCCACCATTGGCGGAACGACATCACCAGCAGCACCAGCACATAGCCGATGGCGATCAGCACCGAGGCGAGGATCGAAAAGCTCCAGCCGAGGTGCGGGCCGGCCCAATCGCCGGGAATCAGCCAGGCGGCCGAGCCGCAGAGGATCAGCCAGAGCACCAGCGCCATACTGCCCAGCGGATTTAGCCGCGACGCCGCCTGCTCATAGGCCAGCGCGTCGGCGCGGGTCAGCGTGTAGGTGGTGGTGCGGAGCGGTTCGTCGGGCATGGCGGGATTGTAGCATCGACGCCGGTGATTGTGGCCTCCCCCTCGCCTCCCCACGACGTCATTCCCGCGCAGGCGGGAACCCAGGGGCCGCTAACACCGGCCCGTATGACTCCTGGGTCCCCGCCTTCGCGGGGATGACGACGGTGGGTGGGGATACGGCGGTGGGCAGCCAGCGACGCCCAGCTACCGATATCCCGCGGCCTGGAGCTCGAACAGTTCGGCGTAGTGGCCGCGCAGAACCATCAGCTCCTCGTGCGTGCCGGCTTCGAGCACCCTGCCCTCGTCGAGCACGACGATGCGGTCGGCCATGCGGACGGTCGAGAAGCGGTGCGAAATCAGCAGCGCCGTGGCGGCTTCGCTGAGGGATTTGAAGCGCGAGAAGACCTCGGATTCGGCGCGGGCGTCGAGCGCCGCGGTCGGTTCGTCGAGGATGATGATCGAGGCTTCCCGCATATAGGCGCGGGCGATGGCGAGTTTCTGCCACTCGCCGCCCGACAGATCCTGGCCGCCGATGAATTGCTTGCCCAGTTGCTGGTCGTAGCCGCCGGGGAGTTTTTCGATCACCTCATTGGCGAGGGATTGCTCGGCCGAGCGGGTGATGCGCGGCAGATCGGCGGCCTCCTCGATGCGGCCGACGCCGATATTGTCGCGGGCGGTAAACGAGTAGCGCAGGAAATCCTGAAAAATGACGCCGATGTTGCGGCGGAGATCGGCCGAGGAGAAATCGCGGACGTCGGTGCCGTCGATGGTGATCTTGCCCTCTTCGGCTTCGTAGAGTCGGGTCATCAGCTTGACGATGGTGGTTTTGCCGGCGCCGTTCTCACCCACCAGCGCGACGGTTTCGCCGGAATTTATGGTGAGATTGAAATTGCGGATGACCCAGCGCTCGGAGCCGGGATAGCGGAAGCCGACATTGTCGAAGACGATCCCCTGCTTCAGCGGCATCGGGAAAGGCTTTGCATTGGCCGGCTCGGTGATCGTCGGCTTGATGTCGAAGAAGGAATAGAGGTCGTCGAGATAGAGCGCCTGCCCGGCGATCTGGGTGAAGCCGATCAGGATCTGCTGGAAGTAGCCGTTGAGCTGGCCGAACGAGCCCGACAGGAACACCAGGTCGCCGATGGTGAACTCGCCATTGAGGGTGCGCCACACGACATAAGCGAAGGCACCGTAGTAGGCGATGGTCGACAGCGCCCCGAGCAGCGCGCCCCAGGCCGAACGCTGGATGGTGAGCTTGCGGTTCTCGAGGAAGATGGCGTCGGCGAGGACCCTGAATTTGTCGACGAGGTAACCGCCGAGGCCGAAGAGTTTAACCTCCTTGGCGCTGTCGGCGCTGGCGCCGATCTGGCGCAGATATTCCATCTGCCGCCGCTCGGGCGAGCGCTCATGGCTCAGCCAATAGGCGAGGCGATTGAAGCGGAATTCGCCATAGACGGCGGGGAGGACCGCGATGGCCATCAGGACGATCAGCAGCGGTGCGTAATAGAGGAGGCCGATCGAGAGCGCGACCGCGGTGATGACCATCTGCACCTGGCCGAACACCTGGCTGAGCACGGTCGAGCGGCTGGCCGCCTGCCGGCGGGCCCGCTCGAGCTTGTCCTGATACGACGCCTCCTCGAAATGCATGAGGTCAAGTTCGGCGGCGTGACGCATCAGATCGATACTGACGCGATTGGAATGGAGTTCTCCCTGCAGTGCGTCGAGCACCTGGATGCCGCGCTGCAGCAGGTCGCGGCCGAACACCAGCGCGAACTCGCCGAGCAGCAGCAGGCCCAGATACTGCAGGCGGCCGGTTTCCAGCCAGTCGGAACCGAGCGGCCCCAGAGCGGTCTGCCGGACCACCTCGTCGATGATGAATTTGGTGAGCAGCAGCGCCAGCGGCGGCTGCACGGCAACGATCAGGCGCAGCACGATAGTGCCCGTCATCAGGCCGGGGTTGGTGCTCCACATTTCGCGGAACAGCCGCCCCAAATTGCGCAGCGTCTTGAGGCGCTGGCCCTTCTCGAATGGCAGAACTTCGGGGATACGGCCGGGGCGCATGAAAAGTCCAGAAAACAATGCCCGGAGGGGCGCCGGGCAACAAAGTCTAGTTCGTTAAGTCGTGCAGGGGAAAGGGCATTTCAAGCACGTGTTACCCACCCCTCCCTCCCCCCGACGGAGTCATTCCCGCGAAAGCGGGA
>JBKJTB010000263.1:0-14338 GCA_046594305.1 Devosia sp. | reverse complement strand
GTGACGTCGCCCGTCGGCTCGACCGTATAGGCCCTCGCCGGGACCGCGCCGGCCACCGCGCTCTTGTGCAGCTTGATCGTCGAATGCCGGGCACCAAGGACGACCTTCTTGCTGCTCGCCCCCGCCACCTTCCGCGTGTTGAGTGGCGACAGCGGCAGCACCCAGCCCTCGGAGCCCGTGAGCACGACATTGCCGTCGACCGTCGAGGATTCAAGCGGAATGAGGCTCATTGCCGGGCTGCCGATAAAACTCGCGACGAACATGTTCACCGGATTGGCGAAGACCTGCGCGGGCGTATCGTACTGCTGCAGGAAGCCGCCATTCATCACTGCCATCTTGTCGGCCATGGTCACGGCTTCGAGCTGGTCGTGCGTCACGTAGATGATGGTGGCCTTGAGGTCCTGGTGGAAGCGCTTGATCTCCGACCGCATCTGCACGCGCAGCTTCGCATCGAGATTGGAGAGCGGCTCGTCCATCAGGAATACCGCTGGATCGCGCACCAGCGCCCGGCCGAGCGCCACGCGCTGCTGCTGGCCGCCCGACAGCTCGCGCGGCTTGCGCTCGAGCAGATGCGTCATATCCAGCACCTTGGCCGCCGCCCGCACCTTCTGGTCGATCTCTTCCTTGGGCAATTTCCGCATCTGCAGCGGGAAGGCGAGATTCTTGTAGACCGATTTCTGCGGGTAGAGTGCATAGTTCTGGAACACCATCGCAATGTCCCGGTCCTTCGGATCGAGATCGTTGACGACGCGATCGCCGATGGCGATGTCGCCCGACGTGATCGGGATCAGCCCGGCGACAAGGTTGAGCGTCGTCGTCTTGCCGCATCCCGAGGGGCCGACCAGCGCGACGAACTCGCCGTCGTTGACCGTCAGCGATACATTGTTGACGGCGTAGAAGCTGCCGTAGGTCTTGACGAGATCTTTGAGGACCACGTGGGCCATCGGCAACTCCCTAGTGCTTGACCGCGCCTTCTGTGAGCGCGCGTACGAAGTATCGTTGTAGAAGCAGGAACAGCACGACCACAGGCACGCTCATCATGAAGCTTGCCGCCATCAGGCCGGGAAAGTCTGTGGTGTTCTCCGAGAAGAATCGCTGGATGCCGACCGGCAGTGTGAGTTGCTCGTTCCTGGTAAGGAACGTGGCCGCATAGATGTACTCGTTCCACGCTCCGATGAAGGAGTAGATCGCCGTCGCAATGATGCCTGGAACCGAGAGCGGCGTTACGATCAGCAGGAACGCCTGGAACCGCGTCGCGCCGTCGATGCGCGCCGCCTGCTCGAGCTGGATCGGGATGTTGTCGTAGAAGCCCTTGAGCAGCCAGATGGCAAGCGGCAGTCCGAACGTGAGGTAGGTGAGGATCAGCGATCCGTGCGTATTCACCAGCCCCAGCCAGCGCATCAGGATGAACAGCGGGACAAGAAAGATCACGGCCGGGAACATGTTCCGCAGCAGCACGGAGAAGAACAGGAACCGGCGTCCTGGGAAAATGAAACGCGAGAAGGCATAGGCCGCCGGAACCGCTACGGCCACCGCCAGGATCGTGGTGGTGACGGAGACGACCAAGCTGTTGCCGAAAAACCGGAGGAAATCCTGGCCGACGCTGTTCTGCGGATCGAGGAGCTTCTGGTAGCTCGCCAGCGTCGGCTCGCGCGGCCACCATTGCGGCGGGAACTGCATGGCCGCAAAACCGGACTTGAACGAAGTGATCAGCATCCAGATCATCGGCACGGCCGTGTAGAGGAGCATGAATAGCAGGAAGAAGCGCCCGCCCCACCGCCAGCCGTCAATCTTGCCGCGTCGGCGCGGCGCGTTCCCAGTCATTGTCGTCATGCCCCGCCCTCCTTCCGCTCGCCGCGACTCAAAGCGCGGACGTAGAAGTAGCCCAGCGTCATCAGGATGATGAACAGCAGCACCGAATAGGCGGCGGCGACGCCCCAGCGCTGGCGGCCGAAGGCGAGCTCGTAGATGTGCGTGATCCAGATGTGCGAGGCATTTGCCGGCCCGCCTCCGGTCATGATCCAGGGGATGATGAAGGAGTTGAAGTTCGCCACCGCGAGCAGCAGGATCGTCACCGTGGTCACCCCGCTCAGATAGGGGAACGTGACGTGCCAGAAACGCTGCCAGGCCGTTGCGCCGTCGACACGGGCCGCGCGCAGCAGCTGCTCCGGCACGGTCTGCAGGCCCGCAGTCAGCATGATCATCGCGAAGGGGAACTCGCGCCAGATATTGACCACGATGAGCGAGGGGAGAACCGTGTTCGTCCGATCGATGAAGTTCGGCGGCTTGTCCAGGATGCCGAGCTGCACAAGGACAGCGCCGATGAGGCCGAAATCGGAGTGGTAGATCCACTTCCAGATATATGACGCCGCGACCGCGCTAATGACCCAGGGGATGATGAGAATGGCGCGTATCACGCCGCGGCCGATGAAATCGCGATGGAGCGCGAGCGCGGCACCGAAGCCCAGGACGAACGCAATCACCGTCGATGCAAGAGTCCAGATGACGGTGTTGAGCGTCACCTTCCAGAACACTTCGCTGGTGAGGATGGCCGCGTAGTTGTCCCAGCCGATAAAGATCTTGTCTTTGAGCAGCAGCCCGGGCGGCGTTTTGTAGAACGACAGATCAATCGTGTAGTAGATCGGGTACGCGATGACGATGAGCATCACGATAATGGCCGGCAGGACGTAGAGATAGTCGGCGCGGCTGGTCCACATCTGCCGAAGCACGCTGGGACGCACGACTCGGCTCTTGCTTTGGGAGTTGGCCTGTCCTGTCGTGGTGGTCATTGTGGGCTTTCAGCCTGGCAGGAAAGGGAGCGATCGGCAGCTGAGGCGCTGCCGATCGCGTTAGTCACGAGCGACGCTAGAGTCCGCCGCCTTCCTTGATGGCCTCGACCTTCTTTGCGGCATCCTCGGCCGCCGCATCGACGGTCATGGCGCCGGTGAGGGCGTTCTGCAGCATGTCGGGGATGATGTGGTTCATGATTTCCGGCGTCTCGGGCAGCGCCGGGAAGGGGATACCATAGGGCAGCATCGAGGTGGTCACATCGAGGAACTTGATGTCCTCGAGGCGCTTCTTCATCCATTCGGTCTTGAAGCCGTTGAGGTTGCCGGGGTTGGAGCCGGCATAGGCCATCTTCAGCGACCATTCCGGGCTCGTCCAGAAGCAGACCATGGCCTTCGCAGCAGGCTCATCCACCACACCACCCTCGACGAATTCGGGCTTGAGGATGTGGATGTTGGAGCCGCCGAACACCACGGCGCGCTTGCCGTCGGGACCGGTCGGGATCAGGCCGTAACGCATATTGTCGATAACGGTCTGCGCCTTGGTCTGGTCTTCGCCCGTTGCCTTCTTCTGCAGATCAAGCATCACGCTGTAGTCGGACGGATGCGAGATCATCATGGCAACTTGGCCAGCGAGGAACAGCGGCTGGTTGTCGGCCTGCTGGTTGGTGAGGGCCGAGACTGGCACCGACTGATCGCGGACGTACATGTCGTAGGACGCCTGCAGCGCCCGCTTGCTTTCGGGGCTGTTGAGACGAATCTCGCCATAGGTCGGATTGGCATCGGCTTCGTCGAAGACGCCGCCGCCATAGCCCCACAGTTGCGGCATGAAGCGATAGGGAGTGTTGCCGGCATTGACGCGAGCGACGAGGCCGTAGCCCGCGATTCCGAGCTTGTCGTGGATCTGCTTGGAATAGGCCACCACGTCGTCCCACGTCGCAGGAGCCTTGTCCGGATCGAGCCCGGCGCGCTTGAAGATGTCCGCGTTGTAGATGAACGCCATCGTCTCGTTGTTGGTGGGCACGCCGTAAGTTTTGCCCTCCCATGTCACCGACTTCATAGCGCCGGGCCAGAAGTCTTCATTCGTCCAACCAACGTCAGCAGGGCCGAGTTCCTGCAGCACGCCCTTGGAGGCGAACTCGACGCCGCCCAGGATCTGCAGGCGCACCAGCATCGGACCGGCATTGCCCGCCAGCGCCGTACGGAACTTGTCGAGCAAGTCGTTGTACGTGAGCGCCTGGTCCTGCAGGTCGATGTTGGGATAGGTCTTCCGGAAGGTGTCGAAGAAATCCTTGTAGTACTGCCGCAGCAGATCCGGATCGCCCTCGAACGCACCCTGGTACCAGAAGGTTAGCTTGCCCTTGTAGTCGAGCGGGGTGACCTTGCTGCACTGGTCGGCAACGTCAAATTTTTCGGTGCCCGCGATCGATCGTACGTACTCGGGCGACCATTTGCTCAGATCGACCGGTGGCGCGGAAAACGCCGACGTCGCCATCAGCGACGTCATCATTGCAGTGACAACCGCGCCGCGCACGACGGCACGGCCGAGTTTCATCCTCGTCATTGGAATCCTCCAGATTCTCCCAGACCTGCATGCACCAGCATGCCGGTTCCTACCTGTGCACCGCGGGGTACGGTTTGTTGCTTTTTGTGTATCCCCCCGATAATTCGGCACCGTCTCAGAACAAAGATTGCGTGTCAACGTGAAAGGATCATACATTGTTTGAGAGAAGTCGCGCACAATGCGAGCAGTGCGCCGTCAGCCGAGGGAGCACGATGTGGTGGGGTTGAGCGACTTCACAGCCAAACCACCTGCCGGAATCGACGTCATCGACGCGTCCAGCGAGGGGGCGTCGATCTATCAACTTATCCGCGAGGACATCATCGAGGGCCGGCTGAAGGCCAATGAGCGGTTGATCGTCGCCGACCTGGCGCACCGTCACGGCACCTCCACCAATCCCGTCCGCGAGGCCCTGCAACTGCTGCGCGGCGAGGGCTTCGTCGTCATTGCCCCCAATCGCGGTGCGCGCGTCCGGCCGATCGACCAGGATTTCGTGCGCGACATCTACGAGATCGGCGTTCTGATCGAGCCCGCCCTCACCCGCTGGTTCGTCGGCATGGCAACGATCGAGGATATCGTCGAACTCGAGCGCATCCAGAATCTCATCGAAGAGAACGACTTCGCCGACCCGCTGCGGCACAGCGAACTCGACACCGCTTTCCACACCATCATGTACGAACGCCATTACAACCGGCACGCGGCGGAACTCTGGTGGAAGCATCGCGAGGTGCTGCGCGCCGTCAGCCGGCGGTTCAACTACACGCTGTCGCGCCGCGTCCAGGTGATGCGCGACCATCGCGAACTGATCGAACTCATCAAGATCGGCGAGGCCGACAAGGCCGCAGAACTCGTCGCCCGCCACGTCGAAGGGTCGGGCCGGCATATCCTCGAGCAGATGCGGGCGCTCAACGCGCAGCGGACCGGCTAGGATTTCTCACCGGTGCTCTGCGCCAGCCCCCACTTCACGACAAGAAAGCAAGACCAATGAAAATTACCGGCGTCAGGCCATGGCTCGTCAAGGCCAGCTTCTCCTATTGGGGCGAGTATCTGTTCGTCGAGGTGACAACCGACGAGGGGATCTCCGGCTGGGGCGAAATCACCTCGACCACCAAGATCGCCAACCGCGCCCTCGCCTCCATTCTGCGGCAGGTCGGCGAACAGCTAGAGGGCGAGGATGCCAGCCAGATCGAGCGGCTTTGGCACAAGACCTTCCGCAGCTTCACCTACATGGGCAGCCGGGGCGCCGCGTGTGAGGTGACGAGCGCCATCGACATCGCGCTGTGGGACATCAGAGGCAAAGCGCTTGGCCTGCCGGTCTACGAATTGCTGGGCGGCGCGGTGCGCAGTGAAATTTCGCTCTACACGCACCCCGACCAAAGCAAATTCACCAGCAAGGAAGGCATCGTCGCCGAGATCAGGGCGATCGTCGATTCGGGCCACACCGGCCTAAAGTTCGATCCCTTCCCCTACCAGGGCGATCGCGAACAGCGGGACGGCTACCTCGACGGCCAACTCACCCGCAAGAACGAGCGCGAAGCAGCCGAGATGACGGCCCTGATCCGCGAGACTGCGGGTCCCGACATCGACGTGCTGATCGACGCGCACGGCCGCTTCGATGTCCCCACCGCCATCCGCCTCTGCCGCTCGCTCGAAGAAGCCGGCCAGATCGACTGGTTCGAAGAGCCGGTCCCGCCCGAAAGCCTCAATGCGCTGAAGCAGGTCCGCGACAAGGTCAACGCCCCGATCTCATGGGGCGAGCGCGGCCACACCAAATGGGACTTTGCGCCTGTGCTCGAACAGCAGCTGACCGACTACATCATGCCTGATGTCACCTGGACCGGTGGCATCACCGAGCTCAAGAAAATCTCGGCCCTCGCGGAGGCCTACTACATTCCGATTTCGCCGCACGACGCCGGTGGCCCGATCAACATCCTTGCGGGCGCGCACACCATGATGAGCGTGCCAAACTTCTACAAGCTCGAGACCAATCGCTGGGACCTCAGCGGCTACAACGAGCTCATGCATACGCGGATCGACTCGACCAAGGGCGTCATCAAACTGCCGAAAGTCCCCGGTCTCGGCATCGAGATGAACATGGACTATCTCGAGGCCAACGAGATCAAGCTCGCCTGACCTGCAACAAGACGGGCCCAAGCCCGCGCATCCCTGGGAGGAACAGAATGAAGATCACCGGCATCGAAACCGTCATCGTCAACGCGGTGCATCGCAACTGGATTTTCGTGAAAGTGCTGACGGACCAGCCGGGCCTGTGGGGCTGGGGTGAAGCGACGCTCGAGTGGAAGACTCGCGCGGTGACGGGGACCATCGAAGACCTCTCGCCCTTCGTCGTCGGCGAAGATCCGATGAATATCGAACACCTCGTCAACAAAATGACCCGCTTCAGCTTCTGGCCGCTCGGCTCCATCGGCCTCACCGCCGTGTCGGGGATCGAACATGCCCTGTGGGACATCAAGGGCAAAGTGCTCGGCGTGCCGGTCTGGCAATTGCTCGGTGGCAAGGTGCGCGACAGCGTGCGCGTCTACACGCACCTCCACCGTGGCTCCACCGCCTTTGCGGTGCCGAACACGGATGTCAGCGCCTATTGTGATGCCGTGCAGAAGACGGTCGAGATGGGCTACAACGCTATCAAGCTCGGCTTTGTCCCCTACAACGGCTACGACTCGCCGATCGCGGCGGTGAAGCACACTGTCGCCCTTGCCGAAGGCGTGCGCGAACGCATCGGCGACAAAGTCGACTTCATGGTCGACTTCCACGGTCGTCCAGACTCTCTCGATGCTGCCATCGCCTACATCAACGCTATCGCGCCATCGAAGCCGCTGTTCTGCGAAGAAGTGATCCAGCCCGGTGATGCCGCGGCGATGGCCGATATCGCACGACGCGTCGACTGCCCGCTCGCCACCGGCGAACGCCTCTTCACGCCGGCCGAGTATGCCGAGATCGCCGCCACGCGCGCCGTCACCTACGTCCAGCCTGATCTCGCCCACTGCATGGGCATCACCGGCGGCCGCAAGATCGCGGCCATCGCCGAGGCCGCGCACATGGGCATCTGCCCGCACAATCCGATGGGACCGGTGGCTGGCGCCGTCGCCCTCAACTTCGACGTCGCGACGACCAACTTCGTTATTCAGGAAGAGGTCGTCGGCATCGTCCCCTGGTTCGAGGAAATCTGCTCGAAATATCCGCTCAAGCTTGTGAACGGCTCGTGGGAAGTGCCAGACGCGCCGGGCCTCGGCATCGAGATTGACGAAGTCGCGTCCGCCAAGCATCCCTTCGCGCAGGAAATCATCCCCGCAACGGAATCGGTGCTGGCCGACGGCCGCATCGCCAACTGGTAGCAGCAGTATGTTACGCGAACTTCGCACCTACGATTGCCATCCGGGCAAGATGCCCGACCTGATCCGCCGCTTCGAGGATCACACGCGCGGGATCTTCGACAGGCTCGGCATTCGCTACAGCGACTTCTGGATCTCGACCGAGGACCCGAACCAGTTGATCTACTTTTTCTTCTGGGACGACATGGCCGAGCGCGACGCGAGGTTCCCGGCGTTCCTCGCCGACCCCGAGTGGATCGGGGTCCGCGACGCCTCGCAGGTCGATGGCCCGATCACCTCCAAGGTAACCTCCCGCTACTTCACCCCCATCGCCTTCACCAAACCCATGAACCACACAAAATGAAAATCGTAGACCTCCGCTGCGCCGTCATCGGCAAGCACCCCATCGTCCGCATCGTGACCGACGAGAACATCTATGGGCTGGGCGAGGTGGAATACACCAAGCCCTACATCAAGCCGTGGGTGCTGCATTTCCGCGACGCGCTGATCGGAGAAGACCCCACCGACGTCGAGCGCGTGATGCTGAAAATCCGCCAGCGCGGCAGCTTCAAGCCCTACGGCGCCGCCGTCAGCGCCATCGAGCATGCGCTATGGGACATCGCCGGCAAAGCCGCCAACGTGCCGACGTACAAGCTCCTGGGCGGCAAGGTGCGCGACCAGGTCCGCTGCTACAACGGCAACAAGCGCCGCAAGCGCACCGGCGACAAGCCGGAGGATTATGCAGCAGACGTCAAATGGATGATGGAGCAGCCCGAAGGCTTCTTCATGGTGAAGCAGGGAATCTCGTTCCACTCCAAAATGAAGGACAGCTTCGAGGACTTCCATTACGGCCCGGTGCAGAAGAAGGCCGGCTATCACGGCGCCATGGACCAGGGACAGATCAGCGAGCGCGGCTTCAACCACATGCTCGATTGCGTCGCCGCCATGAAGGAAGTGCTTGGCGACAAGGTCAGCCTCGCGCTCGACTGCGGCCCCGGCTGGTTCCTGCCCGACGCCATCCGCTTCGCCAACGCGGTCGAGAAATACCAGCTCATGTGGCTCGAAGACATGCTGACCGGCGACTACGTGCCATGGGTCAACCCGCAGGCCTATCGCGAGCTCACGCAGTCAACGACGGTGCCGATCCACACCGGCGAGCAGATCTATCTCCGCCACAACTTCAAGGAGCTGATCGAGACGCAGGCGGTGCGTGTCGTCGGCCCCGATCCCGCCGACATCGGCGGCATCGCGGAACTCAAATGGGTCGCCGAGCACGCCTACATGCACTCGATCATGATGGCGCCGCACGGGACGGCGAACGGCTTGCTCGGCCTCGGTGCGCTGATCAATGTGTGCGCCACCCTCCCCGCCAATCTCATCGCCTTCGAGTATCCGACGGCGTCCGATCCCTGGTGGACCGACATCGTCATCGGTCTGCCCAAGAAGATCGTCAAGAACTCGATGATCGACCTCCTTCCAGCCCCAGGCCTCGGGCTCGATATCGACCCGGTTGGCGGGAAGAAGTATCTGCTCGAGGAAGACGCCGGCTTCTTCGACCGCGTCTAACAGCGGAAACGAGAAACAGCGCGGCGGTTTGCGCCCGGCCGCGCTGTTCCAAGGAAGCTGCAGACTGACGCAGCGACTCACCTAGCCACATCGGCCGCGAGCCCGCGTCATCCGTTCGGTGGAGGCGGCTCCAGATTCGGCGCGTTTTCCGGTGCCCGAAAGCCTTTGGCCACAGGCGCACTCGCGGTGCCGGTCTTTTCGAGCTGCCGCGCCACGCGCAGCGCAAAGTCTTCGCGCCACGGTGCGGCGATCGCCTGCACACCGAGCGGCAGCTTGTAGCCCTCGACCCAGATCGGCACCGTGACCACCGGCAGGCCGATGAACGAGAATGGCTGCGCAAAGATCCCGAGGTGTGGTCGCACCGGCAGCTCGACGCCGCCGAAGGTCGCGGTCTTCTGCCCGATCTTGGGCGCTCGCATCGGTGTCGCCGGGGCGAGGATCACGTCGATTTCGCCGAAGAGCTTCAGCATCCCCTCCTGGTAGACGCGGCGGAATTTTTGCGCCTGCTCGACCCAGGCGGCCGGCAGCATCGCGCCCGCGAGCAGCCGCTCCGACACCGCCGGATCGAAATCCTGCGGGCGGGTGCGCAGCCGCTCGAGATGCAGCGCCGCGCCCTCCGCCATGGTGATGAGAAACGCCGCCGATCGCGCTTCCTGCGCGCCGGGGACGGTGACCTTGCGGGTCACCTTGAGCGCCTTGGCGACGGATTCCATCATCTGGCGCACTTCGATATCGCCGGTGAAATAGCCGTCGGCGATGGCGAGCCTGAGGCCCGAGGTGCCGCGCTCGAGCCGCCCGGCCACCGGTTCGTTCGGCCGCTTCACCAGCGCTGGGTCGTCCTCGTCGAACCCCTGCATGACGTCGTAGCTCATCGCGATATCCTCGACCGAGCGGGCGAGCGGCCCAACATGGTCTAGGCTGGCGGCAAACGGGAACGTCCCCTGCCGGCTCAGCCGCCCGTAGGTGGGCTTCAGCCCGAACAACCCGCAGAGCGACGCGGGGACGCGGATCGACCCATTGGTGTCCGAGCCCAGCGACAGCGGCACGAGGCCGGCAGCAACGGCCGCGGCTGGTCCGCCCGACGAGCCGCCGGTCATGTGGTTAACGTCGTGCGGATTGCGCGACGGACCATCGGTGATGTTCTCGCCGGTGAAGTCGTAGGCGTATTCGCCCATGTTCTGCGCCCCGACGCAGATCGCCCCGGCCGCTTCGAGCCGCTGCACCAACCGCGCATCTGATGTCGCCGGAGGGCGGTCGCGGTTGATCTTGCTGCCGGCGCGCGTCGGCAGGCCCGCAAGGTCGAACAGATTCTTCACCCCGAACGGCACGCCCGCCAGCGGAAACACCTTCCCCTGCTTGATCTCGGCATCGATGGCTTTGGCACGGGCGACGGCGCGGTCGCGCAGCACGTCGGTAAAAGCTCCAACCCGCTGATTGTTGGCCTCGATCCGACCCAGCGCCGCCATCACCACGGTGAACCCAGTGACCTCCATCGACCCGACGGCCTTGGCGATCTCGGCGACGCTCGATGTCGATTTCATGCGCGGAAGACCGGCGCGGGTTCGGTGTCGTCCTTGACGCTGACCTTATCGAGCAGCGCCGCCATCTTGGCAGCCGTCTTGAGATTGGCCTTCACGCCCGCGCGCTGCGCGGCAGTGATGCTCAACCCGAGGACCGGCGCCATCGCATCGATCCACTGGTCGAAATCAGGTAGTTTGACGGCCATTCCGAAGATTGTTCCCAAGAAGCTTAAAGTTCAAAATACCTCCCGGTGACGGCTTCCACCAGTGGGCAATCGCAACCGCGGCATTGCGTGCTTGGCGAGGGCCGCCTCATCGGCTAACCCTCGCGCCCGGAGGATTTGCCGATGACACGATTGACCGCCGCGACGCTGCCCGCGCCCCTGCCCTACGACCGCGCCGCGGTGACGCCGGGCATCGTTCACCTCGGCATCGGCGCCTTCCACCGCGCCCACATGGCGGTCTATGTCGACGACCTGCTGGCGCGCGATCCGCGCTGGGGCATCATCGGCGCCTCGCTGCGCCGTCCCGACACCCGCGACGCCCTCGCCCCGCAGGATTTCCTCTACACACTCGCCATCCGCGATGCCGGCGGCACGACCAACCGCGTCATCGGCTCGATCCTCGACATCCTCGATGCCAACACCCAGCGCGCCGAACTGATCGCCATGCTCGCGGACCCGCGCATCCGCATCGTCTCTTTGACCGTCACCGAGAAGGGCTATTGCCACGATCCGGCGACCGGCAAGCTCGATCCGAACCATCCCGACATCGTCCACGATCTCGCCAACCCGGAAGCTCCGATCAGTGCCCCCGGCCTCATCGTCCGCGCCATCGAGCTGCGCCGCGCAGCCGGCATCGCGCCGTTCACGGTGATGAGCTGCGACAATCTCCCGGCCAACGGCAGGACCACCCAGCGCATCGTCACCGGCTTCGCCGCCCTCCGCTCACCTGACCTCGCCGCCTACATCGAGCAGCACATCGCCTTCCCCTCGACCATGGTCGACCGCATCGTCCCCGCCACCACTGATGCCGACCGCGAAACCGTGCGCACGACGACCGGGCGCGACGACGCCTGGCCGATCATGACCGAGCCCTTCACCCAATGGGTGATCGAGGACAGCTTTGCCAGCGGCCGCCCGGCCTTCGAACTGGCCGGTGCGCAGATGGTCGATGACGTCGAGCCCTTTGAGCTGATGAAACTGCGCATGCTCAACGGCAGCCATTCGACCATGGCCTATCTCGGCTACCTCGCCGGCTACCAGTACGTAAACGAGGCCATCGCCGACCCGGCGATCAGAACATTGATCCACGAACTGATGACCGAAGAGGCAATGCCGACGCTGCCGATGGACCAGGCCGAACTCGGCCGCTATCGCGACCAGCTCCTCGCCCGCTTCGCCAACCCCGCGCTCAGGCACCGCACCTGGCAGATCGCCATGGACGGCAGCCAGAAGCTGCCGCAGCGACTGCTTGGCACGATCGCCGACCGCCTCGAAGCCGGCCAACCGTTCATCCGTCTCGCGCTGGGCGTTGCCGCCTGGATGCGCTACGTCACCGGCATCGACGAGGCCGGTGACCCGATCGAGGTCAAGGACCCCCTCGCCGCCCGCTTCCGCGCCATCGCCGATGCCGCCGGGCGCGACGCGACGAAGCTCGCCGATGGCTTGTTCGCCGTCACCGAAGTTTTCGGCACCCGGCTCCCCGCCGATGCCATTTTCCGAACGACCGTCACCACGCACCTTGCCTCGCTGTTCAAGCGCGGTGCCCTCGCGACCGTCGAGGAGATCGCACCGGGCCGGTAGTCGGCTCCAGCTATCTCGCATTCTCCATGCAACAAGCCGGCGATATCGACGTTGAGGCGGCGTTCATTCCACCACCCCGCGTATTGGAGAATTCACATGGCAAATGAGAAGACGCTCGACGATCTGTTCCTCGATACGTTGAAAGATGTCTACTACGCCGAAAAGCAGCTGGTGAAGGCGCTGCCCAAAATGGCCAAGGCTGCTCAGGACCCGGCATTGAAGGCAGGCTTCACCGCCCACCTCGACGAGACCGAGGGTCATGTCGAGCGCCTCGAGCGGATCTTCGAGATCCTCCAGAAGCCGGCCCGCGCCAAGACCTGCGACGCGATCCTCGGCATTCTCGAGGAAGGCAAGTCGATCATGGAAGACTACAAGGGTACCATCGCCCTCGACGCCGGCCTGATCGCCGCCGGCCAGGCCGCCGAGCATTACGAGATGGCCCGCTACGGCACCCTCAAGACCTGGGCCGACCAGCTCGGCATGGCCGAAGCCTCAAAACTGCTCGAGCAGACGCTCAAGGAGGAGAAGGCCGCCGACCAGAAGCTGACGGCCCTCGCCGTCAACCAGGACAACGCCAAGGCCGCTGCCTGATCTCGATCCCAGGGGCCCGCTTCGGCGGGCCCCTTCTCCCGCTGGTAGCCGTTCCGCTCTACTTCACGGCCCCTGCCACCACGCCGCGGGTCAGCGTGCGCTGGAAGATAAGGAAAAAAATCACCGTCGGCAGAATGCCGAGCAGACCGGCTGCCGCCTGGAGCGTCGGGTCGGACATGTTCTGTCCACGCGTGAGGCCCATAGCGACCGCGACGGTCTGGTTGTTGTTGGAAACGAGCATGACGACCGGGATCAGAAACTCGTTCCAGGTCCAGATGAAGAAGAACGTGCCCAGCACCATCAGCGTCGGACTCATGATCGGTACAACCACCTTCGTGAGAATCTGCCACCGTGAGGCACCGTCGATCTCGGCCGCCTCCAGTATCTCGCGTGGGAAAGTGCTCATCACCGACGACAGCAGATAGGTGCCGAACGCACTGTGCAGCACGGCGGTCACGATGATCACCGAGATCTGCGTATCGTAGAGGCCGACAGTCTTTGCCATCCAGTAGATCGGATAGATGATCGACTCCTGCGGCACCATGGTCCCGAGCAGGAGTATCCCGAGGATGACGGTAGAGCCGCGTACGCGTCCAATGCCGAGCGCATAGGCGTTGAAGAGACTAATGGCCACCGCAAGCACCGAGACCGACACACTGATCAGCGTGCTGTTGAAGAGCTTGCGGCCGTAGTCCGCGTCCTTCCAGAACTTCACGATCGAGTCGACCTGCAAATAGGTCGGGATCGAGAGCGGTCCGCCCCGGACGTAGTCGGGGCCGGGCTTGAACGCATTGAGCAGCGCGATGAAGAACGGAAACAGCGTGAAAACAAGCAACGCCAGCAACAGCGCGAGGATGAACCAGCGCATCGGCGCCCGCATCCGCTTCGCATGCGCGGGAGCGGCGCTGGCCGCGTTGCTCGCGAAAATCGTTGCCTCGGCCATCGCTACACTCCCCGCTCCGCCTGCCGCCGCTGGAAGAGAAGGAAGATTACGGCGAGCCCCAGCGTGAGGACCATCTGCACCGTCGAGACCGCGGCGGCGTAACCCACGCGCTGTGTCGTGAAGAAGTGATAATAGGTGAGATAGGATGGCGCGAGCGTCGCGTCGTCGGGTCCACCCTGCGTCAGGACGAACACCGGCGCGAACACCTTCAGCGCGGCAATGAGCGTCGTGAGC
>JBKJTB010000246.1:0-3034 GCA_046594305.1 Devosia sp. | reverse complement strand
CCGGAAAACAGGAGACCGTCTGCAAGGATGACCTTTTCTATTGGCCGCCTGGGCACAATGTGAGGGTCGACCAGGATGCTAACATCATCATGTTCAGCCCTCAGCATGAGCACAGTCACGTCATCGATCATATGATCGCCAAGACAGCCCGCTGAAGCTGCGGCCATTGGCCTTTGATTCAGGAACGCGATATGGTCGCGCCACGGCAGCGCGACCACTTCGGAGCAGATGCATACCACCAAACGACGCATGATCGACGTGGGCCTGCAGATGATTCTGCAGCAGGGCTACAACAGCCTTGGTATTCAGGCTGTGCTCGACGCAGCCGGCGTCCCCAAGGGATCATTCTATCATCATTTCCGCGATAAGGAGGATTTTGCCCTCCAGGTGATCGACGCCTACATCACCGACATTCATGCGACACTGGAAGCGTGCGTGGGGGACCAGACATTGGTGCCATTGGATCGCGTTCGGAGCTTCTTCCGAAACGTAGAACTCAGCTACAAGCGCGATGGATATCTCGGCTGCTTGATGGGTGGCCTCGGTCAGGAGCTATCGGGCGTCAGTGACGTCTTTCGCGCGAAGATCGAATGGTGCTTCTCATCGATCGCCGAGCGATTGCAATTGTGCCTCGATGCCGCGAGGTCCGATGGTGCCATTGCAGCAGACTGCGACACCCGGAAGATGGCCAACCTTCTGGTGGACTGTTGGGAAGGCGCCGCGTTGCGCAGTCGGCTGAAGCGAAGCCCGACGCCCCTCATGACAATGCTGAATTTCTACCTGGGCTCACTTACATTGCTCTGACGCACAGTCCTCGTGATCGCTTGTTGGTCCCTGATGCGTGGTTAGGGCATAGATGGCCGAATCGGCCTCAGCGGCCTACCTAGAGCGAGCGCGCCTGTTGCACGTTAAGTTCAGGGACTGGAACGGTGGACGAGGTTTATCGCGGATATCGCATTGCCATCAAACAGGACGGGGGCTGGTCGGCGCGTGTTACTCATGTGCGCGGACCACACGTACAGCTTGATGCCAAGTCGACGCTTAAGGAGGGCGAGGCGCAGTGCCTTGAGCGGGCACGCCGGCTGATCGACCGCTACATCTCCTTCCTTGAACTCGACAGATCCAAACTAAACGGTGATGAGTAGCGGATAGCTCGATGAACGCCCCGGTAGCTTGCAGTCTCTGCGTCCGCATTTGTCGGCACCTTCACCACGCAGACGCGCTTCTGGGGTGAATGCAGCAGAACGCTGACATGTCAGATGCGATGCACGAGCCCAGAATCGTACAACGTAGCCACTTTGTAGCCCAGTAGCTTTCAAATGGCCGCCCTGGTGCAGAAGCGCCAATGTAGTCACGAGTTCCGGGCTTTTCGGCCAAGCGGCATCTCATTATTTCCTACCGGCGGAGGACCCAACGCATTGAAGTCTCCCGCCCAATGCTCACCGGCAGCTCGGCTAAGTCGGGTGAGCACTAAACCGATGTTCTATTTAGGTCCCGACGTAGTCGCGACCTTGGCAGGAGGAGGCGCTAAGTTGGCTTGTTTGATTTCTGCGGCTGGTGGAGCCGCAGCGCTTTGTCCGTGAACACGATGCCTGGAGTTAGCCCCAAAGTTATCCAGCGTGCACAATCGCCGGCCACGAAGGACTCGCAGGCCTCTCGCTCCAACTTGGCTTCGGTTGCAAACTGCCTCGACCGCAAGCGATACCGTCCTCCGGCTCCCCGAGCCGCTTCCAAGATCTTGCGTTGGATGTCCGTGATCTTCAATCTTCAGATTGCCGCTTCCGCCTGGGTCCATCATATCCATCAGCGTGCTCAGCGCTAGATTGAAGAGATGCTGCTTCAGGGCCTTTAGTTGCCACCATCCAGACGGATCAGGACAGACGTCGCCACACAGCCCTGCCTTACCCCCACCACCGGCCGGGACGGGTCGGGTCGCTCACCGGGCTGGACCGTCCCTGGGTTCGAGGTGACGGACACACCGCTCGCTCAGGCCGGTAAGGCGAGTCGAAAGTCCCGAGTGGTAGCTGAAGGTCCCAGATTGCCTGCCGCGCGCCAATCGCGTCTACAGGCCGGGAACATAGTCAGCGCCTATGCGCCCTCAATCATCCAATTGCCGAGCAAGACCAGCGCCGTCACGAACAAGAAGATTGCTCCTGCAATCACGACATACATCGGAATCCAGCTGGGCGCATTCGGTTCGGGGCCACCATCCATTGGACAGGTTTAGCACGAAGACCGTCTGAACCGCATTAGGCCTCGAAAGAAAACAAGTGCCCCTTGAGTGCACAATGAAAACGATCGGCAGAAGTCTCCTCCGCGCCGACCACCCCGTCCGGAGTGAGCGGCGAACAGGCCCCGTCCTCCGTCCAGCAGAAAGGGCACTGATAAACTCCGTCGTATTGGGGGACGAAAGAGATAAGGCGATTGCTGGCGTTTATTAGGTCGTTCAGGGCCGTCTTCTTGGCAGCAAGCTCCGGCTCTGCTTCGGCATATTCTCGTTTGAGTTGAAGCGAGCGCGACTCAGCATTCAGGGCAATTTCGATGGCTATCCTGCGCAATTCGCCTGCTATGTCAGCCAACTAGATCCTCCATGATGCCGAAGTGTAATTTTCTGCATCCTCGGCCCCTTTCTGCGAGCAGTGGTTCCGCAAACTCGAGCATCGCGCGGGGTAAGCGGGAGAAAGGGCACTCAATGAGAGAATTTTGGCAATCAGTGACCATCAGTAGTCACTGATTGTCATCAGCCTCGTAACCGGCGGACAAGTCGACGCTATTTATTTGGTGGTCTTGGCCACTGATGGTAGCAGCCCCCACCGCCGCGCGTCGTTAACCCCCGACCGTTGAGGGCTGTAGCGCGACTGGCGGCGGGGGTGTCAGTCATCAGCACCAGATTTCTCCATAGCTGGAGACTACTCGCGGCTGGGGCCGACCCGTGTTAGTTCTCGCCGACGGAGGACCCAACGCATTGAAGGTGCGGGCATACTCGGCACCGGCGGTTCGCCTAAGTGATTCTGGATCATGGTGATTGCTAGAA
>JBKJTB010000241.1:0-4538 GCA_046594305.1 Devosia sp. | reverse complement strand
ACGCGGGTGCGCACCTGCAGCGCGCCGAGCAGCAGCAGATTGGAGCGCGCGACGCGCGAATTGGCGATGTCGCCGCAGATGGCGACGGTGAGGCCGGCGAGGCGGCCCTTGTGCTGGCGGATGGTGAGGGCGTCGAGCAGCGCCTGAGTGGGGTGCTCGTGCGAGCCATCGCCGGCGTTGATCACGGCGCAGCCGACCTTCTGGCTGAGGAGTTCCACCGCGCCGGCCGCGCCGTGGCGCACGATGATGACGTCGGGCTGCATGGCGTTGAGCGTCGCGGCGGTGTCGATCAGGGTTTCGCCCTTGGTCACCGACGAGGTTTTGACCGACATGTTGGTGACCTGCGCGCCCAGCCGCTTGCCGGCGATCTCAAAACTCGACTGGGTGCGGGTGGAGGGCTCGAAGAACAGGTTGATCTGGGTCTTGCCGCTCAGCGTCGGCAGGATTTTTCGCGGTTGCCGCGAGATCGGGATCATCGCCTCGGCGCGATCGATCAGATCGAGGATTTCGTATTGATTGAGCTGGGAAATACCGAGGAGATTCCGGTGGGGGAAGGGCCGCCTGGCGCCGGTATCAGTCGGACTGCTCATAGTGCTCCGTCCTCGATGCGGCCGGGGTCTAGCCCAGCCGTCCGCAAGGGGCAAGCGGGCTCAGGGATTTATCCTTAGCCGGTCGAGAAAACCCTGGAGGATGTAGGAGGCGGCGAGCTTGTCGACGACCTCGGCGCGCTTGTCGCGGCGGGTGTCGGCCTCGATCAGCATGCGGGTGACGGCGGAGGTGCTGAGCCGCTCGTCCCAGAAGAGCATCGGGAGCGGGGTTTTTTGCGAGAGGTTGCGGGCGAACGTGCGGGTGGACTGGGCGCGGGGGCCTTCGGAACCGTCCATGTTGAGGGGCAGGCCGAGGACGAAGGCGACGGCCTGATTTTCGGCGATGAGTTCGAGGAGGCGGGCAGCGTCGGCGGTGAATTTTGTGCGCTTGATGGTTTCGAGCGGGGTGGCGGAGTAGCGCATGCCGTCGGAGACGGCGACGCCGATGGTTTTGGTGCCGAGGTCGAGGCCGAGGAGTTTGCCGGTGGGGGGGAGGGATTCCATGCAGTCGCGTAGCACGGCGACGGGTGAAACTCGACTTATTCAAAACTAATCACTATGAATAGCCGACAGGAGAACGCCATGGCTCGCTCAGCAACGAAGGTCGTCACCGCTCATCTGCCGGCGGAACTCGCCGAGCGTCTTGACGATTTCGCTGGGAAGAGTGACCGGTCGCGCGGCTGGGTCATGAAGGAAGCGCTCCTCTCGTACATTGAATGGGAAGAAGAGAAGGACCGGCTGACGCTGGAAGCTCTGGCGGAGGCTGAACAGGCGGGGTTCATTCCGCACGAGGAGATCCTGGACTGGGCTCACAGTCTTTCGACGGACAACCCAATTCCCGATCCGAAACCGCGCAAGAGTTGATGCGCGTCATTTGGACGGACCGCGCGCGAGCCGACCTTCGACGCTTGCATGCTTTCCTAGTTCCCAAAAATCCGCGAGCCGCTGCGAGTGCGATGGTGGCGCTAACGGAGGCCTCCGGAAGATTGCTGGCTCGGCCCAATGTCGGACAGCGCGTCGAAACGATCAGCGACAGAACGGTGCGGCGCATCATCGTCGGGGCTAATGAAATCCGGTACGAAGTGGTCGATGAAGACATCCGTGTGGCTCGCATCTTCCACACAAAAGAGGAGCGATGAAACTCACCTGGTTCGGCGGAACGGCGCTGCGGGCGTATGTCGGTGGGGAGATCATCGTCGTCGATGCGGAGGCAGCGCCGGGCGAGGTCGATCGCGGGGAGTTGCTGGGCGGGGCCGATCGCGTTGTGGCGTTCGCGGATCGGGCGATTCCGTCGATCGATCCGGCAGGATGGCGGCTGAAGCCGGTGGGGCGGGCGATCGATGAGCCGCCGCCGCTGGAGATTTTTCGGATCGGGGAGGGGGCGTTGTTGATCGCGGCGGTTGGCGAGCCGCCGCTGGTGCTGTTTGGGGCCGGGGATCTGCCGCGGTTCGGGCGGTGGGCGGATGGAGCGGTGATCGTGCTGACGTCGGCGCGGGAGGGGCTGGTGGCCGAGGTGACGGCGCTGCTCGATGTAGCGCGGCCGCGGGTGATCGCGCTGGCGCTCGATGAGCAGACGCTGGACCGGGTGATTGCAGACCTAGCCGAGCATCTCGACGGCACGGGGCTGGTGTCGATGGAGCCGGGGCTTGCCCTCGAGGTTTGAGCGCAGGTAAGAACCGCTCAACAGGAGATTTTGCATGTCCGTGGACGCTGCAACCGTCAAGCGTATCGGCCGCCTCGCGCGGATTCGCGTCGAGGAGGACGAGGTCGCGAAGTATCAGGGCGAAATCAACGCTATCCTCGGCTTTGTCGAGCAGCTGGGCGAGGTCAATGTCGAGGGCGTCGAGCCCATGACCTCGGTGACGCCCATGAAGCTGCGACGCCGCGACGATGTGGTGACCGACGGCGGCTATCCCGAGAAGGTGGTGGCCAATGCGCCACTGACGGAGGACAACTTCTTCATGGTTCCCAAGGTCATCGAGTAGGCGATGGCGGCCACGATCGCTGTCGAGACGCCGCTGCAGGACGATGTCCGGGAGCTGGTGCGGGCGCTCAACGCGTACCTCAACCCGCTGTCGCCCAAGCAGTTTCAGTTCCAGATGAGTGTCGAGCAGATGGCCGACGCGGCGACGACGCTGTTCGTCGCTCGCGACGGGGCCGGCCGCGCCGTGGGGATGGGCGCGCTCAAGGTCGAGACGGCGGACATGGCTGAGGTGAAGCGGATGTTCACGCTGCCGGAGGTGCGCGGCCGGCGGGTGGGATCGGCGATCCTCGCGGCGGTCGAGGCGCTGGCGCGGCAGCAGGGGATTGCCGTGCTGAAGCTCGAAACGGGCGAAGGAGCTGGGGTCGTGCCGGCGCAGCGGCTCTACACGAACGCCGGGTTCACCCGCTGCGGGGCGTTCCTCGACTACCCGGACAGCGGGTACTCGGCGTTTTTCGAGAAGCGGCTGCGCTGACGGCAGGTTGCACGTGAAGCGGCGCCCCGGTAGGACAGGCGCAATCGTCCATCCCGAGCCAGACATCTTGACCGACCTGACCAAGCTGACGCTTGCCGCTGCCCGTAAGGGCCTCGCCGACAAGGCCTTTTCCTCTGCCGAGCTGACCGGCGCCTATTTGCAGGCGATCGAGGCGGCGAACCCCAAACTCAATGCATATGTAGCCATAACGCAGCAAAAGGCGGCGGACATGGCGGCTGTTTCGGATGGAAAGCTGGCCAAAGGCGAGGGCGGGCCGCTCGAGGGCGTGCCGCTCGGGATCAAGGATCTGTTCGCGACCAAGGGCGTCCACACACAGGCGGCGAGCCACATCCTCGATGGGTTCAAGCCCGAATACGAATCGTCGGTGACGTCGAACCTCTGGCGCGACGGCGCGGTGATGCTGGGCAAGCTCAACATGGACGAGTTCGCCATGGGGTCGTCGAACGAGACGTCCTATTACGGCCCGGTGGTGAACCCGTGGCGGTCGAACGGCTCCAATGCGCAACTGGTGCCCGGCGGCTCGTCCGGTGGCTCGGCGTCGGCGGTGAGCGCGTGGCTGTGCGCGGCGGCGACGGCGACCGACACGGGCGGCTCGATCCGCCAGCCGGCGGCGTTCACGGGGACCGTGGGGATCAAGCCGACCTATGGGCGCTGCTCGCGCTGGGGCGTTGTGGCGTTTGCGTCCTCGCTCGACCAGGCCGGCCCGATCGCGCGGACGGTCGAGGACGCGGCGATCATGCTGACCTCGATGGCCGGGTTCGATGCCAAGGATTCGACCAGCGTCGACCTCGCGGTGCCGGATTTCGCGGCGGCCGTCGAGCGTGGCGTGAAGGGCCTCGTCATCGGCATTCCCAAGGAATACCGGATGGACGGGATGCCCGACGAGATCGAGGCGCTGTGGACGCAGGGCATCGCCTGGCTGGTCGCCGAAGGCGCGACGGTCCGGGACATTTCGCTGCCGCACACCAAATACGCGCTGCCGGCCTATTACATCGTGGCGCCGGCCGAGGCGTCGTCCAACCTCGCGCGCTATGACGGGGTGAAATACGGACTGCGGGTGACCGGCAAGGACATCACCGACATGTACGAGCTGACCCGCGCCAAAGGGTTTGGCGCGGAAGTGCGGCGGCGGCTGATGATCGGCACCTATGTGCTGAGCGCCGGCTATTACGACGCCTATTACGTGCAGGCGCAGAAGGTGCGCACGCTGATCAAGCGCGATTTCGAGCGGGTGTTCGCCGATGGCGTCGACGCCATCCTGACGCCGGCGACGCCGAGCGCCGCGTTCGGGGTGGGCGACGAGGACATGCAGGCCGATCCGGTGAAGATGTATCTCAACGACGTGTTCACGGTGACGGTCAACATGGCCGGGTTGCCCGGAATTGCTGTGCCGGCGGGGAAGGATCATGCGGGGCTGCCGCTCGGGCTGCAGCTCATCGGCAAGCCGTTCGACGAGGAAACGTTGTTCGCAGCG
>JBKJTB010000187.1:0-5943 GCA_046594305.1 Devosia sp. | reverse complement strand
GCATAAATTAGAACGATGCTCTCACTCTGTTCACTTAGCCGGACTGCCGGTAGCCATTCAGCCCGAGTGTTCAATCCGTTGGGTCCTCCGCCGGTGGCAGGGTAATGAGGGTCGGCCCCAGCCGCACATAGCCAGCAGCTACCCAACTGTTAGCCTCTTGACTACTCGCTCGCGGCCGCCAGTTCCCGCAATCCGCTGATTGAGCCGTACATATTCATCGCGGCGTCCCGCGTCTCTACGTCAACTTGGGGTAACCACCACCCCTCGGAGAGGCCCGGCTTCTGAGACATCCGGAGTCAAGTATGGGTTTGACTCGCAATAGGGCTGTAAGCCCCGCAAGTCCGCACATCCGGAGTCAACTCGCCTATCCGGGTGCAATTGTCTGGGAAGGCGCGGTCCGATGGCCGCACCGGTCAGGAACTTGGGAGACAGTCGTCATCCACCGGGTCCCCGACGCGGTTCTTATTGCGAGATAAAGGGGGCACATAACGGCGCCCACATTTGCTTTCTTGGCATTTGGCGATCGGGGGCCCTCCGCAAACCGATCCGGCCGGTGGTGGGGCTCCGTTAGGGCCGTGTGGCGACATTTGTCCTGACCCGCGACAATCGGCGTGCACCTGCCGCGACGGCATGGAGCTGTCGGAGGCCAGCTGCGTCCAGTAGCGCATCCCGGTGGGCTCGTCCCTTGGGAGCCCCACTGCAACCGCCCGCAAAGTTCAGTCCCGCTCAGATTGCTGCTACATGGTAGCGGCGTTCACCCATTTTGTTCTTCGTGGACACGACGTTGATTCTTAGTCGCTTCTTGAGCGCGCCGCTGAAGAACCCGCGTACACTGTGCGCCTGCCAGTCGGTAGCTTCGATGATCTCGGCCACCGACGCGCCGTTCGCCCGTCTGAGCATACCGAGAACGATGTTCTGCTTCGTGTCAGGTTTGGCAGGACGGCTGCTGACGTCTTGGTCCTGCGTGTGGTCTGGTTTTCATTCACAGCGAGCGTGCGGTTCACTCGGGCTGGGCCCTCGCTCAGGGACGGCGCGCTGAGCCCGCAAGCGCATCCTCCGAATGGGTGGCAGGTTGTAAGTGGAGGCCTCGCCCTGGGCTCAAACCAGGGGTGAGGGGAGTTGCAATCCCCCGCGTAGTCCCTCCGCCACGAGGCCATCGTGGATAGGCAGGCTCCGGTCGTGTGCGCTCCCGGAGCCCTGTCCGTGTGACCACCATGATCACTGAACTGCCCAACAAAAAGCTGACCCGGGTGAGCGGGCCAGCGAGGTTGTGTAAGTCGTCTGTACCCCCGGACCATTACCCATTGCCGGTTGATAAGTTCTTAACCAGTAGGTAGTGCAGTTACCGCCCGTGGCACTTCACATTCGCCGATGCCGAAAATCGGGCAGTGTCTCAGTTTGAATTTGGTGGCTCCTGACGCCTATGGTTCCAAGGTCCGAATGCCCATATGCTTAGCGCGAGCATAGCGGGACCTTCCCATGAAACGAACGCCAGCCATTCCGCTTCCGCGCAAGCCAGGACCATGCACCTGTAACTGCTACCGCTGCGAGCAGGGGCGCCATTGCGGCCAGATCATGGTTGGGTGCAGACGCTTTGCCAACCGGACCTGAAGGACAGAAGCGCAAGGCCGACGTAATTGGCAATGCCGTGCTGATCGCTGGCATTGCCACTGGCGAGGAAGCCGACGACGTTCCCGACGATGGGAAAAACCGCGCTGCTAAAGCTTTGGGGAAGAAGGGCGGCGCCGCGCGGGCGGCTTCGATCACGCCTGAGCGTCGCGCGGAGATCGCAAAACAGGCGGCGGCAAAGCGTTGAGTAAAGTCACGCCCGCAATAGTGCCGACTTTGATTGTTTTCGACTTACGCTAGTCCGGCTGTATCCATCAGGCGCCTAAAACACCATTTTAACTGAGACACTGCCGAAATCGCACACTTTGGACAGTGCGATGTGACACAGTGGGTAATGAGCAACCTCTAGTGGCACTCTTTTTTCTACACATCAGGGGCCGGCAGGCTCCTGTTCGACGACATCGGTACGGACTTTGCCGATCTTCAGTGCGCCCGCGAGGGAGCTGAGCAGCAGGTGCGTGAACTGCTGGCCGAGCGACTTTGGTTGAACACAGATGCTGACAACGACATTGAGATATGTGACCCGCAGGGACAGCGGCTGGAGTTGGTGACGATGGCACGGGTGTTAGCTATGCCGTTGCTGCCTCGCATACACTGATCTGTGCGTTTCTTCCTCCGACGTCCGGCGGCTACGTGCCGGATCCCTGCCCGGACATATAGGCTCGATGATGATGACGGACGATGCGATGTCCCCAACATGATGGGCAGGTCGAGCCCGGCCACCGGCTGCATGATGATGAGCGGCAAGGATGGGATGATGTCGATGATCGACACATCCTCAGCCGAGGTCAAAGCCGAATGCGAGAAGCTGGCAATGACTGCTCCCGCAATGTAGCAGACCTCCGAGTCGCCGGGTGAACGGCGACTCTGCCTTCGGCCCATCGCAACAGCCGCTCCGGTAGTGGGCGCCGAGTCCCGCAACCCCTGCACCGGTCGTTCATACGGCGGGCGCTGCCCCGTAGCCGCGACGGACGGTGTGGGCCGGCCCTAGCGGCGAGTAGTCCCCTCAACGCCGATGCAACAGCGTTCCAATCGCACGGCTGGAAGCTACTTAACCGAACTGCCGGTGGCCATTCAACCGGACACTTCAATGCGTTGGGTCCTCCGCCGGTGGGAAGTAATGAGGGGCGGCCCCACCGATACATAGCCAGCAGCTACGGAGAAAACAGGGACCATACTACCTCAAGAGCGCCGGCAGTTGCCCTAGAGCCTAGAACTAACGCCATATCGTGCCACCGGCGGTCGATAAGCCTGAGTATGGTCGCCTGAAAGTACCTCCCGCAGAGGCCCGGAACTCCGCACATTGCGAGTATTATTGTTTTTCATCTCCGCGACGACCAAGGTCGTCGTACTGCCACATCTGGCGTCTGCAGCGCGGCAAGGAAGCGCCCAACGGGGCGGCCCCATTGCGGCCAAACGGTAGGGTCGTCAGGGCCGTGTGGCGTCGTTCACCGTGCCTTCCGACTCTTGGCCTGCATCGCTGGCGTTGGCATGCAGCTCGGACTGCAATTTCGTCCAGCCTCCACTACCGTCCCGTACGGCACTCGCGCCGAGGCCCACGCTCTTCCCGTGCCGCCTCCGAGACCCTTGCGGCCGCGTCGGTCTTCTCTGGCGCATACACCAAACAGTCACCCTGATTTCATCGACAGCGGGCGTGGAGTCCATTCGGGCTGTTTCGTCTCGACTTGTCGGCGTGAGCAAGCGGTGTGTCCCTCCCGTTTCTCCCGGTCTCCATCATGTGAAATGTGAATTCCCGCTCACGGCGGGAGGCGTAGTGTTGGCACCGATCCGGCTGGTTGACGCTGACCCGGGTCAGTCTGGGCCGGGAGAGGTAGCCCCCAAAGTAGCCTCTCCCGGCTTTTCATTGCCCGTTCTCAGCGGGCGAAGTAGGCTTCAGATCGGCTCTGAACGCCTGCTGCTTCACCAGGGCCGCCGGGAGGGGGTGCTCCTCCAAGGTGCCTCTCCCGGTCTTTCGCTGCTGGAAATGAAAGAGCCGCCGGAGGCGGCTGGTAGTTCGGGTACTGTCGGGCTCGGATCATCTGACGCAACGACCCCGCCGCAATCAAACGCCGGCGTTCAAGGCGAAGGTGGTTCTGGTCGCGATCAAGGTGAGAACCGCGCTACAATTGTCGGCTCTTTGAAAAGCAGTTCCGCAGCGACAAGTAGGAAAAGTTCTAACGAGTCGCAAAGAGTTGGATGCGTCCCGGTAAGCATTTTGTAGTTCGTGCCCTGTAAGGAAGATCGGTAACAAGGAGAGTTCCATGCTGTTGAACAAAAGTCTGATTGCCGTGTCGGTCCTGGCGCTGACAACCGCTTCACCGCATGTGGCCACAGCAAAGTCTGTCAAAAATCTGGTGACTGACTCAAGCCTCGCCGAGTTTTGCGGCAAGGTCGGCGCCGGCGCCGAGCGAACCGTCACTGTGACAATGCCGGACGGCTCAACTGTCACGGGAACGATAGAATGCCAGTCTGACGACGTCGGTTTCCCGGGAACTGAAAGTTCGGACGACAGTGACGATAGCGACGACGGTGAGGGGGACGATCACGACGGCGCTGATGACGCCTCGGACGGCAGCGATAACTCGGGAGACGATGGCGACACTGGCGACGACAACTCGGGAGACGACAACTCGGACGATGGCGACACCGGCGACGATGACTCGCGTGGCGATGACGACTCGGGTGGCGGTGGCGACAGTGGCGACAGTGGCGACAATGGCGACAGCGGCGACGATGATTCTCACGATGAGGACGGCCCGGACCATGAATCCGGAGACGACCACGAGGGCGAGGACGCCTCCGGTGACGATGAAGGCGACGGCGACTGACAATCCGTGAATGAACCACGCACGAGCCGATTGACGGCTCGGGGGTCTTCACCTCATAGCGCGGCGTTGTCGTCGCGACGTCGACCTTCGCCGATCGATTGTTGTGACCCGCGATATTACCCCGAACCCTACCGACGCGTTGCGCCGCCTGGACCCGAACGCGTCGGGGTTCTCTTTCTGCTTTGTGAAGGGTCGGGCAAACGTTAGGGTGGCGCGTCGCCACCCGGCGACTTAACCAAGGATTTTCCGTGAGATTCCGATTTCCGAACAAGGCAACAAGCGCTGCATTTGGCATTGCTGTCGCGATGCACCTTGCCGTTCTGCCGCTCAGCCTTTCGACATCGGCCCTCGCGGCGAACGCGACGCTGCCAGGCCCGTACGTATCGCGCGCTCTAGACGCTGTTCTGATACCTATTGACGCGAGCGTGAGGTCCGCTTTCGGGCTTGGCGAGAAGGAGACTGGCGCGCTCGTACTGGCCGTCGAGCCAGGCGGTGTGGCCGATAGCTATGGCATCGAGCCGGGCGATGTAATTTCGCAAATCAAGGGCCACAAGATTGTCGAGCCGATCGATGTAGACACCATCGTCTACTACTGGATCCATGCTGGCGCCTTCGATTTCGTGTTCGACTACTATCGTGGCGGCCAAGTATACAACGCTTACGCCGACATCACCCTCGAGCTCTACGAGACTACGATCGACCTCACGACAATCTCGAGCTGGTCGAGCACGACCGTCGAGAGCTTCAACTATGAGGAGTATACCGCGGAGTACTCCGAAGAGATCACCACGACCTATGAATCGTCGGAAACCACGATAGAGGAAACGGTAACGTCCGAGGCCTTCACCAGCGAAGTCACCGAGGAGGCGACATCCGAGGATGGCGACTTTGACGGCGACGGCACGGTCGACGCTGAAGACACGGACGACGATAACGATGGCGTCGCAGATGCCGAAGACGGCGACGACAATGGCGACGGCATTGATGACACGTCTGAAACGACGGATGCCGACGATGACGGTACCGCTGACGCCTTTGACGCCGACGATGACAACGACGGTGTCGACGACGTGGAAGACAGCGACGACGGCGATGGCACGGATGACGTCGCCGAGGACGACTCGGGCGGCGACGAATAGTTGCATAATTGGGCGCGGCGCCTAGCGCTGCGCCCCTGACTTAAAACTAGGTTCTAGACGGCCCGGCCGGCGGCTTCTGGAGGGTGGTGGAACCCGGCAACTAGAGGTTACGCCGATTCAACACTGCTCACGGTTAGCTCTTTTGATACAGGAGTTCTGGCGGGTCCTGCCGCCGCGACTGCCGGTGTGGGTCGGCCCCAGCCCGCAGTTAGGCAGCAGCTGGCGGATACTATGCTCATGCTTGCTCTACCCCTGTTCGCCACTCCGTCTATCCGACTGAACCAGCCGCATAAAAGGTCTCCGGCACCCCAAAATGCGAAGAGCATCGCCCGATTACTGGCCCCCGG
>JBKJTB010000159.1:0-4028 GCA_046594305.1 Devosia sp. | reverse complement strand
ACGGAAAAGCGCGACTTGATCCGTGTTGCGCAAGCGGCAAGCCCGCACCCACCACGCTACGCGTGGTCCCCCCTCCCCGATGGGAGGAATGGGCTCCACTCAGGCGGAAAATCTGGCGTATCCCTCCTCGGCGCGCAGCGCTGGAGAGGGGGGGCCGCCGGAGGCGGTGGGTGGGGTGAGCCCCACGCTCGATGGGTGTGGCAGCCCCCTCCACCCCTCGGTGGCCAAGATCAACGGAATCTCGTTCCAGATCGGAGAGTGAATCAGGCGGGTTGCGAGCCGTAGCAGGCGATCGAACGGGCCACTTTGCCGGCTGCGTCGAACTCGACCGTTTCGGCGACCTGCTGCTGGCGGTGGTTGCGATAGAGGATGGTCAGCGCGCCGTGGCCGGCGAGCACGGTGTCGAAGGCGAAGCGAAGGTCGGGATTGGCGTCGAGGCCGACCCGCCAATAGGCGCGGAGGGCATCGAGGCCCTCGACGCGGCCGGTGCCGATGACGCGCTCGGCATAGGGCGAGAGGAAGACGATGTCGTCGGCATAGTGGCTGAGGATGGTCTCGAGATCGCGGGCATTCCAGGCGGCGATCCAGTCGCGGGCGAAGATGATTGGGTCGGGGGTCATCGTAGTCCTCCGAGGGCAGAGGGTAGCGTTGGCGGCAGATAAGTCAATATTGCTGACCTATGTGGCATTTTCCACCACCCCGGTGTCTTCCCAACGAAAGCTGGGACCCAAATATCCGCTGGCGCAAGGTGCAAGCTGGGTCCCAGCTTTCGCTGGGAAGGCACCGATGGGTGGGCAGTCTTCGGTGCCTCGACGCCCTCAACCTCACTTCATCAGCCAGCCGCGAAACCTTGTCTGGATGAACGGGATCAGCCCGTAGACCATGATCGGCGCCATGATGGGGGTGACGACGAGGGCGCGCTGCCAGATGTCAGCGGCGCGACGGCGTAGGAGATGCCGGTGATCAGCGGATAGACGCCGAGCAGCACGAGCAGCGTGAAGCGCTGGCGGTTGGGGCCGGCGGGACGGGAGTGAGCGGCGGTCTGGGTGAGAGTGGTCATGTTGGTTCTCCTATGTGAACGGTACGTTCCGTTACATAGATAGAACGGACCGTTCCGTTCGTCAACGGGCGTGCTAGAGATTTTTGAGGAGCACCCCCATGGCCACGGCCCGCAGATCGATCGGCGCACAGCGCAATCCGGAGAGCGAGAAGGCGATTCTTGCCGCAGCGCGTGACGTCTTGAGCGAAGACGGGCTGGCAGGATTTTCGATCGAAGCGGTGGCGCGGCGGGCTCATGCGGGCAAGCCCACCATCTACCGCTGGTGGCCGGACAAGACGCGGCTGCTGCTCGCCGTCTATGCCGAGTTCAAGGAACAGATGGCGGGCTTCGACACCGGCTCGCTGGAAGGCGATGTGCGCACCTTCCTCACCAATCTGCTGACGTTCTGGCGGGACAACCCGGCCGGACCGGTGTTCCGCAGCATCCTGGCGCAAGCGCAATCCGACCCCGCCGCTTCGGCGGCCTTCGCCGAGTATCATTATGGGCGGCGGGCGCGCACCGCGGCCGCATTCGCGAAGCATGGGCTGACCGACGAAGACGCCGAGTTGCTGACCGAGATGGTGGTCAACTATGCGTGGGGGCAACTGCTGTCGGACCGGCTCGACCCGGGGGCGGAGGAGATTGCGCGGGTGGCGGGGATTTTGGTCCGCGGCACCCAGACAGGCTGAGTGTTGAACCTCCGCAGTCGGCCCGCCCTGTGGGAAGCGTGGGGGGGGCGTCGTCGGAGGCGAGGGGCGCGGAGCCACCGGCGCGAGGGCGCCCCCTCCCCCGGCTTCGCCGGTACCTCCCCCATGCTGCGCATAGGGGAGGACGCCGACTGATGGCTTCGTCGCTTGGCGCTTACGGCGCCAGCGGGCCGAGCTGCGTGTTCACGGCTTCAGCGAGCGCCGCATCCGGAATGTCGATCGTCGCACCCTTGCGCAGCCCATCGAACACCTCACGGTATTTTGCGACGTAGAGCTCCTGGCCGATCTTCTGGGTCAACTCTTCGAGCGTAGGCTTCGCGGCCGGGCGGCGGTCTTCGACCTTGATGACGTGCCAGCCGAACTGGGTCTGGATGGGATCGGAGATCTGCCCCACCTGCATGGCGAAGGCGGCATCGCCGAAGGGTTTGACCATGACGCTGCGCTTGAAATAGCCGAGGTCGCCGCCGGACTGGGCGGCGTTGGGCTCGATCGACTTAGCCTTGGCGAGCGCGATGAAATCGGCGCCGGCGTCGAGTTCGGCCTTGATCGCCTTGGCGTCGTCCTCGGTGCTCACCAGGATGTGACGGGCGTGGATTTCGTCTTCGTCGGGGATGGCGGCGACCTGCTTGTCGTACTCGGCCTTGATCGCCTCGGGCGTGATGGTGTCGCTGATCGTGACCTTTGAGTAGGCGCGGCGCAGCGCGCGGTCGGTCAGATAGTTGAGGCGGAGCTTGAACAACTGGTCGTCGGTGAGACCCTGCTTTTCGCCGGCCTGCGCCATCAGCTTCAGATCGATCATCTGGGCGAGCAGGACGGCGCGGATCTGCTCGGCCGGGATCTGGTTGAGATCCTGCCCGATATCCTCGGCGGCAAAGGCGAGATCGGCTTCCGTGATCGGCTCGCCGCCGACGGTGGCAACAATCGTGTCCGGACCAGGTGCGGCGGCCGGCTGGGCCGGTGGCGCGGCATCCTGCGCCAGCGCGAGGACGGGCGCGGCGGCAAGAACCAGCGCCAGCGCCAGCGATTTGAGGAGGGACGGCAGCTTGGCCGGGTGGAAAACAGACGTCATTTGGGTGTTGGCTCCGTGTGTGCGCCCGGCCCTCGACGGTACGCGGGCGGTGGTGTCGCCCATTTGCGCTCCGTTGACAATAGAGACCCCCGCTCTTACATAGCCCAACGCTTTCAAACGCCCGAAAAGCGGCGGTTTTTCACGCTTCACGCGTTATCCGAGAGACCGCCGTCCGCGCCCGAAAAATGGCGCCATCAAGACAAGGAACGACCCATGGTTTTCGCCTCTATCGCCAAGGCGATCTTCGGCTCTGCCAACGACCGGCAGATCAAGAAATATCAGCCCAAGGTCGACGCCATCAATGCGCTCGAGCCGCAGATGGCAAAGCTGAGCGATGCCGAGCTGAAGGCCAAGACCGCCGAGTTCAGGGCCGAGCTCGCGGCCGGCAAGAAGCTCGACGATCTGCTGGTGCCGGCTTTTGCGGTGGTGCGCGAAGCGTCCAAGCGTACATTGGGCATGCGCCATTTCGACGTGCAGCTGATGGGCGGCATGGTGCTCAACGAGCGCTCGATCGCCGAGATGCGAACCGGCGAAGGCAAGACGCTGGTGGCAACGCTGCCGGTCTATCTCAACGCGCTCGAGGCCAAGGGCGTCCACGTGGTGACGGTCAACGACTACCTCGCCCGCCGCGACAGCCAGTGGATGGGCCAGATCTACAAATTCCTCGGCCTGACCACCGGCATTATCGTGCACGGTCTCAGCGACCCCGAGCGCAAGGCGAGCTACGCCGCCGACGTCACCTACGGCACCAACAACGAATTCGGCTTCGACTATTTGCGCGACAACATGAAGTACACGCGCGCCCAGATGGCGCAGCGCGGCCATGCCTACGCGATCGTCGACGAAGTGGATTCGATCCTCATCGACGAAGCGCGCACCCCGCTCATCATCTCGGGCCCGACCGAGGATCGCTCCGACCTCTACATCAAGGTCGACGAGATCATGAAGGACATCGGCCCCGACGATTTCGAGCATGACGAGAAACAGCGCTCGATCACCTTCACCGAGAGCGGCACCGAACGGCTCGAGGGCCTGTTCCGCGATGCCGAGCTGATGAAGGGCGAGAGCCTCTACGACATCGAGAACGTCAACCTCGTACACCACGCCAATTCGGCGCTGCGCGCCCACAAGATGTTTTCGAAAGACAAGGACTACATCGTCCGTAACGACGAAGTGGTGATCATCGGCGAGTTCACCGGCCGCATGATGCCGG
>JBKJTB010000106.1:0-25011 GCA_046594305.1 Devosia sp. | reverse complement strand
CGCTCATCGTGCGGTCGATCATGATCGCGGACTCGCCTAGCGCATCGATCGCCGCTCGGACGTCGTTAGCGGCTGCGGCGCTGGCGCTGTGGCTGGTCTTCATCACTAGCCGAAGCCGCGCGCCGGGCCGCGCCGCTGCTGCCGCCTTGAACGCCTCGATCGTCGCCAGCGGGTTCTTCCGGGCCACGTACGACCAGTAATCGAAGAAGCTCAGCACGAGGTAGTCGTCCTCGCCGAGACCGAAATCGCGGCGGGTCAAGGGCGTTTTGATCTGTGGCTGGCAGGCATCTGGAACGTGGCGGAGACGTCGCGATACGCTGTTGCTCAGCGACCCGTAAACGAATTTGGTGGGAGCCCAGATCTCGTCGTAGCGATCGAGGGACTGGGCCCAATGGACGGGATACCGCGGCAACTCCCAGGCAGGATGAATGACGTTGTAGCCGTCTCGGAAGCGGCCCAGCTCCGTCTGCTCGATAGTCGCGATCGCGACGTCGGCCTCATCGCCATTGCAGTGGAACAGCCTGATCCCGCCGGGCGATACCTGCGAAACCAGTTGGGCCTGCACGGCGTCGTCCTCGATTTCGTCGCCCTCGCTCTTGAGATTGACAACCTTGGGCTCGAGCCCCACCGACAGCAGCGCGCGCAAGATCGATCGCAAATGTTCGCCTCGCCCGGTCGCGCGAAGTGGGTATCCGACGAGCGTGATGTCGAGCGGCGGACGGTGCAACAACTCCGGCGCCAGGCGCCGCCAGTCCAGTCCCCTCATAGCCGGTAGAGGTCCATCGAGGCGATGTGTGCCGCAGGCCTGTCGGCGGCCGCGTGCAAAGGCTTTCCGAAGACGACGAGGTCCCATTCCTCGGTCGGCGGAAGTATCTCGATGAGCCTTAGGTCCGGCGGCGGACCGGCAAGGTCGGGGTCATAAACGCTGAGCTCATAGCCAGCATCGCTCAGCCGCCGAGCCAGCGCCAGCAATTGACTGCCCCTGAGGTCACTGCTTCCCGCCTTGTAGGTTAGCCCGACGAGGAGAACCCGGGCTCCTGGGGCCACCTGCCCTGCGATCCGCTCGAATAAGAAGTCCTCGTGGCGCTGGTTGCTGTCCACAACCCCCTGCAACAGGGGCGCCTCGATGCCGCGGCGGCGCATGTCGGCCACCAGCGCCCGAACGTCCTTGGGCAGGCAGGATCCGCCAAAACCGACACCTGGCACCAAATACTTATCGGAGATGTTCAGCTTGGTGTCCGCCCGAAACAGCTCGAACAGCGTCCCCGCGTCGATCCCATGGCTTGAGGCGAACCGCCCGATCTCGTTGGCGAAAGCCACCTTCACCGCATGAAAGCTGTTATCGGCGAACTTGATGGCCTCCGCGACTTCGAAGCTGGTCTCGAACCGCGGAGCGCGGATGCCGCGATAGAGTTCGAGCAACTGTGCTCCGGCGCCCTCCGGCCCGCCGATAACAATTCTCGACGGCGCACGGAAATCCGCAACGCCGGTTCCCTCGCGCATGAATTCGGGATTGTACGCCAGGACATAGCGCGCACCCGCGGGCTCGCCTGCCGCGGCGGCCAGGGCCGGCAGGACACGCCCGGCCATCGTCCCCGGAAGAACGGTGCTACGGACCGCGATGTGCAGCGGTCCCCGCTCCAACGCGCGCGCTCGAACTGCAACCCCGCTGGACTGCACCGCCGCATCCAGATCATCAAGCTTGAGCAAGCCGTCTTGATCTCCGTCGGTGCCGACGCAGATCAAGGCAATGTCGACATCGGCAATTTCGCGCAGACCGTCGCTTACAGTAAGGTTTCCCGTGGCGCGGCCCTTGGCGAAAATCTCGCCCACGCCAGGCTCACTGACCGGCGATTGGCCTACGGCGACAAGGGCGAGAACCGTTACATCGGTATCGGCGGCAACGATGTGATGCCCATCGGCGAGAAGACAAGCGGCCGTCACTGACCCGACATAACCAAGACCACAGATCAGTACGCGCATGCGGCCCCCGTCGCGCCAGCCTTAAGGGGGCCGCGGTGCGCCCGCAACAAGTTATGCGTTGAGCGCCCCCTTGCTCGTCCCCCGCGATCCGATAGCTTCACCGTCCATGTCCCGCACCGAACGTCTGCTCGATCTGCTGCAGATTCTGCGCCAACACCGGGCTCCGGTGGCGGGGGCGACGCTGGCGTCCGATCTCGATATTTCGCTGCGCACGCTCTATCGCGACATCGCGACGCTGCAGGGCCAGGGCGCCGAAATCGAGGGTGAACCCGGCCTCGGCTACGTCCTCCGCCCCGGCTTCATGTTGCCGCCGCTGATGTTCTCGATCGACGAACTCGAAGCGTTGATCCTGGGCGCCGGCTGGGTCGGCAAGCAGCGCGACGACAGCCGGCTCAGCAAAGCTGCCGGCAACGCACTGACCAAGATCGCAGCCGTGCTCCCGCCGGACCTGCGGCACGAACTCGAGAGCGGCTCGCTCTATGTCGTGCCGTCCCGGCAGATGCCCATTTCGGTCGATCCTTCGCTCCTCCGCGACGCCATCCGCAAGGAGCACAAAATCCGCATCGCCTACCGCGACGATGCCGGCAAAGAGACCGAGCGCATCATCTGGCCCTTCGTCATCGGCTTCTTCGAGCAGCACAAGACCGTCGGCGCCTGGTGCGAACTCAGGCAGGATTTCCGCCATTTCCGCATCGACCGGATCGCCGCCCTCGCCGCCACCGGCGAACGCTCGCCGCGCCGCCGCCACGCCCTCCTCAAGGAATGGCGCGAGCGAATGGAGGCCGACAATGCTGCCAGGAACTGACAACAGCCGGGACTAACTGGGAGCATCGAAACCCCGGAGCCCACCATGGCCAGCCCCAATTTCATCCTCGCCTACGTCGCCGACGCCCCCAAAAGCGCCGCCCTCTACGCCAAACTGCTCGACGCCCAGCCCGTCGAGTCCTCGCCCAACTGGGCCATGTTCGCGCTGCCCAACGGTCTCGCGCTGGGCCTGTGGGCGCGCAACGACGTCGAGCCGCGCGCTACCCTTCCCGGCGGTAGCGAGATCGGCTTTCCCGTAGCTGACGACAACGCCGTTCTACTGACCCGCGACGCCTGGGAGAAGCTCGGGCTGCGCATCATCCAGGAGCCGGTGAAGATGGATTTCGGCTTCACCTTCACCGCCGCCGATCCGGACGGCCACCGCCTGCGCGTCTTCAGTCCGTCTCAGGCTTGAGCGCCCGCTGCGCCTCGAGCTTGTCCCTGAGGCGCAGCACCTGCTTTTCGAGCATGTCATTGTGCGCCCGGAGTTGCCGAATGCGGGACTCTGCGGCTTTCAGATAGTCGATGCCGAGGTCGGAACGGCGCACGGCCGCTGCTGCCTTGGCGCCAAGCGCCCTGCCCTCCAGCACGTCCCACCAGCTCAGCTTGTGCTTGCGGATGAGGTCGGTCGCCGCCTTCGCCGCGGACGCGCGCTCGCCGGCATGGTCCGAACTCATCAGCGACAGGATGCGGTCGAGGCGGACGAGATCTTTCTTCTGAATTTTGGCCCCCTATCGCGCCAGGAAGCCGGCCATCCGCTCGAGCGCCTGCTCGATCGTCGCCCTGCTGCCCGCATATGACAACCGAACGAAACGACTGCCATTGGTGCGGTCGAAGTCGACGCCGGGCGTAGCCGCTACGCCCGCCTCCTGCAGCAACGCCTTGCAGAAGCTCAGCGAGTCGTTGGTGAACTGGCCGACATCGGCATAGGCATAGAACGCCCCGTCGCCGTCGGCCACGTCGAGGCCAAGTCCCCGCAGCCCCCGCCCGAGCACCAGCCGGTTCTCGGCATAATGAGCCTTCTGTTCCTCGTAATAGTCCCGCTCGCAGAGCGCCGCGATCGCCGCGACCTGGCTCAGCGTCGGCGCGGAGATGAAGAGGTTCTGCTGTAGCATCTGCGTGCGCCTGAGAAGATCGTCCGGCAGCACCATCCAGCCAATCCGCCAGCCCGTCATGCAGTAGTATTTGCTGAAACTGTTGATGATGATCGCGTCGCGTGTGAACTCGAGCGCGCTGACCGACGGCCCGCGATAGTCGAGCCCGTGATAGATTTCGTCGGAGATGAAGCGCACGCCCAGCTTGGCGCAAACCGCCACGATCCCGGCCAGTTGCTCCTGCGTCAGCGCCGCGCCCGTCGGGTTCGCCGGCGAAGCCAGCAGCAGCCCGTCGAACTTTTCTCGCGCATAGGCCGCCTCGATCGCTGCCGCGGTCAGGTGCCAGCCCTCGGCCGCGGTCACCGGAATTTCGACCGGCACGAACCCCATGCCGAGCAGCGTGTTCAGATAGGCCGGATACCCTGGCCGGGTGACCGCGATCTTGGCGCCCGCCGCAAACGCCCCGTGGAACGCGAGAATGAATCCCGACGACGAGCCCATCGTCACGACGATGCTGTCCGGCGCCGCCACAACTCCATGCTGCTCCGCGTAGTACCGCGCCAGTCCCTCGCGCAGCGCCGGCAGGCCGGCGAAATGCGTGTATTTCTGCGGATCGTCGAGCACCGCCCGCACGGCCTCGCGCACCTTCGGCGCGGGCGGTGCATCGGGCTCGCCGACCTCAAGGTGACAAATAGTCCGCCCGGCCGCCTCCAGCCCGCGGGCCAGCGCATTGATCTCCAATGCGTAGAAGGGCTGCAAGCCCGTTCCGGTGCCGTTCATCGATTTGCCGTCATGTTCGCCAATGGATGCTTCGCCTACCCTCCGGGACCCGATCTCTCAACACAATTTGATCCCAACACCCTGACTGTGCTTAGCGTCTCAGTGCTACCCTCTTGATCCGCCTTCATGTGGAGCCCGCATGTCCCGCCTGAGCTTTGGTCTGGTCCTTATCGTCGGCATCCTCGCCGGCGGACTCGGCGTCTCGCTGCTCGACCGCGGCCCCGCGCCGCTCAATGCGACAACGGTGCGCGGGATCGTCAGTGACATGCTTGCCACCGACAAGGCGGAAGCTGCCCCGCAGGAACTTGATCCCGTCCGGCTCAACGCCCTGGTCGAAGACTATTTGATGGGCGACCCGTCGATCCTCGAGCGGATGACCGCGAAACTCTCGGCCGCCAAGAAGGTCGCGCAGCGCGAGGCGCAGGCCAAACTCATCGCCGCCAATTACGCCGCCATCTACGACGACGCCGGCAACGTCATCCTCGGCAATCCCGATGGCGACGTCACGCTGGTCGAGATGTTCGACTACAATTGCACCTACTGCCGGCAGGCGGTGCCCGACATGGCCGCCCTCATCGCCGAGGACCCCAATCTCAAGGTCATCCTCAAGGAATTCCCGATCCTGTCGGATGGCTCGGTCGAGGCCGCCAAGGTCGCGATCCTCGTCGCCGAAGACCAGAAGCTCGACTACTGGGCCTTCCACCAGAAGCTGTTTTCGACCCGCGGTCAGGTCGATGCCGGCGCCGCCCTCGCGGCAGCCGAAGCGGTCGGCGGCAACCGCGTCACCATGATGATCGACATGAACAGCGCCCGCGCCGCCAACGCGCTCAAGAGCAGCTATACCCTTGCCGAAGCGCTCGATGTCACGGGAACTCCGACTTACATCATCGGCGACGAACTGATCCCTGGCGCCATCGGCCTCGAGGTCCTGCGCACCAAGATCGCCAATGTCCGCAAGTGCGGCTCGACGCTGTGCGACGTCGCGGGCTGAAAACCGCCGATTCCCGTGCAATTTCGGCCTCGCGCCTTGCGTCCGGCCCGTGCTCCGGTGCACACAGTCGGAACCATGCCCAAGCACATCCTCGTCCTCAACGGCCCCAACCTCAATATGCTGGGAATCCGCGAACCCAAGACCTACGGCTCGCAGACTCTCGCCGACATTGAGAAGATGTGCGTCGCCGAGGGCAAGAAGCTCGGACTTACCGTCGAGTGCAAGCAGACCAACCGCGAAGGCGAGCTTGTCGAGTGGATTCAAGCCGCTTACGGCAAGAAGGTCGGGATCATCATCAATCCCGGCGGCTATTCGCACACTTCGGTCGCCATTCGCGACGCTCTCAGCGCCGTAGCCATCCCCACGATCGAAGTTCATCTCAGCAATATCCATGCGCGAGAGGAATTTCGCCATCATTCCTATGTTTCTGCGGTCGCAGTCGGGGTGATTTGCGGCCTCGGCGCGGCGGGGTATAGACTGGCGCTTGAAGCCCTGGCCGAGCGGCTCGGCGCCTGAGCCGTCGCACCGTCAAACAAAAACAATTGCCCAAGGAGGCAAGTACGATGCCCAAGGACGCCGATCAGTCGCTGATCGAAGCCATCGCCAAGCTGCTCAACGAGCAGAATCTGGCCGAAATCGAGATCGAGCGTGAAGATCTCCGCGTCCGCGTCACGCGCAGCTATGCCTCGACCGGCGTCCAGCAGGTCATGATGCCTGCGCCGGCGCCCGCCGCCCCGGCTGCCGCCGCCCCCACGGCACCTGCCGGTTCGGCCGCCGCCGCCAAAGTGACGGCCGACGAGTTGGCCTCCAATCCCGGCACCCTGACTTCCCCGATGGTCGGCACCGCCTACCTCTCGCCCGAGCCCGGCAAGCCGGCCTTCGTCGCCATCGGCGCGCGCGTCTCGGAGGGCCAGACCGTTCTCATCATCGAAGCGATGAAGACGATGAACCAGATTCCGGCGCACAAATCGGGCGTGGTCACGCGCATCCTGATCGATGACGGCGCGCCGATCGAATACGGCCAGCCCCTCGCGGTCATCGAATAAGATGTTCAACAAAGTCCTGATCGCAAACCGGGGCGAGATCGCGCTCCGTGTGCTGCGCGCCTGCAAGGAACTCGGCATTTCGACGGTCGCCGTCTATTCGACCGCCGACCGCGACGCCATGCATGTCCGCCTCGCCGACGAGAGCGTCTGCATCGGCCCGCCCCCCGCCAAGGACTCCTATCTCAACGTCCCTTCGATCCTTGCCGCCTGCGAGATCACCGGCGCCGACGCGGTCCACCCCGGCTACGGCTTCCTCAGCGAGAACGCGCGCTTCGCCCGCATTCTCACCGAGCACAAGATTACCTTCATCGGACCGTCCGAGCATCACATCCAGATCATGGGCGACAAGATCACGGCCAAGCAGACGGCCGTCGAGCTGGGCATCCCCGTGGTCCCCGGCTCCGAGGGCGAAGTCACCACGCCCGCCGAGGCGCAGGCCGTGGCGAAGAAGATCGGCTACCCGGTCATCGTCAAGGCGACCGCCGGCGGTGGCGGCCGCGGCATGAAGGTCGCCAACAACGACGAAGAGATGTCGATCGCCATTTCGACCGCCCGCACCGAGGCCAAGGCCGCCTTCGGCAACGACAGCGTCTACATCGAAAAATACCTGCAGAAGCCCCGCCACATCGAAATCCAGGTGATGGGCGACGGCCAGGGCAACGCGGTCCATTTGGGCACCCGCGACTGCTCGCTGCAGCGCCGCCACCAGAAGGTCTGGGAAGAAGCCTCAGCGCCGTCCGTATCGCCTGAGGAACGCGAGCGCATCGGCGAAATCTGCGCCGCCGCCATGCGCAAGCTGAAGTACTCGGGCGCCGGCACCATCGAGTTCCTCTACGAGAACGGCGAGTTCTACTTCATCGAGATGAACACCCGCCTCCAGGTGGAGCACCCGGTCACCGAGCGCATCACCGGCGTCGACCTCGTCTACGAGCAGATCCGCGTCGCCTCGGGCGAAAAGCTCAGCCTCGCGCAGACGGACGTCACCTTCACCGGCCACGCCATCGAGGTCCGCATCAACGCCGAGGACCCGCAGACCTTCACCCCGTCCCCCGGCAAGATCCAGTTCTACCACCCGGCCGGCGGCGTCGGCGTGCGGGTCGATTCAGCGGTCTACGCCGGCTACGTGATCCCGCCCTACTACGACAGCCTGATCGGCAAGCTGATCGTCTACGGCCGCACCCGCGAAGAATGCCTCATGCGCCTCCGTCGCGCGGTCGACGAGTTCGTCGTCGACGGCATCAAGACGACGCTGCCGCTGTTCCACCGCCTGATCCGCGAACCCGATATCATCGCCGGAAACTACGATATTCATTGGCTGGAAAAGTACCTCGGGATGAAGCACTAACCTGCCGACATCGGCACCTCCCCCGGTGTCATCCCCGCGAAGGCGGGGACCCAACTCGCGGCGCGCATAGGGCTTCCAGACTAATCACCTGTACCCGACTAGCGCGGGATAGAGGTCATCCCAATTGGGGTTGGTGTCTCGGAATAGATTGATGCGCCACTGCCTGTTCCAATGTTTGATTTGCTTCTCTCGAGCGATCGCAGCGTGGATGGAATTGTTGGCCTCGAACCAAACCAGTCGGTCCACACCGTACCGCTTCGTGAAACCGGAAACGACCTTCTGCCTGTGCTCGGAAACGCGTCTGACGAGATCGTTCGTCACACCCGTGTAGAGTGTGCCGTTACGATCCGAGGCGAGGATGTAGACATAGTACGTCCGCGTCAGCATCCGTTGATGCTAGCGCGCCACGTAGCCCAATCAAGTGTTCAGTGTGGGCACTGTTGGGTCCCCGCCTGCGCGGGGATGACATGCGTGGGCGGGGTGCGACCTGCTCCCACGCGTTGCTTCGTTAGCCCAGCGACCGCAGATACTGCGCCGGCCGCGTGCTCAGCGCGCTCCACGTCGTCAGCGCCCCTGTCGCGATCGTCAGCACGATCGCGCCCACCATCACGCCCACGACCAGCGCGGGGTCCACGGTGAACCCAAGGTCCATCTGCGCGGCCTTCATGATGCCCAGCGCACCGGCGATGCCGACGCCCGTGGCGAGCAGCGCCGAGAACGCGCCGAGCAGCGCATACTCAAGCGCGAACACACGGACCACATCGGCTCGAGTCGAACCCAGCACCTTGTTGACCACGGCATCCGCTTCGCGCTGCTTGCGGCCGGCGGCCATGGTGCCCGCAAGCACCAGGAGGCCGTTGGCGACCGCAAGGCCACCGACGATGTTCACGGCAGTCGACAGCTGGCTGAGGATAGACGCCGCCTGGTTCAGCGCGTCGCCGACCGGGATGAACGTGATGTCCGGGTAGCGCTTGGCCAGCGCGCGCTCGATGTTCTTTTCCTCGCCGACCGCCGTCTTGATGGTCGCAAGGTTGGTGCCGGGGAAGTCGGCGAATGTTCCTGGTGACGCGGTGACGAGGAAGTTCAGCCCGCTCTGGAACTGGAAGTCGCGGAAATTGGCAACGGTTACCTCGATGCTTTCGCCGAACAGCGTCAGCTCCATCGTATCGCCGGGCTTGAGGCCCAGATCGGCCTGGGTCTTGGCGCGGAGCGACACCAGCGGTGGGCCGGAATAGTCGGCGGGCCACCACTGGCCGGCGGTGATCGTGGAATCCTTCGGCATCTCAGCCGCCCACGTCATCAGGATCTCGCCGGTCAGCATGTACTGCGTCTCTTCGGAGATGTTCTTGATGTCCTCGACCGGCACGCCCTTCACCTTGGTTACGGCGGCACGGATCATCGGCGAATGCTGGAAGTTGGTGATGACGCCCGTCGATTTGAGGAACTCGTCGAGATCGACGATCTCATCGTCGAACATGTCGGTCGCCACGAACGTCGGCGCGTCCTTGGTGACTTCGCCCAGCAACTGGTTGCGGAGGTTAGCGCTCAGAATAACGATCACCAGCAGCATCGCGAGGCCGAGCCCCAGCGACATGATCACCACCGGCGCTGGCGAGCCCGTGCGGTAGATGCCGCGCAGGGCGTTGCGCCATGTCGTGTTCGGCATCGCCGGCAGCGCGCGCAGGAACTTCTGCAGCAGCCAACCGGCGGCGCGCAGCAGCAGGAAGGCTCCCATCACACCCACGGCATACCAGAACACCAGCCGGAAGTTGCCGGTGGTAATCCAGGCGAGTCCAAAGATCCCGAGCGCGGCGATCAGCAGCGGCAGGATCACGCCGACCTCGAGGTATTCGCGCGTCTTGAGGTTCTGGACGCTGGTGCCGACGGTGCGGAACAACATCGCGGGCCTCAGCTTCCGCGCGTTCACCAGCGGCAGGTAGGAGAAGGCGAACGCCGCGAGGATTCCGAACGCCAGGGCCGTGCCCAGCGACGCCCACTCGATCGAGGGCGGCAAGTTGACGCTCAGAATGCGCCCGAGCACCGGCAGCGCGATTGCCGTCAGCGCAGCGCCGATCGCGAGACCGATGCCGATACCGACCAGCGACAGGATGCCGATCTGGGTGAAGAAGTGGACGAGGATCCGCGGCCCGGTGGCGCCGAGACTGCGCAACGTCGCAATCGAGCGCTGCCGCTCGCCGATATAGGCCGACACCGCATTCGAAATACCGACGCCGCCCACGAGAAGCGACGAGAGCCCCACGATCAGCAGGAAGTTGATGAACAGGTCGTAGAATCGCGCCAGCGTGCCGGCCGCTTCATAGGGCGAACGCACCTTCCACAGTGGATCGGCGAGGAAATGCGCCTGCACCTTTGGCATCGCCACGGTGTAGTCGCCCTCCTCCTCATTGAGCAAAATCTTGTAGCGGTGCTGCGTCAGCAGCCCCGGCAGCGGCGGCCTCGCATTGGTATTCTCGCCCACCGCTTCGATCGGCAGCAGCACCGTCAGACCCAGGTGGAAACCGCGCACCGCGCCATCGGGCACCGATTGCAGCAGGCCCCGCGCCTGGAATGTCGTGCCGTTGACGATGAAAGTGTCGCCGATCTCGATCGCCAGCCGGTCCAGCAACACGGGGTCGATGATCGCTCCCCACACGCCATCCTGCTGCGCCAGCAGCTTGCCCGGCTTTTCGCCGGCAGCCAGTTGCGGGCTCGACACCTGGCCGAGCAGCGGATAGTTGCTGTCGACCCCCAGAATGTCGAGGAAGGCCGTATTGCCCGCTGCCGTATCGCCGCGGGCGTTGGAGTCCATGGTCTCGGCAAACTGGCCGAGCGAGCGGAAATACTCCATCTCGGCCGCATCGGCGCGGCGGTCCGGCCGGGACGCCTCGATGTTGCCGCCGAGCAGCGTATTGGCGTCGCGCATGATCGCCTGCTGCAGCGCCGCGCCAACGGAACTGACGCCGGCGATCGTGCCGGTGCCGAGCGCCAGACAGGCGAGCAAAATGCCGAAGCGGCGCAAATCGCCGCGCAGGTCGACAATCGCGACCCGCATCCAGTTTCCGAGACGGGTCATGCGGGGACGGTTTCCTTGGCGGTCTCGGTCAGCTGACCCTTGTTCATGGTCAGCATCCGGTCGGCCTTCGACGCGAGGCTGCGATCGTGCGTGATCAGCAGAACCGCGGTGTTCTTCTTGCGCGCCAGATTGAACATCAGTTCAATGACTTTTGCGCCGGTGTCCTGGTCGAGGTTGCCAGTAGGCTCGTCCGCCAGCATCAGTTTTGGGCTCGTCACCATCGCGCGGGCAAGGCCGACGCGCTGCTGCTCGCCACCCGACAGCGCGCTCGGCAGATGGGTCATGCGGTCGTCGAGACCTACTTCCTTGAGGGCGTTCGCCGCCTGCTCGCGGATTTCCTTATAGGACTGACCGGTCTCGGCGATCTCGAGCGCCAGCGCGACGTTTTCGAGGGCGGTCATCGAGGGAATGAGGTGGAAATTCTGGAACAGGATGCCGAGGCTGTTGCGGCGGAAAATCGCCAGCTGATCCTCGTTGGCTGTGGAGATGTCCTGTCCCGCGACGACGACTTTGCCGGTCGTTGCGCGTTCGAGGCCGCCCAGGATCATCAGCAGCGAGGTCTTGCCGCTGCCCGACGGTCCCACCACTGCCGTCACTTCACCGCCGTTTACCTGGAAGGTGACATCCTTGAGAATATGCAGCATGGATTTGCCGCTCATCAGCTCGAGGTTCGCTTTTTCGGTCTGGATGACAGGAACGGACATAGGCGGGCGGACTCGCGGCTAGTTTCGGGTGAAAACGGCGTCTTCTTAGGCGATAAATTATGAACGCTGGCAATACATGATGTCGCGCCAGCATCAATTCTCAGGCACTCTGTCCGCCTCATGTCGCGAAAAACCGACCCTTTTGCGGTCGAATTGACCCCGGAGCTGATCCTCCGCGCATATCAGGCCGGCATTTTCCCCATGGCTGAGGATGCGGCGTCCGACGACCTGTTCTGGGTCTCCCCGGAAATGCGCGGCATCATCCCGCTCGAGGCCGCCCATATCTCCCGCACCCTGCGCAAGACGCTGCGGGACACCCCCTACGAGGTGAAGGTCGACACCGATTTCGACGGCGTCATCGAAGGGTGCGCCACCGCCGGCACCGACCGCGACACCACCTGGATCAACGCCGCGATCCGCAAGCAATATGGCGAACTGTTCCGGCGCGGCTACGTCCATACGGTCGAAGTCTGGGACGGTCCTGAGCTGGTCGGCGGCCTCTACGGCGTGGCGATCGGCGCGGCCTATTTCGGGGAATCGATGTTCCACCGCAAAACCGACGCGTCAAAAATTGCCATGGCGCATCTGATCGAGCGGCTCAAAGCCGGCGGCTACCGCCTCCTCGACACCCAGTTCGTCACCGACCACTTGCGGACCTTCGGCGGCATCGAAATCCCGCGCGAGGACTACGAACTCCGCCTCGCCGATGCGCTGGCGCACAGCGCCGATTGGCACGCGATCGATGGCTGACACCGACACCTCGCCGATCGAACCGATGGAAGCGCTGCTGGTCGACGCCCTCCCTATCGAAGGCAGCTGGCAGTTCGAGCCCAAATGGGACGGCTTCCGCTGCATCGCAGTCAAGCACGGCGGGGACATCCAGCTCTTCGCCAAATCCGGCAAACCGCTCCACCGCTTCTTCCCCGAAGTCGCCTCTGCCGTCGCGGCCCTCGACGCCGATTTCATCCTCGATGGAGAGCTGGCTGTGCCGGTCGGCGAAAGCCTCGACTTCGACGCGATCCAGGCCCGCCTCCATCCAGCCGAAAGCCGCATCCGCAGGCTGGCTAAGGAAACGCCGGCGCTGCTTATCCTGTTCGACGCCATCGAGATCGACGGCGAAACCCTGACCGCCAAGCCGCTCGCGGCCCGGCGCAAGCTGCTGGAAGCCTTCTTCGCCCGCCACCCCTCGCCGACGCTGAGGCTCTCCCCGATCACCACCGATCTCGCGACCGCCCGCCGCTGGCTCGACCACACCAACGGCGCGCTCGACGGCGTCGTCGCCAAGCGCACGGACGACATCTACCTTCCCGGCCAGCGCGCCATGCTCAAGGTCAAGAACATCCGCACCGCCGATTGCGTCGTCGGCGGCTTCCGCTACGGCACCGGCAGCACGGCCGTCGCCTCGCTCCTCCTCGGCCTCTACAATTCCGACGGCAAGCTCGACCACATCGGCTTCACATCCGCGCTCGGCAAGGAAGACAAGCATGCGCTGACGGCCAAGCTCGAAGCCATGCGCGGCGAAGGCTTCACCGGCAACGCCCCCGGCGGCCCCAGCCGCTGGTCGACCGAGCGCACCAGCACCTACGAACCGCTGCGCCACGATTTGGTGGTGGAGGTCAGCTACGACCACATCACCGGCGGCCGCTTCCGCCACGGCACCGGCCTCCGCCGCTGGCGCCCTGACAAGGCGCCGCGCCAGTGCACCTACGACCAGCTCGAGCTCGCCGCGCGCCCATCCGAGCTAATCCGCGAACTGATGGCCAGCTAGTCCAGCCGTGGCACGAGCGAGTGTGCCGTTCGTCCGGTAGCCTTAGGAGCAGAACGCCCCGTTCGACGCCGAACTTGGCTGCGCCAGACCCTCGGCGATCAGCGTCTGGCCAACCTCTTTGCCCTCGACCAGCACCTGGGTCAGCGTATGGCCCTCGGCGTCGGTGCCGTAGCGGAAGACGAAGATTTCGCCGGTGTTGAGCAGCTTCATCAGCCGGTCGCGCGCCGCGTCGGCGGTGCTCGACGCACACGCCACCTGCGTCGCCGGTGGATTGACGGCCTGCAATCGCATGAACTCGCCGCCGTACCAGAACGTGTTGCCGTCGAGCACACAGCTTCGGAGCTTTTCGTCGCCGCACAGTGGATAGAGTGGGCGGGCAATCGCGGCCCCCGCCGGGCCAGCCAGAGCCAACAGGCTCACGCAGACAAGGAACGTCTTTCGCATCGGAAAACCCTCCTGATCCCGCGAGACTACTCCCGGCCGGGCCGAAGGCCAATACTGTCGCTACTGGGCGGGCTGCTCGCTGCTCGCGGCCGGCTCTTCGCCGCTCGCCGGGGTCCCATTGTCCGGCGGCGGCGTGTCCGACTGCTGCTTACAGTCGACCAGCCAGATGTCGTAGACCGGATGGTCGATGGCGTTCAGCGCCGGGCTGTCGGCGAACATCCAGCCGGTGAAGATGCGCTGCGTGCCGCCCTTGAGCGACACCTGGTCGACCTCCAGAAACACGCTGGTGCGTTGCGTTTCGGTGGGCGGCCGCGTGTAGCAGACGCGCGGCGTGAGTTGTAGCGCGCCGAACTGCACCGTCTCGTTGATGTAGACGTCGAAACTGGTGATCCGGCCCGTGATCTTGTCGAGACCGGCGAACGCCGCGATCGGGTTCGAAATCGTCTCGGCCGCGACCGGGCTGGCCAGCGTCAGGGCCGCAAGCAGAAGCGCCAGGGCGCGCATGGCTGAACTTTGACCTATTCGGGCGACCAGGCGTCGTAGTCGCCCGTGACCCGCGGCCGCTCGCCCTTGCTCAGCAGCGAACCATCCGGATGGTAGGCCAGCGCCGACCCCGTGTGGTTCTGCTGGTGCGGCTTTTCCCATGTGTGCGGCGTGTACTCGCCCGGCACATCATTGGTCCGGTAGTGCATCCAGCCATACCAGCCGGGCGGGATTGTGGTGGCTTCGGCATAGCCGCCGGCATAGGTCACCATGCGCCGCTCCATGCCCGCCGGGCCGGTCGGCTTCTTGCTGCGGTAGTAGCGATTGCCGAACTCGTCCTCGCCGACGAACACGCCCTGCGTCGCCGTCCACAGCCGCGTTCCCCACGTATTTCCGCGCCACCAGGCGAAAATCTCGATTAGGAAGTCTTTGAAGCCGCCGTATGCCATTCCCGCAAGGAATCCCTGAACAAGGTCCGATATCCAGCCCTTAGCATCCGCTCTTGGGCGAAGCCAGTGGGCGCGGGCCGGACTTCGTGTGCTGCGCTGAAAGTGATGCTCCCCCTCGTTTCCGAGAGGTCTGCCTTGGACGGCCGCGTGCTACCGGTTTGAACAGGTATGGGGGGAGTTACTGTGCCAATCGTCCCAGTCAGTTCAGAAACACAAGTCAATCCTCAGACAGGTATTTCTCTCCAAGACCCTTTCCTGGCTGTCCTCGAAGATGGCGGTTGGGTGGCGGTCTGGTCCGCCAAAAAGGACCAGAGCCTGAACGGCAGCAGTCAACTGGTAACCGACTTCGGCGTCTACGCTCAGCGCTTTTTCGCTGACGGCAGCCCGCGGGGCAGCGAATTCCGCGTCAGCACCAATCTGCCGGGCAACCAGTCTGTCCAAGATATCCTTGCCACCGATGACGGAGGATTCGTCGTCGTCTGGGAGTCGACCAATCAGGTCGGACCGAGCAGCAAGCAAGACGTCTACACGCAAAAGTACGACGCCGCCGGCACGGCGACCGGGGGAGAAGTCCTCGTCAATACGACCACGAGCCGAACCGAGTATCGTCCCCATCTCTCGTCCGGCAAGGACGGTGGCTGGGTGGTCACATGGGAGTCGAACGACGGGGTTTCCAGCACTGCGTTTGGCGACGAGATTTACAGTCAGGCCTACAACGCCAGCGGCGTCCGCGTCGGTGGCGAACTGCGCGTCAACACCTACACGACTGACTTCCAGTATGGTCAGCAGGCCGCCGCCCTTCCAGGCGGAGGGCAAGTCGTCGTATGGACGTCGTTCGGCGAGGAAAATCCCGCCAACCTCCCTGACTATCGCTCGGGCGTCTACGCCCAGATCCTCGACGGGGCCGGCAATGCCACGGGTCTGCCGGTTCATGTCAACACGCACGTCCTCGGCGATCAGGAACAGCCCCTTGTCGTCGTGCTCGATGATGGTGGCTGGGTTGTCGCGTGGGTGTCGTTCAACTTCGTTCATACCGAGCTGGCGCAGGATGGCGACCAGTACGGCGTGTTCATGCAGCGCTTCGCCGCCAACGGCAGCTTTGTGGGCAGCGAGACGCAGGTCAACACCTACACGGCCAGCGTACAGAACTTCCACACCCTCACCGCCCTCCACGGCGGGGGCTGGGTCGTCACCTGGCGATCCTACGGCCAGGACACCGCCGACAGCTACGGCGTCTATCAGCAGGCCTATGGCAGCACCGGCCAGAAGCTCGGTGGCGAGACGCAGGTCAACAGTTTCACCCACGATGACCAGGAAGACTCGAGGGTCGTTGCACTCGATAGCGGTGGCTGGGTCGTCGTTTGGACCTCTGACAATCAGGATGGCTCAGGTCGGGGCGTCTATCAGCAGGCCTTCAACGCCGATGGCAGCAAGAATGGCAGCGAGACGCGCGTTAATGAGGCGACGGCAGACGAACAGGGCTTTTACGGTCTCACCATCGAGGTCCTGCCCGACGACAAATGGGTTGTGCTGTGGAGCTCCGAGACAAGCGACTTTGCGGGCGACCTGCTCATGCAGCGCGTCTTCTCGCTCAACAGCAACGCGGCGCCAACCGACATTTCGTCGCCCGCCTTGAAGGTCAAGGAAGGCGCGGCGAACAGCTTCAAGATCGGCAAGTTCATCGGCGTCGACCCCGACAGTTCCACGCTCACCTGGACGCTCCTCGACAATGCCGGTGGTCGCTTCAAGATCGACGCGGACGATGGCGAGTTGCACGTCGCAAACGGCCTCCTGCTCGACTACGAGGCTTCCAAATCGCACAACATCAACGTTCAGGTCAGCGACGGCACATCGACGCGCACCGAGACGTTCACCGTCAAAGTCGACGACGTGGCCAATGAGAACCTCACGGGCGGCACGAATGCTGACAGCCTCGGCGGTGGTTCCAAGTCCGACACCCTAAAGGGTGGCAACGGCAACGACACGCTCAAAGGCGGTGGCGGCAAGGACTCTCTCGATGGCGGCAAGGGCAGCGACACTGCCGACTATTCCGACAAGACCAAAGCCATCGAGGTCACGCTCAAGGCATCTGGCGCGACAGTGAAGGTCGATGGCAAGGCCGAGGACATCATCAAGAATCTCGAGAATGTCGTCGGCGGCTCGAAGAACGACAAGCTCACCGGAGACAGCAAGGCCAACTCACTCGACGGCCGCACCGGCAATGACGTCCTCTCCGGTGAGGGCGGCAACGACACGCTGATCGGTGGCGGCGGCAAGGACACCCTCACCGGCGGCGCGGGCAAGGACCATTTCGTGTTCACCACGGCGCCCGGCACAAAGAACGTCGATACGCTCAAGGATTTCGAGCACAACAAGGACGTCTTCCACTGGGATGAGGTCGCCTTCGCCGCCACCGGTCCGACGATCGAAGATGCGGAGTTCCGCACCGGCAAGGCGGCCAAGGAACTCGACGATCGGGTCATCTACGACAAGTCCTCAGGCAAACTCTACTACGACGCCGATGGCAATTTGGCGGGCGGCGTCGACCAGGTTCTGGTCGCGATCCTCGCCAACAAGCCCACGCTCGACGCCGGCGATTTCGTCTAGCCCAGCATCTCGTCGATCTGGGCGATCTTGTCCTCGAGGTAGCCCGCCATGTCCTCGCTGACCTGCGCGTAAATCTCGAGCGCCGCCTCGTAGGCCGCGCGCGCCTCGACCAGATCCTGCCGCTCGCCGCTCCGTTCGGCGCGGGCCAGCAACGCAATGCCGAGCGTGCCCTGCGTCTGCGCGTAGTCGAGCGGCACGCGCTCGACCGTCAGTTCCGTCAGCGCATCGCGATAGGCCGCGATGGCGCGGTCGAACCAACGCACGCCCGATGTCCGCTCGCCCAGCTTCTTGGCCGCTATGCCCAGATTGCGGGTCGTGTAGGCCCAGTCGAGCGGCGAGCGTTCGCGCGTCCGCTCCTCGAGCGCGGCCTCGAAGGCGTGGATCGCATCTTCGAGGTTCTCGGTGCCGTCCTGCCGCGCGCCGATGCTTGCAAGCGCACTGCCAAGACTATCCATCGACACCGCCCAGTCGAGCGGAACCTTGTTCCGGTCGCGTTCTCCAAGCGCCGCGCGGAAGGCCCCGACCGCCAGACTCAGCGTCTCGATCCCCTCCTCCTGCTCGCCGATCCGGGCGTAGGACTGGCCGAGGTTGTTCTGCGCCGTGGCCCAGTCGAGCGGCACGATCTCGCGCTTCAGTTCATCGAGCGCCAGCGTGTGGGCGCCGGCCGCGTCCCGGTACAGCGACACATCCCCGGTCCGGTCGCCGAGGATCTGTTCGACGTTGCCGAGATTGCTCTGCCCCCTGCCCCAGTCGAGCGGCGCCGTTTCGCGGTCGAACCCATCGAGCGCCGCCATCAACGCATCGCGCGCGGCGACGAGGCTGTCGATGCCGCGCTCGCGCATCCCAAGGTTCATCAGCACCACGCCGAGGTTGCTCTGCGTAGCGGCCCACTCGCGCCGATTGCGCTCGAAGGTGCGGATGTCGAGCGCGTCCTCGAACGCCGCGGCGGCATCGTGCAGCATGGCATCGTCACCTTGCCGCTCGCCCAGAATTTCGAGCGCCGTTCCAGTATCATGACGGATCGCCGCCCATTGGTCGGAGCCCGGTTCGGCGAGCTCGGCCACGTCGGCGTAGAGCCTGATGGCGCTTTCGAGCGAGCTATTGTCGCCCTTGTACTGGCCGAAATCGGCCAACGCGCTCGCCTCTTCCCATTTATAGGTCAGCGCCATCTCGTCGTCCCAGCGCTCCACCTGCTCGAACGCCTTGCCCCACATCTGCGCGGCCACGCCGAAATCGAAATTGAGCACAGCCGTCCGCGCATGGTCGGCATAGGTCGAGCCGATCTGCAGCCGGTCGGAGCGGAGGTTGGCTTCGGTCTCGTCCACATTGGCATCGAGCTCATCGGCGCGACCCGACGCCGCCTGCCGGAACTTCAGGGCCAGATCGATCGCGCCCTCGGCCTGCGCCTTGTCGGCCAGTCCCGCGAGCCGCACCAGTTCGACATCGGTCTTGGCTCCGCCCGGCTGCGCCTCGATGAACGCCTTGAGCTTCTGCGCGCCCGCGCGGAGCTGCTTCTCGATCTCCTGCTCGCCGCCCGACGTATCGACACCCAGCACTTTCAGCATCCCGTAGAGCGCATCGAGCGGCACCCCCTCGGACTTTGCGACCGTTTCGACGTAACGCCGCGTCGTCTCGGGCGCGCCTGCGATGGTCAGCAGCAATTGCCGCCGTCCGTCGCGGATCTCTGCCTCATCGCCCGCCGGCTCCTCGACCGGCGCACCGAACTGCAGCACGCGCCGGAGCGACGAGTTCACCCAGGGCAATTGCTGCGCCCGCGTCTTGAGATAGACCTCCTCGCTGACCATCGTCATGAGGTCGCCGAGCGAATAGCCGCCCGCCGCGAAATGCTTGAGCAGCGCCGCGGCATAGGGCGAGTTCCCGCCCGGCTCGCCATCGAGCGCCGGCTGGCCCGGGCTCGCGGCAAAGCCGATGATCATCCCGAGACTGTCGGCAGGCACATCCGGCCGCCCGATCGGCGTCGGCCCCTTCACCGCCTCGAGCCCCGGCCCGTCCACCGGCAGTGGAGTCGTCGCGCCCGGCAGCTCGATCACCTGCCCGGACGGGAACGCATTGGTGCGGCACGCATCGAGCAGCACGATGGTGACCGGCACCGTTTTGGCCAGCTCCGCCAGCAGCGCATCGACCGCAACCAGACTCTGTCCCGCGCTCGCCGGCGAACCTAGATCGGTATCCGTCGGCACCAGATAATTCTGCCCGCCCAGCTCCACCCCGTGCCCGGAGTAATAGACCAGCGCCACGTCGGCATCGGCCGCGTTTTCGACGAACTGCGCAATCTCGTCCCGTAGTTCCTCAGCATCGCCGTCGAGCACCCGGCTCACATCGAACCCGAGATCGCCAAGCAGATTGTCCATCGCCCGCGCATCGCTCTTTGGATTGCCGAGGTCCGCGAGCTCGTCATAGTCGCTCTCGCCGATCACCAGCGCCACCCCGCGCAGCGGCTCCTGCGCCATCGCGGCCAGCGGCGACAAAGCGGTGGCCAGCAGCAGGGCAGCGATCAGCCGAAGGTTCATGGCAGCTCTCATCGTCCCGACGCTCCCCGAGCCTTTGACGCTTTTCAAATCACCCGGCTTGGCCGGAACCCTGCCCCGCCACCGCTGAGCGGAACATGAACGCCGAGCCGTTCGTCGGCTGACGGTTCCCGCCCATTTCCGCCGGCTCATCCGGTTCTGAATGAAATATCAGAAAAACATCAGAAATCCGCCCGCCCCGCATCAGGACTCCCGGCGCCCCGCATGCCATGAACATCGTGCCGCTGCGCCTGTCACGTCTGCCGCGGCGAGTTTTACCGCACGACTGAGTCCGCCACCTGCGCCCCCTAGGCGCGGGCCGGAGGCGTGCGCGCCCGATAACGGGCACATCCGATCTTGGGGGAATGCATGGCCAACACGCGCGACAACCATCAGGCTTCGATTGTCATCACCGAGCTGATCCAGACGGCGGGCGAGTTTCCGCACTGGAATACTGGCGACGGCCAGTTCACCCTCGGCATGATCCGGCAATTCGCGGGAAACTTTGCCTGGACGGGCAGCGCCGAAGCGAACGGGCAGATCCAAGCCATCGCTCTGAATGAAGACCTCTTCAATCTTCTCGGCACCACGTTCGGCGGCAACGGCGAGGAAACGTTCTGGCTTCCCAACCTTCAGGGCATTTCGACCGTCCACGCGGGCCAGGGTCCGGGCCTCGACGCTCACCAATTTGCTGTGGCCTTTGGGTCCAACACCCTCCCCTTGACCCAGTCGATGCTTCCCGCCTCCTCGGGCGGCACCAGCCAGCCGGTCGACAGCGACAAGGCCGTGCTTCCCATTGGCTACCTCATCCGCCTGGTTGACGGAGACGGCAGCGGCGACTTCCTCGGCGGCATCGTCAAGACCGCGTTCAGCTTCGCGCCCGACGGCTATGCGGAGTGCCGGGGCCAGTTCCTGCCGATCGTCGGCAACGAAGCGCTGTTCAACCGGATCGGCACGGTTTACGGCGGCGACGGCGAGACGAACTTCGCATTGCCCGACCTTCGCGGCCGCCTGGCCGTTGGCGCCTCGTCCGAGTCCTACCTCGGCCTGAAGCACAACGATGAAACCTTCGAAGTGTCGCTCTCCCAGATGCCGACCAATATGGGCGGATCGGGCAGCCCGATCGACATTCGCAGCCCGTCCTTGGCCATCAACTATCTCATCAACATTAGCGGCGGCGAGTTTCCGTCCAGCTCTGGCCCGGCCGCCGGCCCGGGCGACGCCTATCTCGGCGAAATCATGATGTCTGCCAGCAGTGAGATCCCTTCGGGCTGGGCGCTCTGCTACGGCCAGGTGCTGCCGATCGCCGGCAACCTGGATCTGTTCTCCCTGCTCGGCACGACCTATGGCGGCGACGGCACGACGACCTTCGCCCTGCCCGACATGCGAGGCCTCGTCCCCGTCGGCGCCGGCGGCGACTACCCCCTCGGCGAAACCTTCGGCAGCAACACGATCACCCTCGCCTCCGCCGACATGCCGGCCCTCGACATCACCGGCGACGGTACCAACGAAACCTTCTACGGCGGCGACGGCAGCGACACCATCGACGGCGGTGCGGGCGACGACACCATCACCGGCGGCGCGGGCGTCGACAGCCTGATCGGCGGCGACGGCAGCGATACCTTCATCATGATTGCCGAGGACGACATCGGCGACACCATCGATGGCGGAGCCGAGCCGGGCACCAATGACACGCTCCGGATCGATGCGGCCGGCAGTTACGACTTTACCGGTACCGCGATCACCAACATCGACCACCTGGACCTGAGTTCCAATGCCGGCGCTTGGACGATCATCCTTTCCGATTCCCTGATGGCCACCGCGAACTACGATGGAAGCGGCACCCTGCTGGTTACGGGTGGAAGCCCGTACGGCCTCACCCTGGACGCATCGGCCGTCAGCGCACCTTATGGCTTCAATCTCTCGGCTCCCGCTCTTAATGGTGACGATTCCATAACCGGCGGTGACGGCGCCGATACGATCATAACCGGAGCCGGCAACGACACCATCGACGGTGGCGGCGGCAACGACAGCATCGACGGCGGCGCCGACAACGACAGCATCCTCGGCGGCGCCGGCAATGATACGATCGTCGCGGGCGCGGGTCTCGACACGATATACGGCGGACTGGGCGCCGATGTGATCATCATCGACAGCCCGCCTGATCTCGTCGAGTATCTCAGCGGCACGAGCGAGCTCGCCACCAACGACACCCTCAGGATCATCACTGCGGGCGACTACACGCTCGCGAACGGCATACTGAACTTCGACATCGTCGAGCTGGACGGCGATCAGGCCGACTGGACGCTCACGGTCAGCGACGAATTCATGGCCTTCACTGGCTACAACGGCGTCATCGGGCGGCTGCGGATCGAGGCCACGACCGCCATCACTCACGACGTCACTATCGACGCCTCGGCCATCGCCGGCGCGAAACGCATCACCGTCGGCGGGCTCCTCAACGGCGACGATTCAATCACCGGCGGCTCCGGCAACGACACGATCGACTCGGGCGCCGGGGCGGACACGGTCGACGGCGGCGCCGGCGACGACACGATCACCGGCGGCGCGGGCACCGACAGCCTGATCGGCGGGACCGGCAACGATACCTTCATCCTCACCGGCGCCGGCGATCTCGTCGACACGATCGAGGGCGGAGCGGAGACCCGCGATGCCCTTCGCCTCGACAACGCCGGCACCTACGATTTCACCGGCCGGTTGATCACCGGCATCGACGAGATCGTGCTGTCGGACAACACGACTGCCTGGAACATCACCGTCACTGACTCGCTCGTGGGCAGCGGCGATTTTCTCAGCGCGGGCGACCTCAATATTCGCGCGGACACTGTGCTGACGCACGGCGTCACGATTGACGGTTCCGATGTTGCGGCCACGCGCCGCCTCCTCGTCGAGGGGAGAAATCTCCGCGGCGCGGATTGGATGCTCGGCGGCGCGAGCAATGATAGTTTTGAGACCGGCGCCGGCGACGATACCGCCGACGGCGGAGATGGCGATGACTCGTTTGTCGGCGGCGCGGGGGCCGATAGTCTGACCGGCGGCGCCGGGGACGATTACTTTATCGTCAACAACATCGCCGATACCGGCGACACCATCGACGGCACCACCGGGGATGATTGGCTCTACATCACAGCGGCAGGCAGCTACGATTTCAGCGCCACCAACGTCACCAACATCACCAACATCGACGCCATCGCGCTCGCTAACGACGGCGCGGACTGGGATGTCACCCTGACCGACGCCCTGCTGTCGACTGCCAACTGGTCGGGCGTTGCTGGCAGATTCTATATCACTGCCAACACGCCCCTTACCCACGACGTAACGATCAACGCGTCGACTGTTCCTGCCCCTTACAGCTTCCTCGTAGACGGTCTTCTCGATAGAAATGATTTCATCGAGGTCGGTGCTGGCGCCGACACGGTCCTTGCCGGTGCCGGCAAGGACACCATCCATGGCGGCGATGGTGCTGACTCGATCACGGGCGGCGCCGGCGACGACGAAATCGACGGCGGCCTCGGCATCGACGTCGCCATATTCTCCGGCAACTGGTCCGGCTACAACATCTCGCACTCAGGCGGCACCACCTACAGGATCGTCGGCCCCGACGGCACGGATCTGGTCACGGGCGTCGAGACATTCATCTTCAACGGCACCAGCGTCGGTGCCGGCAACCTCCTCAACGTCGCCCCCGACGCCGGCGCGGTCGTCCTCATCACTGGCCTCGTCGAAGACGGCACCTCGGCCGCGGACGGCAATCTCCTCGCCAACGCGACTGACGCCAACACCGCCATCACTCCGGGCGGCGATGTCCTCACGATCAAAGAAGTGTACAGCGCTACCCTGCTCGCGCCCGCCGTCCAGATATCAGGCGACACCGACATCATCGGCAAATACGGCACGCTGACCGTCCATGCCGACGGCACCTACGACTATTTGCTGCGCAACGACGACGCCGATACGCAGGCGCTCGCCCCGGGCGCGACCGGCCACGACGTCTTCAACTTCAAGGTCATCGATCTCCACGGCGAATCCGACACCGCCGAGATCGACTTCGCCATCACCGGCACCAACGACGCCCCCACGGGCACCGACACGACCATCACCATCCTCGAGGACGGCGCGCCTTACACATTCGACACCGGCGATTTCGGTTTCTCCGACCCCGAGGGCAACTCCCTCCTATCGGTGACCATCACCAGCCTGCCCGCCGCCGGCACGCTGACGCTCAACGGACTGGCGGTCGCGGCGCCCCAGACCATCGCCGCTGCCAATATCGGCTTCCTCGTCTTCACCCCCGCCACGAACGGCAACGGCAGCCCCTATGGCAGCTTCGGCTTCAAGGTCGTCGACACCGGCGGCACCGCCAATGGCGGCCACAACACCGCCAGCACCGTCAACACCATCCGGTTCGACGTCACCGGCGTCAACGATGCCCCCGAGGGCGCCGACAAGACCATCACCATCGCCGAGGACGGCTCCCGCACCCTCGCCGCATCGGATTTCGGTTTCTCGGACGTCGACGGCAATGCGCTGCAGTCAGTTATCATCACCAGCCTGCCCGCCGCCGGCTCGCTGAAGCTCAACGGCGTCGCCGTGACCGCGAACCAGACCATCGCCGCCGCCAGTATCGGTCTCCTGGTCTTTACCCCAGCCGCCAACGCCAACGGCAGCGCCTATGCCAGCTTCAACTTCACGGTCGTCGACACTGGCGGCACCGCCAATAGCGGCCAAAACACCGCCGCCATCGCCAACACGATCACGATCAACGTCACTTCAGTCAACGACGCCCCGACCATCACCTCGAACGGCGGCAACCCGTTGGCCCTGAACGTCGCCGAGAACAACGCCGCGGTCACCACCATCATGGCCGGCGATCTCGACGGTACCGTCGCCT